>CAZJJC010000392.1:0-5856 GCA_964546195.1 uncultured Enterobacteriaceae bacterium | reverse complement strand
GGTCCTGCAGGGCCTGGCGGGGGGCCTGCTGGCCCTGGTCATCCTGTGGGCGGGGCTTTGGGTGCTGAATCTCGGGGTGCGAGATCTCGCCCAGGCCTACGGCTCGAGCTTCGCGCTCGAGTTCCTGCCGGCGCGGGACGCTTTCGCCGTCGCCCTCTTCTCGGCACTCCTCGGATGGTTCGGCGCGCTTCTGTCAGTTAGCAGATACTTACGCTAAAACCGCCTACTATGCTTATTGACCATGCATTCGCCGCGGGAACATTGAGGCCCCTTAGCACTCCAATATCTGGAGTGCTAAGATCACGCCAAGGAGGTAGATGATGCGTTCCGTCCAGACCCTGCCGGTGGCGCTGCCGATGCCGATGGCGGCGGGCAGCCTCGAGGCCTACGTCCAGTCGGTGAAGCGCTTCCCGCTCCTCAGCGCGGCGCAGGAGCTTGACTATGCGCGGCGCTACCAGCGCGACGGCGACCTCGACGCGGCGCGCCAACTGGTGCTGTCGCACCTCAGGCTGGTGGTGGCGGTGGCGCGCGGCTACCTCGGCTACGGCCTGCCGCACGCCGACCTGATCCAGGAAGGCAACATCGGCCTGATGAAGGCGGTAAAGCGCTTCGATCCGGAGCGCGGCGTGCGGCTGGTGTCCTTCGCCATCCACTGGATCAAGGCGGAGATGCACGAATACATCCTGCGCAACTGGCGCCTGGTGAAGGTCGCGACGACCAAGGCGCAGAGAAAGCTTTTCTTCAACCTGCGCTCCATGAAGCGCGGCCTCGCTCCCCTCAGCCCCGATGACGTCGAGCGCGTCGCCTCGGAGCTGCGCGTCAAGCCCGAGGAAGTGGTCGAGATGGAGACACGGCTCTCCGGGCAGGAGATCGCGTTCGAAGCCGAGCACGACGACGAAGACGCCTACGCGCCGGCGAGCTACCTCGCCGCCGACCGCGAAGCCGAGCCGCTGCGGCTGCTCGAGGCCAAGGAGTCCGTAGAGCAGCGCGCGAGCGGGCTGGATGCGGCGCTGAGGAGCCTCGACCCCCGCAGCCGCCGCATCGTCGAGGCCCGCTGGCTGCGCGAGAAGGACCCGGCGACGCTGCACGACCTCGCCGCGGAATTCAGTGTCTCGGCCGAGCGCATCCGCCAGATCGAGGCCAAGGCGCTCCAGAAGATGCGCAAGGCCCTGCCCGCGCCGGCCTAGGCCCGCTCCTCCAGCAGCGTCCCCCGCTACTCCAGGAGCGTCCTGAGGTCGGCCGCCAGGTCCGACCCTATGCGCTCGTGCCGCACGAGCAGCCGCAGCCTTCCCTGCGGGTCTATAACGTAGCTCTGCGCACTGTGGTCGACGCTGTAGGAATCCGCCGTCTTTCTCTTTTCGTAGTAGATCTTGAATTCCTGCGCCGCCTGCCGGGTGGCGGCGGCGTCGCCGTACAGGCCGAGAAAGCGCGGATCGAACGCGGTCACGTACCGGGCGAGCGCCTCTTTCGTGTCGCGTTCCGGGTCGACGGTGACGAAGAGCACCTGCACGCGGTCCGCGTCCGGCCCCAGCTGCTTCAAAGCGCCGGAGATATCGCCGAGCGTGGTGGGACAGACGTCGGGGCAGTGGGTGAAGCCGAAGAACAGCACCACCGCCTTGCCGCGGAAATCCTCCAGCGTGCGCGCGCGGCCGGCATGGTCGGTGAGCTGCAGCGACTTGCCGTAATCGACCCCGGTGATGTCGGTGCTCTTGAACCTCGGCTCGTCGGCGCAGGCCGCAGCCAGAAGGCTAGCGGTAATGATCGACCAGAAGCGCGGCAAAGAGGAACGCCAGGTAGACGATCGAGTAACGGAAGGTTTTCTGCGCCACCGCGTCGCTGTACGCGAAATAGATGCGCAGCGCGTAGACCAGGAAGATTCCCCCCAGGAACAGCGCCGCGAGCAGGTACGGCAGCCCGCTCATGCGGATCGCGTAGGGCAGCAGGCTCACCGCGAACAGGATCAGCGTGTACAGCAGCACTTGCAGGCGGGTGTAGGCCTTGCCGTGCGTGACCGGCAGCATCGGCACGCCGGCGCGCGCGTAATCCTCGGTCCGGTACAGCGCCAGCGACCAGAAGTGCGGCGGCGTCCAGGCGAAGATGATCAGGAAAAGCAGCATCGCCTCGATGCTGACCTCGCCGGTCACCGCCGCCCAGCCGAGCACCGGCGGCATCGCGCCGGAAGCGCCGCCGATGACGATGTTCTGCGGCGTGCGCGGCTTCAGGATCACCGTGTACACGACGGCGTAGCCCACGAACGTGGCGAGCGTCAGCCACATGGTGAGCGCGTTGACCCACTGGTAGAGAATGACAAGCCCCGCGCCGCCCACGATGCCGGCGAAGGCGAGCGTCTGCAGCGCGGTCACCTGCCCGCGCGGCAGCGGCCGGGCGCGGGTGCGCGTCATCAGCGCGTCGATCCTCTGCTCGACCAGGCAGTTGACCGCCGCCGCCGCGCCCGCGACCAGAGCGATGCCGAGCGTGCCGGCAAGCAGGACCTGCAGCGGCACCATCGCGGGCGTGGCAAGGAACATGCCGATGACCGCGGTAAAGACGATCAGGGACACCACGCGCGGCTTGGTCAGGGCGAGAAACGACCGGGCTTGCTGCGCGAAGCTTTGGGGAAGAACCTGGGTAGTCACCGGGAGGGACGCAAGCCGCGGAAAGCAAAAAAGTTTAGCACGACGAGGCTGATCAGAAGAAGCGCCGCGCCGGCATTGTGGGCGGCGGCAAGGGGCAGGGGCAGGCTGAAGGCGACATTGGCGATCCCGAGCGAAAACTGAATCACGAGCAGCGCAGCGATGGTGGCTGCCAAGGTCTTCGCCAGGTGGCGCGCGCGCGCTGCGGCCCATCCCACGGCGAGCAGCACGACGAGGGCAAACACGCGATGGCTCCAGTGGATCGCGGTGAGCGCCTCGCGCTCGAGGAGCGTGCCGTCGGGCGCCTGGCCGAGCTCGCGCACCACGTGGAAGGCGTTGCCGAAATCCATGGGCGGCAACGCCTCGCCCAGGCACAGCGGAAGATCCGGACAGGCGAGCGCGGCATAGTTGGCGCTGACCCAGCCGCCGAGCGCGATCTGTACTGCCACGACCGCCAGCCCGGTCAGGCCCGCCGGGCGCAGCCCCAAGCACCTCGGTTCCGGGACAAACCTGTACTGCGAAAGGGCAAGCCACACCAGCAGCGCGAGAATGGCCATGCCGCCCAGCAGATGCGCGGTCACGATCGCGGGCTTCAGCAGCATCGTCACCGTCCAGGCGCCCAGGGTTGCCTGGAATACCGTAAGCACGAAGATCGCCGTCGCCAGCCGACGAGAACGCCTTAGCCGCCAGGCAGTCAGGCCCAGGACGAGAATCAGGATGCCGAGGATTCCCGCGAGGTAGCGATGGCCCATTTCCTTCCATGCCTTGGCGAGGGCGTCGCCGTCGGTCATTTCGCCCGGAAGCGCACGGCCGTAGCACAGCGGCCAGTCGGGGCAGCCCAGGCCGGCGTCGGACAGGCGCACGTAAGCGCCGACCACCACGACCGCGAAAGTCAGGCCGAGGCTGGCAAGCGCCAGGAATCTCATCCCACCCCCGAATTGGGGTCGCCGCGCTCGCCCGGAAACTCCCCAGGCGAGGTTCTCGACAGGTGCGTGCCCTCGATGGCGGCGAGCAGCTCAGGAGGAGGGGCACGGCCGCAAGGAGTATCCTGAAGGCACGCGCCGCGGCGTAATCGGCGGCGGACTCGGAATTTCCTCATCGAGCAATCATGAACAGAATTTCTCTCCACTTCAGCATCATGGTAACAGCCGTCGCGCTGCTCGCGGTGCTTGCCGGAGTGTGGCTCGCCGACATCGATCGGGCATACGATTCGCGAGCCACGTTGCTGCCGGACCAGGTGATTACAGTGTTCCCTGACCCGAAGCCGTTGACGGCCTTTGCGCTCACCGATGACGGGAATCGCGTGTTTGACCTTCAAAGCCTGAAGGGTAAATGGTCATTTCTTTTTTTCGGCTTCACCCATTGCCCCGACGTCTGCCCGACGACCCTGGCGGTACTGGCCCGCGCGCGCGAGAACATCGCCAAAAGCACGGTCGGCGCCGAAAATATCCAGTTCGTCTTCGTCTCGGTAGATCCAAATCGCGATACCGCGAGCAAGCTCAGGCAGTATGTGGACTATTTCGATGCGGGCTTTGTCGGCGTGACGGGGGACAACGCGCAGATCGCCAGCCTGGCCGGCCAGCTGGGCGCGACCTATCGGGTTGCGATCACACCGGGCGTGGAGAACTATCCCGTCTATCACAGCACGGCGGTATTTCTGGTGGATCCGCGAGGCCGGCATCACGCCGTGTTCACGCCGCCCCTTGATGCGGAGCCGATCAGCAAGCGCTTCAAAGTGGTGCGCGAGCTTGAAGGAGGAGGTGCGGGTAAGGCAGCGGGCGTTTCCACACGTGATGCGTGGATCAGGGAAGCACCGCCCGGCGCGACCCTGATGGCGGGCTACCTGGAGCTGCGAAACAGCACATCACGGCCGCAAGTGCTGGCAGCCGCGAGCAGTAGCGGGTTCGAGAGCGTGATGATGCACCGCACGAGCGTCAGGCACGGCATGGCGGGCATGGAGCACCTGTCACAGATCGAGCTTGCGCCCAACGCGAGCCTGATCTTCGCGCCGGGCGGCAATCATCTGATGCTGATGAACCCGAAACAGGCGCTGCGCGCCGGCGACGTGGTCGTCGTCAAGCTGGAATTTCAAGGCGGCCTGGTCTTACCGGTCACCTTCGCGGTGCGCCAGTAGCGCCTATTTGGACCGCGCCACCATGTAATCGACGGCGGCCTTGACCTCGGCGTCGCTCAGCGCCGGGTTGCCGCCTTTGGCCGGCATCACGCCCGTGCTCCCCTGTATCCCGTTGACGGAGCTGGCGTAGAGCGCGTCGAGGCCCTTGGCGATGCGCTTGGCCCACTGGCCCTTGTCACCCAGTTTCGGCGCGCCCGCGATGCCGGCATCGTGGCAGGCGACGCAGCTCGCCTGGTAGACCTGTTGCCCGTCGCGGTCGGGCGTCGCCGCGGCCTGCGCCTTCTTCGCAGGCGCCTGCCCGGTCTGCGCCGTAGCGAAGGCGATCTCGCCGACGGGTTTGATCCGCTCGGCGACGCTCGAGCCGCTGGCCAGCAGCGCGCCGCCTTCCATTCTGACCCTGTCGGGGATGTCGCGGTGATGGGCCACGAGGATGAATATGAACACCAGCAGCGCAGCGCTGCTCCCCAGAATCATCGCAACGTGCATCGCATAGCTTTTCTTAGCCATTGGCGGTTCTTGTAGTAAGGAAACAGTTCGAGGACAGGTGGCTGCGCCGGGTTCGATTCGGCGACGCTACAGCAATTGCTTCACGAAAAACACTCCCCGCGTGAAGAAGGTGTAGTCCCCTTCGAGCGCCCCGATGCCCACCAGCACCAGCAACAGCAGCGTTGGGACCAGAATGGCATACGTCAGCGCCAGCCGCTCCCACATCATGTGCATGAAGACGGCGACGATCAGCCCTGCCTTCAGCAGCATGAATACGATGATCAGAAACCACCTCAGGTAACCCTGAAAGTGGAAGTAGTCGACCGCATACGACATGGCGCTGAGAACGAAGAGCAGTCCCCAGATCTTGAGGTAAATGCCGATCGGATGCTGCTGTCCTTCCACGTGCGCATGCTGCTGTCCTTGGGCGGCATGCTGCTGTCCCTGCGCGTGCGCCATGATTTGCCTTACCAGAGATAGAAGAAGGCGAAGATGAACACCCACACCAGATCGACGAAGTGCCAGTAGAGGCCCATGACCTCGACCACCTCGTAGTTTCCCTTCCGGCTGGTGAAGAAGCCCCGCCGCTCGACGTCGAAGTCG
>CAZJJC010000391.1:0-2070 GCA_964546195.1 uncultured Enterobacteriaceae bacterium | reverse complement strand
AAGCGCTGCGTCGCCGCCTCGTCCACCGACTGCGCGCCGGCGTTGATGGCCCTGGGTGCTTCGGTGAAACTGGTTTCTTCAAAGGAGGAGCGCGAGGTGGCGCTGGAGGATTTCTACAACAACGACGGCATCGATTATCTGAAGCGCCGTCCCGACGAGATCCTCACCGAAATCAGGCTGTCCCAAAGCATCAGGAGCACCTACTGGAAGCTGCGCCGGCGCGGCGCATTCGATTTTCCGGTGCTCGGCGTCGGCGCCGCGGTCCGCGCGGACGGGGAAACGAAGATCGCGCTGGGCGCGGTGGCCTCGCGGCCGTTCCTGGTCGACAGGGCGAACGAGTTCCTGAAAGGCAAGCCGCTCTCCGACGAGGTGATCGAGGAGGCGGCGCGCCTGGTGGGCTCGCGCGCCAAGCCGCTGGACAACACCGACCTCGATCTTTACTGGCGCAAGGACGTCACCGCCGAATTCACGCGCTACGCGCTGCGCGAGCTGCGCGGCGACGACATGCGCGCGGTGCGCCTCAGGATCGCGCGCCAACCGTTGTAGGACGGCGGGCCGCGAGGGCCGCGGCGGCGCTCAGGACCGACAGGCCGGCGAAGCAATACAGCGCCAGCGCGTAGTCACCGGTGAGGTCGCGCAGCGCCCCCGAGAGCAGCGGCCCTGCGGCCTGCGCCAGCACCTGCGCCGACAGCGCGAGGCCGCGGATCGCGCCGAAGTTGGCGCGCCCGAAGTAATCGGCCCAGGCGATGGGCAGCAGGGTCAGCACGCCGCCCACGCCCAGCCCGAAGAGCGCGGCGGCGAGGTAGCCCTCGCCCGGCGCGGCGATGCGGGTCATGAGCAGCGCACCGAGCGCGAGCAATATCCCGGCGAGCGACATCGCGAACCGGATCGGCAGCCGCCGCGGCAGGAAGCCGCAGGCCAGCACCGCGAGCCCCGACATCAGCGAGAACCAGGCGACGATCGCGGCGGCCGTGGTCGGGCTGAGGCCGCGTTCGATAAGATGCGGCGCCTGGTGCAGGCTCACGCCGGCCTGCACCGGATAGACCAGCACCGTGTAGAGCATGAGCAGCCAGAAGGCGGGCGTGCGCACGGCCTGGGCGCGCGAGAACCGCGCTTCCACGGAAGCGGGCGAGGCGCTCGAGGCCGCGGCGCTGGCGCCGTCGGGGGTGAGGCCGAGATCTTCCGGCCGGCGCGCGAGGAACAGCCATGCAGGCACGAATCCCACGAGCAGCGTCAGGATTCCGAGCGCCAGCCAGCCGGCGCGCCAGCCGTCGTGCACGATGGCGAACTGCGCGATGAGCGGCATCGCCACCAGGCCCGCCATCTGCGCCAGCGTGGCGAGCGAGGTGGCGAACGCCCGGCGCTCGACGAACCAGTTGTTGAGCGCGCCATAGATGCCGATGTCGAAGGGGCCGGCCCAGTTCATGCGCGCGATGCAGAAGAGCACATAGAACACCAGCAAGGACGGCGTCAGCGACAGCAGCATCAAGGCGGCGGCGTTCACCAGCACGGCAAGGCACAGCACCAGGCGCGAGCCGCGCCGGTCGAGCAGCGGGCCGATGAGCGGCGAGACCAGCGCGGCGAGCACGCCGCCGAGCGACACCGCCCCCGACAAGGCGGTGCGCGACCAGCCGAATTCGCTGGTCAGCGGCTCGACGAAGATCGACAGGGTCGCGAGCGCCGGGCCCTGTCGCGAGAAGCCGGCGAAGCACAGGCAGGCGAGGACGACCCAGCCGTAATAGAAGGGCACGCGCGCGGCGAGCAGGGGCGCGAAGCCGCTGTACAGTGTCGATTTCAAGGTTTTCTTGGCGAGAAAGACCATGAATCTGCCCGATATCCGGCGCCTCGTCACTGCCGACGACGTCAAAGGCCGCTCGCGCATCATCGAGGACGCGCCGGCCACGGCCATCCGCACCGTCTCCGGGCGGCCCGATTATCGCGCGGTCAATGTCTGGCGAACCGCGGAAAGCCCGGCGCGCATCGAAGCGAAAGACGGTACTTCTGAACATCACGGCATATTGCCGCCCCGGGCATGCACCGCACGGAAACGCTCGACTATGCCATCGTGCT
>CAZJJC010000390.1:0-2250 GCA_964546195.1 uncultured Enterobacteriaceae bacterium | reverse complement strand
AAGGCGCCCTTCTGGCCGTTCACCGACGAGACGTTGATGACGCGGCCCCAGCCGCGCTCGAGCATCCCGTCCATCACCTGCTTGGTCATGTTGAAGCAGGAGTCGAGGTTGGTGCGCATCACCGCGTCCCAGTCGCCCTTGGTCATGCGCTTGAAGGTCATGTCGCGCGTGATGCCGGCGTTGTTGACCAGGATGTCGACCGGGCCGCATTCGCCCTGGACGGTGCTCATCTTGCGCGCGCAGTCCTCGTAGTCGACCACGTCGACCGGAAAGGCCGCGAAGGCATAGCCGCGGCCCTTCATCTCCTCGAGCCACGACTTGTACTTCGTGTTGGCCGGCGAATAGGTCACCACCACGCGGTAGCCCGCGTCGGCCATCTTGGTGGAGATCGTCTCGCCGAGGCCGCCCATGCCGCCGGTGACGACCGCGATACGCTGCTGTGCCATACGCTCCTCCTGGGGAAGGGGGAGTCTACATCGACTTTTACATCATATGCATTCCGCCGTTGACCGAGATGTTCGCGCCGGTGATGTAGCCGGCCTCCTCGGAGGCGAGGAAGGAGACCACCGCGGCGATCTCCTCGGGCTGCGCGAGGCGCCCCATCGGGATGGCGGCGATGATCTGGTCGCGGATCTCCTGCTTGATCGCCTTCACCATGTCGGTCTCGACATAGCCCGGCGACACGGTGTTGACCGTCACCCCTTTCTTGACGACCTCCTGCGCCAGCGCCTTGGCGAAGCCCGCCATGCCGGCTTTCGCCGCCGAGTAGTTGGTCTGGCCGAACTGGCCCTTGAGCGCGTTCACCGAGGAGATGTTGATGATGCGCCCCCAGCCGCGCTCGCTCATGCCGTCGATCACCTGGCGCGTCACGTTGAACACGCTGTTCAGGTTGGTGTTGATCACCGCCATCCAGTCCTGCTCGGTCATGCGCTTGAACACCGCGTCGCGCGTGATGCCGGCATTGTTCACCAGCACCTCGACCGGGCCGATCACCGCGCGGATGTTGTAGAACATCTCGGCGCAGGAATCGAAATCGGCGACGTCGCCCTCCGCGGCGTGCACCTTGAAGCCCTCGGCGCGCATGGCGTCGAGCCATTCCTTCTTCTTCTCGTAGCCCGGCAGGCAGCCCGCCACCACGGTGTGCCCCGACTGCGCGAAGCGCCGGCACAGCGCGCTGCCGATGCCCCCCATGCCGCCCGAGACGAACACGATGCGCCGGATCACCGGCCTCGCGCGATCGCGCCAGGCTTCCTCCTGCGATGCTTCCATCAAATCAAGCTTCATCTTTTCCTTTCTAGCGTTCGACTGCGAGGGCGACCCCCATGCCGCCCCCGATGCACAGCGAAGCGAGGCCGCGTCTTGCGCCGCGCTTCTGCATTTCGTGGAGCAGCGTGACCAGCACGCGCGCGCCCGAAGCGCCGATCGGATGACCGAGCGCGATCGCGCCGCCGTTCACGTTCACCTTGCTCGTGTCCCAGCCCATCTGGCGATTCACCGCGATGGCCTGCGCGGCGAACGCCTCGTTGATCTCCATGAGATCGAGGTCCTTCGGCTCCCAGCCGGCGCGCGCGAGGCAGCGCTTGGACGCCGGCACCGGCCCCATGCCCATGTATTTCGGATCGACGCCGGCCGACGCGAACGCCTTGATGCGCGCCAGCGGCTTCAGCCCCAATTCCTTCAGTTTTCTTGAATTACATAAAACAACGGCTGCGGCGCCATCGTTGAGGCCCGAGGCGTTGCCCGCCGTCACGGTGCCGTTCTTGTCGAACGCCGGCTTGAGGCTCTTCAGGCTCTCGAGCGTCGCGCCGTGGCGCGGATACTCGTCGTCGGCGAAAACCACCGGCCCCTTTTTCGAGGGGATCTCGACCTGGACGATCTCGTCCCGGAACCGGCCGGCCTTCTGCGCGCCTTCGGCCTTGTTCTGGCTGGCGAGCGCGAACTCGTCCTGCTCCTCGCGCGTCACCGCGTACTCCTTCGCCACGTTCTCGGCGGTGACGCCCATGTGGTACTGGTTGTACACATCCCACAGGCCGTCGACGATCATGGTGTCGACCAGCTTGGCGTCGCCCATGCGGAAGCCCTCGCGCGAGCCCATCATGGCGTGCGGCGCGAGGCTCATCGATTCCTGGCCGCCGGCGACCACGATGCCGCTGTCGCCGAGCCTGATGGCCTGGTAGCCGAGCGCCACGGTGCGCAGCCCCGAGCCGCACAGCTGATTGATCTGGTAGGCGGTCTTCTCGACCGGGATGC
>CAZJJC010000389.1:0-9769 GCA_964546195.1 uncultured Enterobacteriaceae bacterium | reverse complement strand
GCCGCCGCCGCAGCCGACGTCGAGCACCGCCGCGCCCTCGAGCGCGGCATGGCCGGCGATCCATTCGAGGCGCAGCGGATTGATGTCGTGCAGCGGCCGGAACTCGCCCTCGGGGTCCCACCAGCGGTGGGCGAGAGCGCTGAATTTCTCGAGCTCGGCCGGATCTGCGTTCACGCGGGTATTAAAACAAAAAACCCCGCCGCAGCGGGGTTTTCTGTTGCGACGAAACTTTCTAGTTCTTGCGAGTGCCGATGACCTCGATCTCGACGCGCCGGTTCTTGGCGCGGCCGTCGCGCGTCTTGTTGTCGGCGACCGGCTGCTTCTCGCCCTTGCCTTCGGTGTAGATGCGGTTGGGCTCGATGCCCTTCGACACCAGGTAGGCCTTCACCGATTCGGCGCGGCGCACCGACAGCCGCTGGTTGTAGGCATCGGAGCCGATCGAGTCGGCGTGGCCTATGGCGATCACCACCTCGAGGTTGATGCCGCGCATCTTGTTGGACAGGTCGTCGAGCTTGGACATGCCTTCGCGCTTGATCACCGCCCGGTCGAAGTCGAACAGCACGTCGGCGGCGAAGGTAATTTTCTCGGCGACCGGCTTGGGCTTCTCCGGAGCCGGCTTGGGCGCGGGCGGTGGCGGCGCGGGCTTGGGCTCGGGGGCGGGGGCGGGTTTCGGGGCAGGCGCGGGTGGTGGCGGCGCCGGCTTGGGTTCTTCGGTGGTGGCGCAGGCGACCGCAAAAGCCGCTGCCACGAGCACTGCAAATAGGTTCTTTATCATTCGCTCCCCGCCTTTTGTTATGGAAATCCTGATTTGCATCAGGAGTCTGCGTGGCTCTTGAAAGCATTCTCCCATATCCGCCAGCGGGTGTCCAAGCCGGAGAAGCCGTTTTGCAGCTCACCGTCGCGTACGCGCAACTCGCCGTTCACCCAGACATGCGTGACGTGCTCGCGGCCGGCGGCGTACACGAGGTGGGAAACCGGGTCGTAGCAGGGCGTCAGCTCGGGCCCGCGCAGCGCGATGGCGGTGAGATCGGCCGCCTTGCCCGGCTCAATCGACCCGATGACGCTGCCCAGCCCCAGCGCCTGCGCGCCGGCCAGCGTGGCGGCGCGCAGCGCCGCGTGCTCCGGCATCGCCTCCGCATCGCGCGCCACCGCCTTGGCGAGCAGCGCCGCGGTGCGCATCTCCTGAAGGAGATCGAGCCGGTTGTTGCTCGCCGCGCCGTCGGTCCCGAGGCAGACGTTGACGCCGGCTTTGCGCAGCGCTTCGATCGGGGCGAAGCCGCTGGCGAGCTTCAGATTGGACGAGGGGCAATGCGCGACCGAGCAGGCGTGGCTTGCCAGAAGCCCGATCTCGCTCTTGTCCAGGTGCACCGCGTGCACCGCGATCAGCCCAGGGCCCAGGACGCCGAGCCGCCGCATGCGCTCGATCGGGCGCACGCCATGCTCTCGCACCGAGCGCTCGATCTCGTCCTGGGTTTCGTGCAGGTGCATATGCACCGGAAGGTCCAGCTCGGCGGCCAGCGTCACCACCTGGCGGAAGGTGGCATCGGAAACGCTGTAGGGCGCGTGCGGCGCCAGGCAGAACGACGCGAGCGGCTGGTCGCGCTGCTCGTCGCGCAGCGCGAGGCCCTTGCGCAGGTAGTCGGCCGGATCCGAGGCATAGGCGGACGGAAAGTCGATGACGATGATGCCCACCGCCGCCCGCATGCCCGCGGCCAGGGCGGCCTCGAGCGCCGCCCCCGGGAAGAAGTACATCTCGTTGAAGCAGGTGATGCCCCCGCGCAGCATCTCGGCGCAGGCGAGCAGCGTGCCGTCGCGCACCATGGGGGCCGAGACATGCTGGCGCTCGGCCGGCCAGATGTGGTCTTCGAGCCAGCGCATCAGCGGCAAGTCGTCGGACAGCCCGCGCATGAGCGACATCGCCGCGTGCGTATGGGCGTTGACCAGCCCGGGGATAAGCAGGTGCTCGGGCAGGTCGTAGACGGGGCAATCGGGAGCGGGCGCCCCGGGCGGCAGGATGGCCTCGATGCGCCCGGCCTTGACGGCGACGCCGTGGCCTTCGAGCACGGCCCCCGCCGGCTCGACCGGGATGAGCCAGCGTGGCCGGATCAGGAAACGGGGGTCTACCGCGGCGGGCCCTTCACCTCGACTGCCACGCGGCGGTTCGGCGCCAGGCACGCGATCAGCTCCTTGCGCGTCTTGGCGGTGAGCTGCCCCGGGCAGGACTTCACCGGCAGGGTCTTGCCGAAGCCGATGGTGTCCACGGCGGAGGCATTGAAGCCCCGGGACACGAGGTAGGCGCGCACCGCGTCGGCGCGCTGCTCCGACAGGCGCTGATTGTATGGGTGCGAGCCGATGCGGTCGGCGTGCCCGTCGATCTGCACGTGGGCGACGCTCGCGAGATCGCGGGCTTTCGCCACGATCTCGGTGTCGAGCTTGTTGCGCGCCTCGGGCGTGAGCACGGCCTTGTCGAACTCGAACAGCTCGGTGGAGCTGAGCGTGATCACCGCCGGCTTCTTCGGCTCGGGCTTCGCCATGGGCTTGGGCTTGGGCGCGGGCGGCGGCGGCGCGGGCTTGGCCACCGGTGGCGGCGGCGGCGCGGCGGGAGCGGGCGCAGGGGCAGGCGGCGGCGCCGGCTTCTCGGGCTCGGTGGCGCAGCCTGCGAACAGCATGGCGGCCGCCGCGGCGGCGATGAATGCGCGAGTGCTTGTCACCGTGCGTGTCACCTTGGACCTCCCTTTATTTGTTTCCCGCAAGCGCTCGAATTTAAGCACAGTCATGGCGCGCGAGACAACCTTTTTTCGAGGGAAAACCAGAGCTTGCATGATAAAATGCGGGCCTCCCCCGATGGAAAATTTCGCCAAAGAAACCCTCCCGATCAGCCTCGAGGAGGAGATGCGGCGCTCGTACCTCGATTACGCCATGAGCGTGATCGTCGGGCGCGCGCTCCCGGACGTGCGCGACGGCCTGAAGCCGGTCCACCGGCGCGTGCTGTTCGCCATGCACGAAGCCAACAACGCCTGGAACCGCCCCTATGTGAAGTGCGCGCGCATCGTCGGCGAGGTGCTGGGCAAATACCACCCGCATGGCGACTCGGCCACCTACGAGGCGCTGGTGCGCATGGCGCAGGACTTCTCCATGCGCTACGCGCTGATCGACGGCCAGGGCAATTTCGGCTCGGTGGACGGCGACGCCGCCGCGGCCTACCGCTACACCGAGTGCCGGCTGGAGAAGATCGCGGCAGAGCTGCTCGCCGACATCGACAAGGAAACGGTCGATTTCGCGCCGAACTACGACGGCAAGGAGCTCGAGCCGGGCGTGCTGCCCACGCGCGCCCCCAACCTGCTGGTGAACGGCTCCTCGGGCATCGCGGTCGGCATGGCGACCAACATCCCGCCGCACAACCTCGCCGAGGTGGTCGACGCCTGCCTGCACGTCCTCGCCAGCCCGCATTGCGCCATCGAGGACATCATCAAGCTCGTGCCGGCGCCCGACTTTCCCACCTCGGGCATCATCTACGGCATCGCCGGCGTGCACGAGGGCTACCGCACCGGGCGCGGCCGCGTGCTGATGCGCGCGCGCACGCATTTCGAGGAGTTCGGCAAGGGCGACCGCACCGCGATCATCGTCGATGAGCTGCCCTACCAGGTGAACAAGAAGGCGCTGCTCGAGAAGCTCGCCGAGCTGGTCACCGACAAGCGCCTCGAAGGCATCTCGGACCTGCGCGACGAGTCCGACAAGTCGGGCATGCGCATGGTGATCGAGCTCAAGCGCGGCGAGATCCCGGACGTGGTGCTGAACAACCTCTACAAGATGACGCAGCTGCAGGACAGCTTCCACATGAACATGGTGGCGCTGGTCGAGGGCCAGCCGCGCCTGCTCAACCTGAAGGATTTGATCGACGCCTTCCTCTCGCACCGGCGCGAGGTGGTGACACGGCGCACCGTGTTCGAGCTGCGCAAGGCGCGCGAGCGCGGCCACGTGCTGGAGGGCCTGGCGCTGGCGCTGTCCAACGTCGACGAGGTGATCGAGCTGATCAAGAAGGCGCCCAACGCGGCCGAGGCCAGGCGCGGCCTGATGGAGCGGCCCTGGCCGTCGGACCTGGTGAGCAGGATGGTCGGCGACGGGGCGGCGCAATACAGGCCGCAGGGCCTGCCGCAGGCCTACGGCCTGAAAGAGGACGGCTATCACCTGTCCGAGGACCAGGCCCAGGCGATCATCGAGCTGCAGCTGAGGCGCCTGACGGGCCTCGAGCAGGACAAGATCCGCGAGGAATACCGCGAGGTGATCGAGACCATCACCGATCTGCTCGACATCCTGGCCAAGCCCAGCCGCATCACCACGATCATCGGCGAGGAGCTCGCCAGGCTGAAGGAGGAGTTCGGCGACAAGAGGAAGAGCGAGATCATCACCGTCGCCGAGGACATCTCGATCGAGGACCTGATCGCGCCGCAGGACATGGTGGTCACCTTCTCGCACGGCGGCTACGTGAAATCCCAGCCGCTCGCCGACTACCGCGCCCAGCGCCGCGGCGGGCGCGGCAAGATGGCCACCGCGATGAAGGAGGACGACTTCATCGAGCGCCTGTTCGTCGCCCACTCGCACGACCACCTGCTGTGCTTTTCCAACCGCGGCCGCCTGTACTGGCTGAAGGTGTACGAAGTGCCGGCGGGCAGCCGCACGAGCCGCGGCAAGCCGATCGTCAACATGTTCCCGCTGGAGGAAGGCGAGAAGATCACCGCGGTGGTGCCGGTGAAGGAGTTCGACGAGAACCACTACGTGTTCATGGCGACCGCGAACGGCACGGTGAAGAAGACGGCGCTTGCCGATTTCTCGCGGCCGCGGCCGAGCGGCATCATCGCCGTCGGCCTGGAGGCGGGCGACTACCTGGTCGGCGCCGCGCTCACCGACGGCAAGTTCGACGTGATGCTGTTCTCCTCCGAAGGCAAGGGCGTGCGCTTCGAGGAGGGCGAGGTGCGCCCGATGGGGCGCCAGGCGACCGGCGTGCGCGGCATGCGCCTGGGCGAAGGGCAGCGCGTGGTGTGCATGCTCGCCGCCAAGTGTGATGAGAATGCGGACTCGCCCAAGTCGGTGCTGACCGCCACGGCTAAAGGCTTCGGCAAGCGCACGCCGATCGCGGAATATCCGCGCCACGGACGAGGCGGGCAGGGCGTGATCGCCATCCAGATCTCCGAGCGCAACGGCCGGCTGGTCGGCGCGGTGCTGGTCGAGGGCCAGGAGGAAGTGATGCTGATCTCCACCGGCGGCGTGCTGATCCGCACTGCGGTCGCGCAGATCCGCGAGCAGGGGCGCTCCACCCAGGGCGTGACGCTCATCTCGCTGGGCGAGGGCGAGCGGCTCGCGGGCCTCGAGCGCATCGAGGAGCGCGACGTGGACAACGGCAACGGCAATGGAAACGGCGGCCACGGCCGCAACGGCAACGGCTCCGATGGCGAGATAGAAGAACCGCAACCGCCTTCCCCGACCGTTCATTGATGAGTCCGCGCCTCATCAATTTCAGCGCGGGGCCGGCTATGTTGCCCGCGGAAGTGCTCGCGCGCGCCGGCGACGAGATGCTCGACTGGCACGGCAGCGGCATGTCGGTGATGGAGATGAGCCATCGCGGCAAGGAGTTCGTCGGCATCGCGGCCGAGGCCGAGCGCGACCTGCGCGAGCTGCTCGCCATCCCGGCAGGCTACAAGGTGCTCTTCCTGCAGGGCGGCGCCACGCTGCAGTTCGCCCAGGTGCCGATGAACCTGCTGCACGGCAAGGGCAAGGCCGACTACGTGCTTACCGGCGAATGGTCCAGGAAGGCGATCAAGGAGGCGAAGAGCTTCTGCGACGCCGCCGTCGCCGCCACTTCGGAAGACAAGAAGTTCAGCTACGCTCCGAAAGACTGGCGCGTGCGCGAGGATGCGGCGTACGTTCACTATTGCTCGAACGAGACCATCGGCGGTGTTGAATATCATGAAGTGGTGGATGTGAAAGGCATTCCCCTCGTTGCGGATGCCTCTTCCCACTTCCTGTCGCGTCCCGTGGACGTGTCGAAATTCGGCTTGATCTATGCGGGCGCGCAGAAGAACGCCGGCCCCGCTGGCCTCACCTTCGTCATCGTGCGCGAGGAGCTCATCGGGAAGGCGGCCAAGGGCACGCCGAGCGTCATGGACTACAAGCTGCAGGCCGACGCCGACTCGATGCTCAATACGCCGGCCACCTACGCCCTGTACGTTGCCGGCCTGGTGTTCAAGTGGCTGAAGCAGCAGGGCGGCCTCGCCGGGATCGAGAAGCAGAACATCGCCAAGGCTAAGCTGCTTTACGATTTTCTCGACTTTTCCAGCTTCTTCAAGAATCCTGTCGCGAAAGAAGACCGCTCTCGCATGAACGTGCCGTTCACGCTCGCCAATCCCGCCTTGGACGAGCAGTTTTTGAAAGGCGCGAACGAGCGAGGCATGGTGCAGCTGAAAGGCCACCGCTCGGTGGGCGGCATGCGCGCCTCGATCTACAACGCGATGCCGCTCGAAGGCGTGCAGCGCCTGGTCGAGTACATGAAGGACTTCGAGCATAAACATGGCTAGAAGCCGCCTCAAAAGCAGCCATGGCTAAGGCGCGCCACAGGAAGTGCGAGATCCTGGTCATCAACCAGATCGCGCAGGTGGGCCTGAAGCGCTTTCCGCCCGAGGGCTATGCGGTGGTGAGGGAAGCCAAGGATCCGCAGGCCATCCTGGTGCGCTCGGCGGACCTGCACAAGTTCGAATTCGGGCCTTCGCTGCGCGCCGTAGGGCGCGCCGGGGCCGGGGTGAACAACATCCCCGTGTCCGCGCTGTCCAAGCGCGGCGTGCCGGTGTTCAACGCCCCGGGCGCCAATGCGAACGCGGTGAAGGAGCTGGTGATCGCCGGCATCCTCATCGCGGCCCGCAACCTTGCTCCGGCGCTCGAATTTACCAGGGGCCTGAGCGTTTCCCCCGACCTGGAAAAGCGCGTGGAAGACGGCAAGAAGCAGTTCGCCGGGTCGGAGCTGCCGGGGCACACGCTCGGCGTGGTCGGCCTGGGCAAGATCGGCAGCCTGGTGGCCGACGCGGCGATCCGCCTGGGCATGCAGGTGCAGGGCTACGACCCGCACATCACGGTGGAGGCGGCGTGGAGCCTGCCGTCGCAGGTGAAGCGCGCGGCGTCGATCGATGAGCTGATCCGCGCCAGCCATTTCGTATCGCTGCACGTGCCGCTGGGCGAAAAGACCCAGCATTTGATCAACGGCAAGAACGTGGAGCTGTTCCGCAGCGGCGCGGTGCTGCTCAACTTCTCGCGCGAGGGCATCGTCGCCGAGGACGCGGTGCTCAAGGGCCTCAAGAGCCATCACCTGAGGTGGTACGTCACCGACTTCCCGACCGGCGACCTCCTCGGCCATGCGGGCGTCATCGCGCTGCCGCACCTGGGCGCCTCGACGCGCGAAGCCGAGGACAACTGCGCCATCATGGTGGCCGACCAGGTGCGCGACTACCTGGAGCACGGCAACCTTCAGAACGCCGTCAATTTTCCCGAGGCGGCGATGGCGCGCGAAGCGCCCTACCGCCTCGCCATCGCCAACGCCAACGTGCCCGACATGCTCGGGCGCATCTCGCACGCCCTCGGCCGGCGCAAGATCAACATCCACAACATGCTGAACAAGTCCAAGGGTGAAATGGCGTACACGCTGGTCGACGCCGACAGCCCGGTGCCGGCGGAGCTGATCAAGGAGCTGGCGGAATTGAACGGCGTCCTCGCGGTCCGCTACCTGCCCGTAGATGGCTGAAGAAATCGACAAGCTGCGCCGCGAGATCGACGCGCTGGACGACGAGCTGGCGGCGCTGCTGCAGCGGCGCGCCGCGCTCGCCAGGGACATCGGCGCGCGCAAGGGCGGTGCGCCCGCCTACCGGCCCGAGCGCGAGAGCGAGATCCTCGGCAGGGTGTCGCAGAGCAAGGGCGTTCTTTCGCGGGAGCGGGTGGCGGGCGTTTTCCGCGAGATCATTTCCGCGTGCCGCGGGATGGAGGAGGCGATCCGCGTGTCCTACCTCGGCCCGGAAGGCACGTTCAGCGAGCAGGCGGTGCGCAAGCATTTCGGCTCGGCGGTCGAGGGCCTGGCGTGCGTTTCGGTGGACGAAGCCTTTCGCCGCTGCGAGTCGGGCGCGGTGCAGTTCACGGTGGTGCCGGCCGAGAACTCGACCGAGGGCGCCGTGGGGCGCACCCTCGACCTGCTGGTGGCGACGCCGCTGCGCATCTGCGGCGAGATCGAGCTTCGCGTGCAGCAGAACCTGCTTTCCCGCGGAGAAAGCTTGAGCGAGGTGAAGAAAATCTATTCGCATTCGCAATCCCTCGCCCAGTGCAACGGCTGGCTGGCGCAGCACCTGGCCAACGCCGAGCGCGTGCCGGTCGCCTCGAACGCCGAAGCCGCGCAGCGCGCGGCGAAGGAGCCGGGCAGCGCCGCGGTGGCGGGTGAGGCCGCGGGCGAGCGCTACGGGCTGAAGGTGCTGGCGCGCTCGATCGAGGATGACCCGAACAATACGACGCGTTTTCTCGTGCTCGGCCATATCGCGGCGGCCCCCACCGGCCGCGACCGCACCTCGCTCGTGATGTCGGCGGAGAACAAGCCGGGCGCGGTGCACGCGCTGCTCACCCCGCTCGCGCAGCACGGCGTGAGCATGACGCGCATCGAGTCGCGGCCGGCCCGCGCGCGCACCGCGCTTTGGGAATATCTGTTCTTCGTCGACGTGGAGGGGCACGAGAAGGACGAGCGGCTCGCCGCGGCGCTCGCCGCCCTGCGCGGCAAGGCCCCTTTCCTCAAAATCCTGGGCTCCTACCCGGTTGCGGTTTCCTGAATAGACAATAAAGCATGCTTATCGACCTTTGTGAGCTGTCCCCGTCGTACGTGCGCTCGATCGCGCCCTACCAGCCGGGCAAGCCGGTCTCCGAGCTGGCGCGCGAGATGGGGCTGGAAGAGGCGAGCATCGTCAAGCTCGCCTCCAACGAGAACCCGCTGGGCACCGGCCCGCGCACCCGCGCGGCCATCGACGCCGCGCTTTCTGACATCGCCCGCTATCCCGACGGCAACGGCTACCACCTCAAGCTCGCCCTTGCCGCGCGCTACGGGGTCGACATGGCCTCGATCGTGCTCGGCAACGGCTCCAACGATGTGCTGGAGCTGGTGGCGGCTGCCTTTCTCGGGCCGGGCCGGGCGGCGGTGATGTCGCAGCACGCCTTCGCGGTTTATCCGCTGGCGACGCAGGCGCGCGGCGCGCGCTCCATCGTCATGCCGGCGAAAGATTACGGCCATGACCTCGAGGCGATGGCCAAGGCAATCGACGACGAAACCTACGTGGTGTGGGCGGCCAACCCGAACAACCCCACGGGGACGCTGGCGGCGCCCGACGAGGTCGAGGCTTTCCTGCGCAAGGTGCCGGAGCGGGTCCTGGTGGTGCTCGACGAGGCCTACAACGAGTACATCAAGGCCGACCTGCGGGCCGATACGGTGAAGCTGCTCAAGCGCCATCCCAACCTGGTGGTCACGCGCACGTTCTCCAAGGCGTACGGCCTGGCGGGGCTGCGCGTCGGCTATGCGCTCGCCCATCCGTCGGTCGCCGACGTGATGAACCGCGTGCGCCAGCCCTTCAACGTGAACAGCGTCGCCCTCGCCGCGGCCGCCGCGGCGCTCGACGACATGGAGTTCGTCGCGCGCAGCTACGCGGAGAACCTGAACGGCCTGCGCCAGCTCGAGGAGGGCGCGCGCAAGCTCGGCCTC
>CAZJJC010000388.1:0-21003 GCA_964546195.1 uncultured Enterobacteriaceae bacterium | reverse complement strand
GGCGTCGGCGATATTGTTGTAGGACAGCTCCTTGCCCTGCAGCTGCCGGTAGGCGGCGATAGTGCCCGAGGCCGGGCGCGCGTCCCGATAGAAGGCGGCTGTCTGGTGGGGATTCTCGCCGTAGCGCAGGTCGTCCACCTTTGCGAATTGGAGCGTAAGCACCTCGGGGTACTCGAGCCGCTTGCGGCCGGCGTCGAGCGAGTGCAGATAGTTGGCGATCGCGCCGTCGTAGGCTGCGGTGTGCGCGAAGACTTTCGCCGCCAGGCCATAGCGCGTGGCCTCCGAAACCGCGCCCGAGGCCTGGATCTCGTTCAGCACGCGCGCGTAGTCCGCCGGGTCCACCAGCACGGCCACATGGGCATGGTTTTTTGCGGCGGAGCGCAGCATGGCAGGGCCGCCGATATCGATGTTCTCGACGGCATCCTCGAAGCGCGCGTCGGGATCGGCCACGGTGGCGGCGAACGGGTACAGGTTGACGACCAGGAGCTCGATGGTGCCGATGCCCGCGTCCTGCAGCGCGGCCATGTGCGCCGGGTCGTCGGGGCGCGCGAGCAGCCCGCCGTGAATCTTCGGATGCAGCGTCTTGACGCGGCCGTCGAGCATCTCGGGAAAACCGGTGTAGGCGGAGACCCCGGTCACCTTGAGGCCTTCTTTCTCCAGCAGCCGCGCAGTGCCGCCGGTGGAGAGCAGCTCGACGCCCATGGCGCTGAGCGCCCGGGCGAGCTCCACGATGCCCGACTTGTCGGAGACGCTGAGCAGCGCCCTGCGGATTCTCACCCTTTGATCCGCAGCTGCTGCATCTTGGTGCGCAGGGTGTTGCGGTTGATGCCCAGCATCTGCGCCGCGAGCGTCTGGTTGCCCTTCGCCTGCCCCAGCACCATTTCGATCATCGGCTTCTCGACGTTCCTCAGCACCATCTCGTAGATCGAGGTGGGCTGCTCGCCGTCCATGTCCTTGAAGTAGCGCTCGAGGGAGCGCTTGACGCAGTCGGCGAGCTCGTTCGGCCGGCTCATGCGGCGAGTGTAGCGAAATAGTCGTTCACCGCAGAGTGCTGCTCGGCGGCGGCCTCGATGCGCACCACGCTGGCGCGAAAAGCTTCGCCGCCCGGCAGGCCGCGCACCGTCCAGCCGATGTGCTTGCGCGCCACGCGGGTTCCCTGCACCTCGCCGTACAGCTCGTACAGCGCCTCGAGATGCTCGAGCAGCACAACCCGCCTTTCCGGAAAATCGGCCTGCGGGAGCTGCTCGCCGGTGGCGAGGTAATGCGCGATCTGGCGGAACAGCCACGGCCGGCCCTGCGCGGCGCGCCCCACCATGAGGCCGTCGGCGCCGGTGGCCTGCAGGACGTGCTTCGCTTGCTCGGGGGTCTCGACGTCGCCGTTGGCGATCACCGGAATCCGCAGCAGCGACTTCACCTCGGCGATGCTGTCGTACTCGGCGCACCCGCCGAAGGCGCAGGCGCGGGTGCGGCCGTGAATCGCGAGCATCTGCACGCCGGCGGACTGCGCCAGGCGCGCGATGCGCGGCGCGTTGCGCCGCTCGGGGCTGGGCCCGGTGCGTATCTTGAGCGTGACCGGCACATCGACCGCCTTCACTACGGCTTCGAGGATGCGCGCCACCAGCGCCTCATCCTCCAGCAGGGCCGATCCGGCCAGCACGTTGCAGACTTTCTTGGCCGGGCAGCCCATGTTGATGTCGATGATCTGCGCGCCCAGCGCCACGTTGTGCCGGGCCGCGTCGGCCAGCATCGCCGGGTCGCTGCCCGCGATCTGCACCGCAATCGGGCCGGGCTCGCCGGCGTGGTCCTGGCGCAGGCGGGTCTTGCGCGACTCGCGCAGCTCCGGTCGCGCCGAGACCATCTCCGACACCGCGAGGGCGGCACCGTAACGCCGCGCAAGGCGCCTGAACGGGCGGTCGGTTATGCCGGCCATCGGGGCGACGAACAGTCCGCTGCGCAAAATGTGCGCGCCGATTCGCATTGGCCGTGGCGTTTGTTTGAACGAAGAAAGGGAAGCGGATTTTATCCGCTTTCGTCGCGAAAAAGAACGCGCGCGTGCCTTTATGTTGCTTTTTTACGGCAGCGCCGACGGACCGAACATCATGCGGCGCGCAAAGAAGCGCCGCGGACCCGGAAGGAGGTCGAGCGCGGTAAGCGCGGCGCCGCGCGCGGCACGCAAAACGGGACCTGAGCCCAGAAAAGCGCCGGCGAGCGCGTCGGTGACGCGCACGGTCGCCTGCGCGTCGAGGCGCCGGCGCTCCGCATAGCGGGCGAGCAGGCGCGCATCGCCCGGGTCTTCCGCATCGAGGAACGCTCTGGACAGCTCCCATGCATCCCGCAAGCCGAGATTGAGCCCCTGCCCCGCGACCGGATGCAGGCTCTGCGCGGCGTTGCCGATATAGACCGAACGCGCCTCGACGCGCGTGGCGCGCACCCGCCGCACCAGCGGCTGGACGGCGCGCGCCTGCACTTCGAGCGGCTGCCCCGGCCGGCTGCCGGCGGCCGCCGCCAACTGCTCCAGGAAGGAATCCTCACTCGACGCGAGCAGCGAGCCTGCCCGCTCGGGGCGGCAGCTCCATATCACGGCATAACGGCCGGCGAGCGGCAGAAGCGCAAGCGGGCCCTCGGGCGTGAAGCGCTCGAAGGCGGTCCCCGAGGCAGCCGGCCGCGTGCGCACGAGGGCCACGAGCGCGTTCTGGCCATAGCGCTTTTCCGCGGCTTCGGGCGACACGCCTTCGGCGTGCACTACGCAGCGTGCCGGCGGCTCTCCTTCAACCAGGAAATTTTTACAGGGTTCGCGCAGGGCGGAGAGCAGTGCGGCGTACTGCGTCACGTAGCCGAGCGCCGGAACGCCGGCATCTGCCGCGTCCATGCGCGTCCTGCCGAAGCCCTGCTGCTGCGAGACGTGAACCGTCTCGATCGGGGTCGCATCGAGCGCTTGCCACGCGCCAAGCCGCTCGAGGACCAGGCGGCTCGCATACGACAGGGCGATCGGCCTGAACGAGGGCTTTGCCTGCGAGGATTCCAGCAAGCCGACGCGCATGCCGGAATCACGCAAAGCCAGGGCGAGGGCGCAGCCGACAGGTCCGGCGCCGCGGATCAGGACATCAATCTCTTGACCGGGCATCTCGCATCAGCGCTTCGATATCCGCCGCCGCCTTGGGCGCTTCCGCGGTAATGACCTCGCAGCCGCCGCCGGTGACCACTACGTCGTCCTCGATGCGGATGCCGATGTTGCGCAGCGCCTCGGGCACGTCGTCCGCGGCGCGGATATAAAGGCCGGGCTCCACCGTGAGCGTCATTCCCGGCTGCAGCGCCCGCCAGCTGCCCGAGCGCTTGTATTCGCCCGCGTCGTGCACGTCCAGGCCGAGCCAGTGCCCGGTGCGGTGCATATAGAAGCGCTTGTAGGTTTCCTTCTCCAGAATTTCCTGCGCCGATCCGGGCAGGAGCTTGAGCTCGCGCATGCCGTCGACCAGGACCTTCACCGCCGCATCATGCGGCTCGTTCCAGGCGCTGCCCGGGCGCACCTTGTCCATGGCGGCAGCTTGCGCCGCGAGCACGATGTCGTACGCCGCGCGCTGCGCGCCGCTGAAGCGGCCGTTCACCGGGAAGGTGCGCGTGATGTCGGAGGCGTAGCCGTCGAGCTCGCATCCGGCGTCGATCAGCACCAGGTCGCCCTCGCGCAAGGGCGCATCATTGAAGACATAGTGCAGCACGCAGCTGTTGGCCCCGCCAGCCACGATGGGCGAGTAGGCGGGAAACTGGGCGCCGTTGCGCCGGAACTCGTAGAGCAGCTCGGCCTCGAGCTCGTACTCGTTGCGCCCGGGGCGCGTCGCCTGCATCGCGCGCCGGTGCGCTGCCGCCGCGATGCGCGCCGCACGCCGCATCAGCATGAGCTCCTGCGTGTCCTTCACCAGCCGCATGTCGTCGATCAGCGCACGCACGTCCTGCACGCGGTCGGGAGCCGCGACACCGGCGCGCGCCTTGCCGCGCACCGCGTTCAGCCAGCGGATCGCGCGCGCGTCCCATTCCGGGTCCGCGCCTACCGGATAGAACAGCGCCGGCTGGTCTTCGAGCAGCGCGGCGAGCTTCTCGTCCAGCGCCGAGATCGGATGCGCCTCGTCGAAGCCGAAGCGCTCGCTGGCCGCCTGCGGGCCGTGGCGAAACCCGTCCCAGATCTCGCGCTCCTCGCTCTTTTCCCGGCAGAACAGCACGCTCCTGGGCGCCTGGCCGGCGATCAGCACCAGCACCGCCTCGGGCTCGGTGAAGCCGGTAAGGTAGTAGAAGTGGCTGTCGAAGCGATAGGGGAAATGGGTGTCGCGGTTGCGCACCCGCTCGGGCGCGGTGGGGATCACCGCCACGCCTGCGCCCATGGCGCCCGCGAGCCGCTGGCGGCGATCCCGGAAATTCGAAAGGCCTTCGTCGGGCTTCATCTCGATTGCAGGTGCGCTTCCAGTTCGGCGAGCCGCTCGGGGGTGCCTACATCCTGCCAGACGCCGCGATGCAGCTCCGCGCTGATGAGCCTGCGCTCGGCTGCGGCGCGCAGCAGCGGCGCAAGCGGCGCCTTCTCGCCGGGCTCGACGCCGTCCACCAGCGCGGGCGACATCACCGCGATGCCGGCGTAAGTGTAGCGCGCCCCGCTGCCGTTGCCGACCATGCCCTCATCGAGCGTGAAGTCGCCGCCGGCGCGGTGCGCGGGGTTCGGCACCAGGACGAGGTGCGCGAGCCGCTCGCCCAGACCGAAGCCGAGCAGGCGCTCGAAGTCGAGCTCGCAGTACACGTCGGCATTCACGAGCAGGAACGGCGCCTCGCCGAGGCGCCGCCTGGCCTGCGCGATTCCGCCTGCGGTCTCGAGCGGCTCGGCCTCGCGCGAATAAGCGATGCGCAGGCCGAAGCGCGAGCCGTCGCCGACGCACTCGACGATCCGCTCGGCAAGGTGCGAGACGTTGATCACCGCCTCGCGGCAGCCGCTCGCGGCGAGCCGCTCGAGATGCCAGGCGATGAGCGGCTTGCCGCCGGCCGGCACGAGCGCCTTGGGGATCGACTCGGTCAGCGGCCGCAGGCGCTCGCCGCGCCCGGCCGCGAGGATCATGGCTCGCATGAATGCTCGGTCATGGCTCGCATTTCAATTCGTCGAACAGGCGTAGGAGGGGCGAGAGCGCCGCGTATCGCTTGGAGACGTCGCGCGCATAGCCGATGAAGCGCGGCGTGTCCTGCAGGTACTTGGGCTTGCCGTCGCGGTAATGGATGCGGGCGAAGATGCCCAGCACCTTGAGGTGGCGCTGCAGACCCATCCACTCGAAGGCGCGCCAGAACTCGCCGAAGTCCGCGTCCACCGGCAGGCCGGCCCGCCTTGCCCTTTCCCAGTAACGCACGCTCCGGTCGAGCACCAGCTGCTCGTCCCAGCTGACGAAGGCGTCACGCACCAGCGAGACCGCGTCGTACGTGATCGGGCCGAGCACCGCGTCCTGGAAATCGAGCACGCCGGGATTGGGCTCCGACAGCATCAGATTGCGCGGCATGTAGTCGCGGTGCACGTAGACCTTGGGCTGCGCCAGCGCGCTCGCCACGAGGATCGAGAAGATGCCTTCAAGGGACTCGCGTTGCCGCGGCGTCAATTGAACCCCGAGGTGGCGCGCGACATACCAGTCGGGGAACAGCTGCATCTCCCGCCGCAGCAGCGGCTCGTCGTAGGGCGGCAGCTCGCCCGCGCGGGTGGCGAGCTGCCAGCGCACGAGGGCTTCGGTCGCATCGCCGAAGAGCGCCGTGGCGTTATCCGGATTCAGCTTCTCTAAATACGTCGCAGTTCCGAGGTCTGAAAGCAGCAGGAAGCCTTGCGCCAGGTCCTGCGCGTGGACCTGCGGCGCATGAACGCCGGCCTGCTGCAGCCGGCCGGCGACGCGGACGAACGGCCGGCAGTCCTCCTTCTCGGGCGGCGCATCCATGGCGACGTAGCTGCGCCCGCCGGCGAGCGTGGCGCGAAAGTAGCGGCGGAAGCTTGCGTCTTCGGAGGCCGGCGTAAGGGACAAGCGCTCGCCGCGCAACTGCACCGACAGCCAGCGCTCGAGCGCTGCGCGGCGATGGTCGGCGTGTATCATTGAAAATTCTAACACCACGAAAAGTCCCTTCGCGCTCCATGCCGTATCGCTTCGCGCTGCTGGCATTTTTTCTGGCAGCGCCCGCCCTTGCGCAGACCAACGCGCCGGCCGCGGAGGACGAGCCCACCGTCATCGATGCCGAGCGCATCGAGGGCGTCGGCGACCTGGAGGTGAGCGCGCGCGGCAGCGCCGAGATCCGCCAGGAGGACTTCAGCATCTTCGGCGAGGTGCTGCGCTACAACCGCGAGTTCGGCCGCGCGCAGGGCGAGGGCGGCGTGCGCATGCAGCAGGGCGTGGACCGCTTCTTCGGCCCGCGCATGCAATACAACACGCTCGACGACACCGGCGTGTTCGAGAGCCCCAGCATCCGGCTGCAGCGCGACCTGCCGGCGCGCGGCGAGGCCGAATCGCTGGAATTTCTCGGCAGGGGGCACTACCGCCTGAACGACGCGAGCTTCACCACCTGCCGGCCGGGACAGGACGACTGGGTGCTCGAGGCGAGCGAGATCGAGCTCGACTACAACGCGGACGAAGGTTACGCGAAGAACCCGCGGCTGCGCTTCTTCGGCGTGCCGATCCTCGCCTTTCCGTTCGCCAGCTTTCCGCTGGAGAACCGGCGGCGCAGCGGCATCATGCTGCCGTATTACTCGCAGACCACCAACCGCGGCTTCGAGGTCGGCCTGCCGTACTACTGGAACATCGCGCCCGAGCGCGACCTGACCCTCACGCCGGTGCACATGACGAAGCGCGGCAGCCAGCTGAAGAACCACTTGCGCTACCTCGACCGGAGCTATTCGGGCGAGCTGCGCTTCGAATACATGCCCGAGGACAAGGAGTTCGGCGACGCGCGGCAGGGGGTCTCGCTGCAGCATGCGCACACCTTCCGGCCCAACCTGACGGCCACGCTCGACTACAACCGGGTCTCCGACGACCGCTACTTCGTCGACCTCGCGAGCCAGGTGCGCCAGGTCTCGATCGGCAACCTGCAGCAGGACGGCTACCTGACCTACCACGGCAGCTTCGGCCCTTACCCCTATAGCGCCCAGGCGCGCGTGCAGAAGTTCCAGACGCTGCAGGATCCGCTCGCGCCCATCACGCCGCCGTATCACCGCGAGCCGCAGCTCACCTTCAACACCAGCCTGAACGACCTCGCGAACCTGTTCGATGCCACCCTGCCGGCGGAGTACGTCAACTTCACCCACCTCACGATGCTGGAGGGGGCGCGCACCTCGCTCAATCCGACCCTCGCCATGCCGATCCTCACGCCGGGATGGTTCCTGACGCCCAAAGTGGGCATGCGCCACGTCAGCTACAAGCTGAACCGCGCCGCGCCGGGCCAGGAAGCCTCGCCGCGGGCGGAGATTCCCTGGCTGAGCGCGGACACCGGCCTCATCTTCGAGCGCGACGCGCGCTTCTTCGGCGAGGCGCTGACCCAGACCTTCGAGCCGCGGCTGTTTTACGTCTACGCCCCCTACCGCAACCAGGACGACATCCCGTTGTTCGACACCGCTCTGGCGGACTTCAATTTCCCGCAGCTGTTCACGGAGAACCGCTTCGGCGGCGGCGATCGCTTCGGCGACGCGAACCAGGCTACCCTGGCCCTCACCTCGCGCTTTCTGCAGCGAAACGGGCAGGAGGCGTTCCGCGCCACGATCGGCCAGCGCTACTATTTCGAGAACGAGCGGGTCGGCCTGACGCCCGGCACGCCGCTGCGCACCTCGGTGGAATCCGACGTGCTCGCCTCGATCGGCGGGCGCATGTTCCGCCACTGGACCTTCGACGCCACCACGCAGTACAGCCGCCTCGCGCAGCGCGCCGAGCGCTACACCGCCTCGGTGCGCTACAACCCCGAGCCGGCCAAGGTCCTCAACGCGAGCTACCGCTTCAGCCACGAGACCATCCGCCAGATCGATCTGTCGGCGCAATGGCCGGTGGCCGCCGGCTGGTACGCGGTCGGGCGCTACAATTACTCCTTTCTGGACAAGCGCCTGCTCGAGGGCCTGGCGGGCATCGAGTACAACGCCGGCTGCTGGGTGTTCCGGGCGGTGGTGCAGCGCGTTCAGGCGGCGACCCGGCTGAGCTCCACCGGATTGTTCTTCCAGCTCGAGTTCAACGGCGTCGGCCAGATAGGCACCAACGACGCGGTGGAACTATTGTCGCGCAACGTTCCGGGATATTCGGTGACCAACCCGAGGGACCCGGCGGCTGCGCCGCCGAGCCTGCGTCCGCGGCTGCCGTTCGAACAGGTTTTCTAGGAAACGCTCATGGTCCGGCTGTTGTTGGTGGTGCTGCTGTCTCTCCCGGCGTTCGCCTCTGGGCAGCGCGCGGTGCTGGTCGACCGCATCGTGGCCGTGGTGAACAAGGAAGTCATCACCTATTCCGAGCTCAACGAGGCGGTGGGCGCCGCGCAGCGCCAGCTCGGCCGCCAGGGCACGCCGGCGCCCTCGCAGGCGGTGCTCGAGCGACAGATCCTCGAGCGGCTGATCCTCGACAAGGCGCAGCTGCAGATGGCGCGCGACATCGGCATCCGCGTCGACGAGCTGCAGCTGGACCGCGCCGTGCAGCGCATCGCGCAGAGAAACAACATGACGCTCGCCGATTTCCGGCAGGTGCTCGAGCGCGACGGCGTGCCGTTCGACGCGTGGCGCGAGGACCTGCGCGAGCAGATCCTGCTCTCGCGGCTGCGGGAGCGCGAGGTGAACGACAAGATCCAGGTCAGCGACGGCGAGATCGATCTGTTCCTGGAAGAGCTGAAGACCAATCCGACACGCGCCGAATTCAATCTGTCGCACGTGCTGGTGCGCATCCCGGAGCAGGCCAGCCCCGAGCGCATCGCGGAGGCGCGCGCGCGCGCCGAGAAGGCGCAGGCGGAAGCGCGCGCCGGGGCCGATTTCGGCGGCATCGCCGCCAGCCATTCGGACGCCCCCGACGCCCTGAACGGCGGCGCGCTCGGCTGGCGCACGCAGGACCGGCTGCCGGCGCTGTTTGCGGGCGCGCTGCGCGGCATGAAGGCGGGCGAAGTGAGCGAGGTGCTGCGCAGCCCGGCGGGCTTCCATGTCCTGAAGCTCACCGAGCGCCGCGATGCCGCGGGCGGGGATGCGCCCGTCACGCAGACGCGCGTGCGCCATATCCTGATCCGCACCAACGAGGTGGTCTCGGAAAGCGATGCGCGCCGGCGCCTCGACGACATCCGCGAGCGGGTCGTGAACGGGCGCGCCGATTTCGTTGAGATGGCGCGGGTGCACTCCGACGACGCGAGCGCCGGGCGCGGCGGCGAGCTCGACTGGGTTTACCCGGGGGATACGGTGCCCGATTTCGAGCGGGCGATGCAGGAGCTCAAGGTGGGCGAGACCAGCCCGCCGGTCAGGACGCCGTTCGGCTACCACCTGATCCAGGTGCTGGAGCGCCGCGCCGCCGACATGAGCCCCGAGCGCCGGCGGCTGCAGGCGCGCCAGGCGCTGCGCGAGCGCAAGTCCGAGGAGGCATTCCAGGAATGGCTGCGGCAGGTGCGCGACCGGGCCTACGTCGAGCTGCGGCTGGAGGAAAGATAGCGCCGCGCCCGGTCATCGCGGTCACCTCCGGCGAGCCGGCGGGCGTCGGCCCCGAGCTGTGCCTCATGCTGGCGCGCGAGGCGCTGCCCGCCCGCCTGGTCGCGATCGGCGACCGGGCTCTGCTGCGCGGTTTCCCGGAGATCGAGCATCTGCCGCTCGAGCGGCCGCGCGTTGCGGGCAGGCTCGATCCCGCCAACAGCCGGTACGTGCTCGCCACCTTGGAGCGCGCGGTCAAGGGCTGCCTGGCCGGCGACTACGACGCGATGGTCACCGCGCCGGTGCAGAAAAGCGTCATCAATGACGCCGGCATCGCCTTTACCGGCCATACGGAGTTTCTCGCCGAACGCTGCGGCGCGCAGCACGTCGTGATGATGCTGGTGGGCGGTGGCCTGCGCGTCGCGCTCGCGACCACGCATTTGCCCCTTTCGGCGGTTCCGGGCGCCATCACGCGCGATGGCCTGCACAAGACCCTCAGGATCCTGGACGGCGACCTGCGCAAGCGCTTCAGGATTGCGCAGCCGCGCATCCTCGTGGCCGGCCTCAATCCGCACAGCGGGGAATCGGGCCACCTGGGCACCGAGGACCAGGAAATCGTGGTGCCGGCGATCGCCCTGGCTCGCAAGGAGGGCATCGAAGCGTCAGGCCCGATTCCGGCGGACACGCTGTTCGTGCCGGAGCGGCTGAAACGGGCCGACGCGGTGCTCGCGATGTACCACGACCAGGGGCTGCCGGTGCTGAAGTACGCGAGCTTCGGCCGCGGCGTCAACGTCACGCTCGGCCTGCCCTTCGTGCGCACCTCGGTCGACCACGGCACGGCGCTCGACCTCGCCGGCAGCGGCAAGGCCGACCCCGGCAGCCTGATCGAGGCGGTAAAGCTTGCCATCGAGCTCGCATCGACCACGTAAGCGGTTCGGACAGCACTTCCTGCACGATCCGCGGGTGCTCGCCCGCATCGTCGACGCAATCGATGCTTCGCCGGCCGATTTCGTGGTGGAGATCGGCCCCGGCGAAGGCGCGCTCACCCATCTCCTTCTGGAAAAAGTCGATGCGCTGCAGGTGGTCGAGTTGGACCGCGATCTCGCGGCCCGGCTTTCACATCCGAGGATGCAGGTGCATCAGGCCGATGCGCTCGAGTTCGACTTCGGGCAGTTTCCCGCCGGCATGCGCATCGTCGGCAACCTGCCCTACAACATCTCCACGCCGCTGCTGTTCCATTTAGCGCGCTTCGCGCAGCGCGTGCGCGACATGCACTTCATGCTGCAGCTGGAGGTGGTGGAGCGCATGGTGGCCGCGCCCTCGACGCCCGCATATGGACGGCTGTCGGTGGCGCTGCAGGCGCGCTTCGGCATGGAGAAGCTGTTCAAGGTGTCCAAGGGCGCCTTCCGGCCGCCACCCAAGGTTGAGTCTGCGGTAGTGCGCCTTGTCCCTTTGGCAACACCCCTGGTGCTGGATGAAGACCTGTTGAGGAAGGCCTTCTCGGCGCGGCGCAAGACCCTGCGCAACGCCCTGCCGGGAATCGATTTCGCGGCGTTGGGCATCGACCCCGGCCTGCGGCCGGAGAACCTCTCGCCGCAGGACTACGCGCGCCTCTCGATCAGCTCGATCTTGTAGCCGTCGGGGTCTTCGACGAAGGCGATGACCGAAGTGCCGCCCTTCACCGGGCCGGCCTCGCGCGTGACCTTGCCGCCGCGGCGCTTGACCTCGTCGCAGGCCTTCGCGGCGTCGGGGACCTCGAGGGCCACGTGGCCGTAGGCGCTGCCCAGATCGTAGCGCTCCACGCCGTAGTTGTAGGTCAGCTCGAGCACCGCGCTGCGGTCCTCGGCGTCGTAGCCGACGAAGGCGAGGGAATACTTCTGCTCGGGCCGGTCGGTGGTGCGCAGCAGCTGCATGCCGAGCACCTCGGTGTAGAACTTCACCGAGCGCTGCAGGTCGCCGACGCGCAGCATGGTGTGCAGGATTCTCATAGGGCCGCCGGGATGATGGGAAGCGAGGCACCGGCCAGCTCCAGCCGGCCGGGTGCCCCCCGCCAGTCAGGATACAGCCTGGCGAGCAGGTTCCAGAAGCGCTTGGAGTGGTTGAGCTCGACGAGGTGCGCGACCTCGTGCGCCACCACGTAGTCGGCGAGCGCGGGCTCCAGGTGCACCAGGCGCCAGCTCAGCCGGATGGCGCCGCCCTCGGTGCATACGCCCCACTGCGTGCGCGCGTTGGAGAGCGCGACGCGCGGCGCGGAGACGGCGAGGTGCCCGGCATAGTGCGCGGCGCGCGGCGCGAGCGCCTCGAGCGCCTGCGTCTTGAGCCAGCCGACGAGCACCCTGGCGACGCGGTGGGGCGAGGGTGCGCTGACCACCAGCCGCCCGGGCTCGCGGCGCACCGCGCGGCGCCCGGTGCTCACCTCCAGCGTGACCGCGGCTCCGAACAGGGGCAGCGATTCGCCGCTCGCGCCGCTCACCAGCGCGGGCCGCGGCAGCCGCGCCCACTCGTCCATCTTGGCGACGATCCAGCGCTCCTTCTGCCTGAGGAACGCCTCGATGTCGCGCCACGGGGCGCGCAACGGCGCGGACACCGACAGGCCATGAGCGTCCACGCTGATGCCGAGGGTGCGACGGCGGCGCCGTGCGAAGCGGTATTCGATCCAGCGTCCGCCGAGGCGGATCAGCAAAGCGCCTTCTGCTGCTCTTCTATCCATGTCTCTGCCATTGCATTGATCGCTTTCGGATCGCGGTGGAGCGTGTCGATCGGCGGCCCGATGCGCACCGTCACCGTACCGGGCCGCTTGAGGAAGGCGTTGCGCGGCCAGAGGAGGCCGGCGTTGTGCGCCACCGGGACGATCTGCGCGCCGCTCGCGGCGGCGAGCCAGGCGCCGCCGAGCTGGTACGGGCGGCGCTCGCCCGGGGCCACGCGCGTGCCTTCCGGAAACACCACCACCCAGAAACCCTGCTCGAGCCGCTCGCGGCCGCGGCGGGCGACGCTGCGCAGCGCCGCGACCCCGCGCGAGCGGTCGATCGCAATCGGGCTCATCAGCGCGAGCCCCCAGCCGAAGAAGGGCATCCAGAGAAGCTCGCGCTTGAGCACATGCACCTGCGGCGGAAAGATCTGCTGGAAGGCGAGCGTCTCCCAGGCCGACTGGTGCTTCGACAGGATGACCGAGGGGCGCGAGGGCAAGTGCTCTTCGCCCTCCACCTTCCATTCGATCCCCAGAATCGTTCTTGATAAAAGCAAAACGACGCGCGACCAACCCGAGATGATGCGGTAGCGTGCCATGCGCGGCAGCGGAAAAGTGGCCAGGGCGAGGAGCGCGTAGGGAGGCGTGATCACGGCGAGCGCGAGCGCGAACAGGCCCGAGCGCAGCACGCTCATGGAGCGAGATGCTCGGCGAACCCCGCCAGGTTCTCGAATACCGCAGTGCCGGGCGGCAGCCCGCCCTCGTCGCGCGTCTTCCTGCCGCGGCCGCTCAGCACCAGCACCGGGCGCGCGCCGGCCGCGGCCGCCGCCTGCACGTCGCGCAGCGCGTCGCCCACCATGTAGGTGTTGTGGAGCGAGACATTGAAGCGCCGCGCGACCTCGAGCAGCATGCCGGGCGCGGGCTTGCGGCACTCGCAGGCCGAATCGGCCGCGTGGGGACAGAAGAAAAACGCGTCGATGCGCCCGCCCGCCTGAACTGCCGCGCGCTGCAGCGCGTCGTGGATCGAGATCAGGGTGGCGGTGTCCAGCAGCCCGCGCGCGATGCCCGACTGGTTGGTCGCCACCACGATGCGAAAGCCCGCCTGCACCAGGCGCGCGATGGCTTCCAGGCTGCCTTCGATCGGCCGCCATTCGGCCGGCGACTTGATGTGCTGGTCGCTGTCGTGATTGATGGTGCCGTCGCGATCGAGTATGACCAGTTTCATTTCGCAAGCTTGGAAAGGTCGGCGATGCGGTTCATGGTGCCATGCAAGGTGCCGAGAAAGCCGATACGGTTGTCGCGCACTTTCGCGTCCTTGTCCATCACCATGACCTTGTCGAAAAATGCGTCCACCGGCGCCTTGAGCGAGGCCAGCGCGCGCAGCGCCCCGGTGTAGTCGAGTCTGCCGAAAGCGCCGTCCACGTCGGGCTTCATTTTCTGGAAAACCGACGCAAGCTGCTTCTCTTCGGGCAGGACGAGCAGCGCCGGGTCGAAACCTTCGGGCACGCTTGCGGCCTGCTTCAGGATGTTGCCGATACGCTTGTTGGCCGCAGCCAGGCTCTCGGCTTCGGGCAGCGCTGCGAAGGCGCGCACCGCCTCCAGCTGCTTGGGCACCAGGTCCAGGCGTTCGGGCCGCAGCGAGAGCACCGCTTCCACTTCGTTTGCCGAATAGCCCTGCTCCTCGAAATAGCCGCGCGCGCGCTCGAAGAGGAAGCTCTTCAGTGACTCGTCCTTCAGTATCTCGCGCAGTGGAAGCGCCACCCCGCGCTCGGCCAGGATGCGGATCACGCCCAGCGCGGCGCGGCGCAGGCCGAAGGGATCCTTGTCGCCGGTGGGCGCCTGGCCGATGCTGAACAGGCCTTGCAGCGCATCGAGCTTGTCGGCCAGCGCCACCGCGCACGCCACCGGGTGCTCGGGCAGGCGGTCGCCGGCGAAGCGCGGGCGGTAGTGCGCTTCGATGGCGTCGGCCACCTGGCCCGGCTCGCCGTCGTGCAGCGCATAGTAGCGGCCCATGGTGCCCTGCAGCTCCGGGAATTCGCCCACCATGCCGGTCTGCAGGTCGGCTTTGGCGAGCCAGGCCGCCCTTTCCGAAAGGGCCGCATCCGTGCCGAGGAAGCGAGCGATCCGGCCCGCCAGCAGCTGAATGCGCTGTACGCGGTCGAGCTGGCTGCCGAGCTTGCTGTGGTAGACCACCTTCGCAAGCTGCGGCACGCGCGCCTCGAGCCGGGTCTTGCGGTCCTGGTTGTAGAAAAAGCGCGCGTCCTCCAGCCGCGGGCGTATCACGCGCTCGTTGCCGCCGACGATAGGGCGCGCATCGGCGGCCTGCATGTTGGACACGATGAGGAACTTCGGCTGCAGCCCGCCCGCCTCGTCGAACAGCGGAAAGTACTTCTGGTTCTGCCGCATGGTGAGGATCAGGCATTCCTGCGGCACCTCGAGGAACGCGGCATCGAAGCGCCCGACGTAGACGCTCGGGTGCTCGACCAGGGCGGTGACTTCGTCCAGCAGACCCGCGTGCTCGCCCAGGGCGCCGCCTTCGCGCGCGGCCGCCTGGTCGAGCTCGCGCTCGATCTGCGCGCGCCGCGCGGCAAAGTCGGCGATCACCTTGCCTTCGTCGAGAAGCCGCCGCTCGTACTCGTCGGCGTGCTTCAGCTCGATGGCGCCTCCGCTCATGAAGCGGTGCCCCCGCGTTGTCGCGCCCGACTGGACGCCGAGCACCGTGCCGGGAACCACCCGATTGCCGTGCAGCATCACCAAGCCGTGCACCGGGCGCACGAACTGTGCGTCGCCTGATCCCCAGCGCATCAGCTTCGGGACCGGCAGAGCCTTGAGCGCGTCCTCAACGAACGTCGCAAGGACTTTATCGAGCACCATTCCTTTGACCTTGATCCGCGCCACCACGATATCCCCCTTCGGGGTGGCGCGCCGCTCGAGCGCATCCGTGCCTATGCCGTGCTTTCTTGCAAAACCGGCGATGGCCTCGGCCGGCGCCTTCGCAGAAGGTCCGGTGATCTCGGTTTCGCGCTCCTCGCCGGCGGCTGTGACATCCGGAATCGAAACCGCGAGGCGACGCGGGGTCGCATAGATGCGCCTTTCCCGGGGAACGCGCGATTTGAGCTGCGCCTTCACGAGATCGTTGAAGAGCCGGTCCATGAAAGCTTCGGACAGCGCACGCAGCGACTTCGGCGGCAACTCCTCCGTCAGGACCTCTACCAGCAAGGTGGCGTGCAATCACGCCACCTTGCTCTGCTGCGCGAGCAGCGGAAAGCCGAGGCGCTCGCGCGATTCGTAATAAGCCTGCGCGACCGAGCGCGCGAGGGCGCGAACGCGGCCGATGTACGCGGCGCGCTCGGTCACCGAGATGGCGCCGCGCGCGTCGAGCAGGTTGAACGTATGCGAGCACTTCAGGACCATTTCGTAGGCGGGCAGGACGGCCTGCGCCTGCATTAGCCGCTTCGCTTCGCTTTCATATTCTCCGAAGTGGCGGAAAAGCAGCTCGCCGTTCGATAGCTCGAAGTTGTAACGGGATTGCTCGACCTCGTTCTGGTGATAGACGTCCCCATACGTCACCCCAGGGGCCCAGACCAGGTCGTAGACGCTTTCCTTGCCCTGCAGGTACATCGCGAGGCGCTCCAGGCCGTAGGTGATCTCGCCGAGCACCGGCTTGCACGCGAGGCTGCCGACTTCCTGGAAGTAGGTGAACTGGGTGATCTCCATGCCGTCGAGCCAGACTTCCCAGCCCAGGCCCCAGGCGCCCAGCGTCGGCGATTCCCAGTCGTCCTCGACGAAGCGGATGTCGTGCTCGCGCGGCTCGACGCCGAGCTCCTTCAACGATCTCAAATAGAGCTCTTGGATGTCGAGAGGCGAGGGCTTGAGCACCACCTGGTACTGGTAGTAATGCTGCAGGCGGTTGGGATTCTCGCCGTAGCGCCCGTCCTTGGGGCGGCGCGAGGGCTGCACGTAGGCGGCTTTCCACGGCTCCGGTCCGATGGCGCGCAGGAACGTGGCGGTGTGGAAGGTGCCGGCCCCGACTTCCATGTCGTAGGGCTGCAGCAGCACGCATCCCTGGCGATCCCAGAAGGCGTTGAGCTGCAGGATGAGCTGCTGGAAGGTCAGCATGAGGGCCCGCGATTTTACCGGCTCGCTGCGCGCCGGGCGATGAACAGGTTGAAAGCCAGAACGAGAACCGAGAAGAGGACCACGGGCCAGTCCTTGTACCGGGAGTAAGGCGTGTATCCCGTGTAGCCCTGCGCCTCGACCTCGAGGCGTCCTTCCACGAACTGCGGCAGCCGGCGCAGCACGCGGCCGTCGCGGTCGATCGCGGCGGTGATGCCGGTATTGGTTGCCGCGAGGTGCATGCGCCCGGTTTCGATGGCGCGCAGGCGCGCGATCTGCAGGTGCTGGGCCGGGGCGAGAGAGTCGCCGAACCACGCGACGTTGGACATGTTTACCAGCAGGGTTGCTTCGGGCAGCCAGCGCGCCATCGCATCGCCGAAGAGATCCTCGTAGCAGATATTCACCGCCACGCGCTGGCCGGCGACGGCGAGGGGCTTCTGGTCGGTCGCGCCGCGCGAGAAATCCGACAGGGGGATCTGCACGATGCGCAGCACCCAGCCGAAGCCGGGAGGAGCGAATTCGCCGAACGCCACCAGGTGCGTCTTGTGATAGGCCTGCCGCGGCGAGGCGCCCAGAGTCAATGCGCTGTTGTAGTACGCCTCGCCGCTGCGGTACGGAATGCCGAGCAGGAGATCGCCGCCGTTGCGCTTCGCCGCGGCCTCCAGGCGCGCGAGGTATTCCGGCTCCACCAGATCGTAGAAGCGCGGGATGGCGGTCTCGGGCAGCACGATGAGCTTTGCCGCGCTGCCTTCGACCAGGCGGGCATACGTTTCGAGCGTGCGTTCGTAGCGCTCGGGCCGGAACTTGAGATCCTGGGGGATGTTTCCCTGCAGCAGCGCCGCGCGCCCCGGCTCCCCGGCGCGCTCGGTCCATTCCAGATGGCGCAATGCTTCGCCGCCAGCCAGCACGAGCATGAACGCAAGGAGGTAAAGCGGCCGTCGAGGGCCGCGGAAAGCGAGCCAGGCCATGCCGGCAAGCGAAAGCGTCAGGAGCGAAAGGCCGAAAACGCCGGTGAGCGGCGCATAGCCCTGCGGCGGCCAGCCGACGCTCGCGTAGCCGGCCGACAGCCAGGGAAAGCCGGTGAGGATCCAGCTGCGCAGCCACTCGAGCAGCACCCACGCCGACGGTATGAGCAGGCAGGCTCGCACCGCGGGATGGGCCGGGATGCGCGCCTGCAGCCAGCCGGCGGCCGCCGGAAAGAGCGCGAGCAGCGCGCAGAAAAGCAGCGTGGCGAGGCCCGCAAGCGGCAGCGGCATGCCGCCGAACTCGTGCATGCTGACGTAGATCCACGATACCCCGGCGCCGAACATGCCCAGCCCGAACCAATAGCCCGACATGAAAGCCTGCCGCGGCGCCGCGCCCATCCACAGGTGCACGAGGACGGCGAAGGTCAGCAGGGCAAGCGGGAACGCGCCAACGGGGGCGAACGCGAGCACCGTCGCCGCGCCAGCCAGAAACGCGATCACGCCTTGGGCTTGTCGACCAGCAGCGTGTACACCCGGAGGCTGTCGGCGCGCAGCACCTGGAAGCGCATGGCGTCGATGATCACGGTCTCGCCGCGCTTGGGCAGTCGCCCGAGGTGCGCGATGACCAGGCCGCCGACGGTGTCGGCCGCCTCGTCGGGGAAGTTGGCGCCCAGCGCGGCGTTGAAGTCGGCGATCTGCGTGAGCGCCTTGACGCGCCAGCGCCCGCCGGCCTCGGGCAGGATGTTGTCGGAGGCCTCGTCGAAGTCGTACTCGTCCTCGATCTCGCCCACGATCTGCTCCAGCACGTCTTCGATGGTGACCAGGCCGGCGACGCCGCCGTACTCGTCGATCACGATCGCCATGTGGTTGCGGCTGGCGCGGAACTCGCGCAGCAGCACGTTGAGGCGCTTGGCTTCCGGCACGAACACCGCCGGGCGCAGCATCTCGCGCACGTTGAACTCCTCCTCGCCCGCGTAGTGGCGCAGCAGGTCCTTGGCGAGCAGCACGCCGATCACGTCGTCGCGGTTCTGGTCGATCACCGGGAAGCGCGAGTGCGCGGTGGAGATGATCTGCGGAATGAAGCTCTCGACCGGCTCGTTGATGTCGATGAAGTCCACCTGCGCGCGCGGCACCATGATGTCGCGCACCTGCATCTCGGAAACCGTGAGGGCGCCCTCGATGATCGACAGGGCGTCGGCGTCGAGCAGGTTGCGCGAATACGCCGAGCGCAGGAGCTGGACCAGCTGCTCGCGGTCGCCCGGCTCGCGTATCAGCAGCGACGACAGGCGCTCGAGCAGAGTAGGTCGTGAGGGGTCGTTCATGCCCGCTTTTGGTGACTGCGCCCTCATTCTACAGCGTAGGGGTCGCCCAGCCCGAGGCGGCGCAACCAGCGGGCTTCGGCGCGTTCCATGCGCTGCGCTTCCCGTTTCTTTTCATGCCGGTAGCCGCGCAGATGCAGCAGGCCGTGCACCACCAGATGCGCATAGTGCGCTGCAACGGGCTTGCCTTGCGCGCGCGCCTCGCGCGCGATCACGGGGTGGCAGAGCACCACGTCGCCGCGGCCCTCGCCGTAGGGAAACGAGAGCACGTTGGTGGCGTAGTCCTTGTTCCTGAAGCTGCTGTTGAGCCGCCGCGCCTCCCGCGCGCCGACGATCCGCAGAGTGATCTGCATGCCGTCAACGATGTTCCTGCACCATTTTCTGAGGGAAGAAGCGCTGGGCACGCCGCGGCGCGGGATTGCGTATTGAACCGAAACGCTATTCTTGCGGCGCGTTCTGTTCGTAGGCATCGATGATGCGCGCCACCAGGGGGTGGCGCACCACGTCCTGCGCGCCGAACTGGGTGAACGCTATGCCGCGCACCCCGGCGAGGATGCGGCGCGCCTCGATCAGGCCGCTCTTCTGCCCGCGCCCGAGGTCGATCTGCGTGACGTCGCCGTTGACCACCGCCTTGGCCCCGAAGCCGATGCGCGTGAGGAACATCTTCATCTGCTCCGGCGTGGTGTTCTGCGCCTCGTCGAGGATGATGAACGAGTGGTTCAGCGTGCGTCCGCGCATGTAGGCAAGCGGCGCGAGCTCGATGGTGCCGCGCTCCAGGAGCTTGCCGGTCTTCTCGAAGCCCATCAAGTCGTAGAGCGCGTCGTACAGCGGCCGCAGGTAGGGGTCGACCTTCTGCGCGAGATCCCCGGGCAGGAAGCCCAGCCGCTCGCCGGCCTCCACCGCCGGGCGCACCAGCACGATGCGCTTGACCTTGTCGCGCTCGAGCGCGTCCACCGCGCAGGCGACCGCGAGATAGGTCTTGCCGGTGCCGGCCGGGCCGATGCCGAAGCTGCAGTCATGCGACAGGATGTTCTCGATGTACTCGACCTGGTGCGGCGTGCGTCCATGCAGGTCCTGGCGCCGGGTCAGGAGCTGAGGGCCCTCGGTCTTCGCAGCGACACCCGCAGCGACACCCGCAGCGACACCTTGAGTCAATTCAGTCAAGCCAAGCTGCACGTCTTCGAGCGTGAGCTCGCCCGAGGCGCGGTCGTAGAAATGCTCGAGCGCCTGGGCCGCGCGCTGCGCCTGCTCCCCGCGCACCGTGAACCTGCCGCCGCGGCGCGCGAGGGTGACGTCGAGCGCGGCCTCGATCTGGCGCAGGTTCTCGTCCAGCGCGCCGCACAGCCTCGCCAGGCGCTGGTTGTCTACGGGGTCGAGTTTTACCTCGACGGCTTTACCGCGCATTCAGCAGTTCGCCGCGCAGCGAATGGTGGAGGGCAGCGGTGACGCGCACCTCGGCGTAGCTGTGGGTCAGTCTTTCGGGGCCGGGAAAGTTCACCACGCGGTTGTTCGCGGTTCTCGCGCTCAGCTCGGAATCGCTTTTTCGCGACAGGCCTTCGACGAGAACCCGCTGCGTCGTGCCGACCATCGCCTCGCTCGCCGCGCGCGCCTGGCCCTCGATCAGCGCCTGCAGGCGCTGCAGCCGGAAAGATTTCTCTTCAAGAGGCGTGTCATCCGCAAGCTCCGCGGCGGGCGTGCCCGGCCGGCGGCTGTAGAGGAACGAAAAGGCGCCGTCGAAGCCGATGTCGCGCACCAGCTTGAGGGTCGCCTCGAAATCCGCTTCGGCTTCGCCGGGGAAGCCGACGATGAAGTCCGACGACAGGCTCACCCCGGGCCGGGCCTCGCGCAGCCGGCGCACGAGGGAGCGGTATTCCAGCGAAGTGTAGCCGCGCTTCATCGCCGCAAGCACGCGGTCCGAGCCCGACTGCACCGGCAGATGCACTTGCGGCGCGAGCTTGGGCAGCTCGGCATGGGCGTCGATCAGGCGCTGCGTGAACTCGCGCGGATGGGAGGTGGTGTAGCGCACGCGCTCGACCTCCGGTATCTCGCACACATACTGAAGGAGCTCCGCAAAGTCGGCGGGGTCGCCGTCGATCTCGCCGCGCCAGGCGTTGACGTTCTGCCCGAGCAGCGTCACTTCCTTCACGCCCTGCGAGGCGAGCGCCGCGACCTCCGCGATCACATGCGCGAAGGGGCGCGAGACCTCTTCGCCGCGCGTGTAGGGCACGACGCAGAAGCTGCAGTACTTGCTGCAGCCTTCCATGATGGAGACGAAGGCCTGCGCGCCTGCCGCGC
>CAZJJC010000387.1:0-3138 GCA_964546195.1 uncultured Enterobacteriaceae bacterium | reverse complement strand
GTACTCCAGGAGAGCCTTCTGCGCGTGCAGCCGGTTCTCCGCCTCGTCCCAGACGACGCTGTGCGGACCGTCGATGACGTCCGCAGCCACTTCCTCACCGCGGTGCGCGGGCAGGCAATGCATGAACAGCGCGTCCTTGCCCGCCGCCTTCATCATCTCGGCGTCGACCTGCCAGTCCTGGAAGTCGCGCCGGCGCGCCTCGTTCTCGGCCTCGAAGCCCATCGAGGTCCAGACATCGGTGGTGACCAGATCGGCATCTTTCACCGCGAGAATGGGATCGGCGAAGGCTTCGCTATTGCGATTCATTCTTTCCTTTTCGACCTCGTATCCCGGGGGGGTCGAGACGTTCAGCTTGAAATCGAACAGGGCCGCGGCCTGCAGCCAGCTGTGGCACACGTTGTTCGAGTCGCCGATCCACGCCACGGTCCTGCCGCGGATCGGGCCGCGGTGCTCGATGTAGGTGTAGAGGTCCGCGAGGATCTGGCAGGGATGGTATTCGTTGGTGAGCCCGTTGATCACCGGCACGCGCGAGCTTCCCGCAAACCGGGCGAGGATTTCCTGCTCGAAGGTGCGCACCATGATCACGTCGCACATGCGCGACATCACCTGGCCGGCGTCCTCGACGGGCTCGCCGCGGCCCAGCTGCGAGTCGCGCGTATAGAGGTAGATCGCCGCGCCGCCCAGCTGGTGCATGCCGGCCTCGAACGACATGCGGGTGCGGGTCGAGGGCTTCTCGAAGATCATCGCGAGGGTGCGGTCCTCCAGCGGCCAGTAGCGCTCGTAGCGCTTGAAGCGGTCCTTGATCCAGCGCGTGCGCGCGAAAAGATGCTCGTGCTCCTCGCGCGAGAAGTCCCTGAACTGCAGGAAATGACGCACCGCCATGGGGGTCGTCAGGCGGCGGCGCGCTTCTCGAGGAAGGCTTTGATGAGCGGGGCCAGCCGGCTCACCACCTGGCCGCCCTCCGCCTCGTTCATGACCAGCGGCGGCAGCAGGCGGATGACGCTCTCCGCGGTGACGTTGATCACCAGGCCGGCTTCCAGCGCCGCCTTCACCAGCTCGCCGCAAGGCTGGCGCGTCTCGACGCCGATCATCAGGCCCATGCCGCGGACCTCGACGCCGCCCGCCACGGCGGCGAGCCCGCCGCGAATGACCTCGCCCACCCGCAGGGCGCTGGCGAGAAGGTCCTCTTCCTCGATGGTGTCCAGGGTCGTCAGCACCGCGGTCATCGCCAGCGGATTGCCGCCGAAGGTCGAGCCGTGGTTGCCGGGCTTGAACACGCCCTTGGCGAGGCCGCCGGCCACGCAGGCGCCCACCGGCACCCCCGAGCCCAGTCCCTTGGCGAGGGGCACTACGTCGGGAAGGAAGCCCGCGTGCTGGTAGACGAACCACTTGCCCGTGCGGCCCAGGCCGCACTGCACCTCGTCGGAGATGAACAGCCACTGCTGCCGCTCGCAAATCTCCTTCAGGCCGCGCAGGTAGTCCAGGCGCGCGACATTGATGCCGCCTTCGCCCTGGATCGGTTCCACCATCACGGCGCAGACATTGCGGTTGTGCTCGGCCACCTGGCGCACCGCGTCCAGGTCGTTGAGCGGCACGCGCACGAAGCCCGACACCAGCGGCTCGAAGCCGGCCTGGACCTTGCGGCTGCCGGTGGCCGAAAGCGTGGCGAGCGAGCGGCCATGGAAGGCGTTCTCCATCACGATGACCGCGGGCTCGGCGATGCCGCGCTCGTGGCCGTACTTGCGCGCGATCTTGATCGCGGCCTCGTTGGCCTCGAGCCCGGAGTTGCAGAAGAACACCTCGTCCAGGCCCGTGATCTCGGCGATGCGGTCGGCGGCGGCTTCCTGGTCCGGGATGCGCCACAGGTTGGAGGTGTGGATCACCCCCGAAGCGATGCGCTCTGAGAGGGCGCGCGTGAGCCGCGGGTGGGCGTAGCCCAGGGTGTTGACCGCGATACCAGCCAGCGCGTCGAGGTACTTCCTGCCCGCCTCGTCCCACAGCCAGACGCCTTCGCCGCGCACGAACGCGACCGGCTGGCGCGCGTAGGTGTTCATTACATGGGACATGGTCCCTCCCGGAATGCTCCCGCAATGAAAAACGGCGGCACAGGCCGCCGTCTTCGCCATCCTATCGGTTCAACGCAGCGGCTTCAACCCCTTGGCTTCCTGCGCCTTGAGCACGCGGATGCAGGGCAGGTAGCCCTCGTGCACGATGCCGTGCATCTCCATGCGCTTGGTGGAGTGCAGCAGGTCGCCGAGGTAGTCGATGACCTTGGCGGTGATCTGCTGCCCCGGCACGAGCACCGGGATGCCGGGCGGGTAGGGCACGATCTGGTCCGCGCAGATGCGCCCCACGAGCTTGCGGTTGATGCGCTCGCGCTCGTCGAATACCGGGGCAAGCTCGCCGCCGCAGTAATACGCATCCCTTGGGAGAAACTTGAGCTTGGTGAAAGCGGGTATCTCCGGCGTCTGCACCAGCCGCCGCGGCTGGCGGCTCTGCCGGGCGATGCGCATGAGGGCATCGTAGAGGCGCGACACCTTCGAGCGCGTGGTGCCCACGGTGAGCAGCAGGGTGAGCGTGTTGAAGGTCGATTTCTCGACCTGGATGTTGTAGCGCTCGAACAGCTCCTTCTGCAGGTCCTCGACGGTATAGCCGCAGCCCGAGATGTCGATGGTCACCTTGGTGGGGTCGAGGCGGATGCCGTCGTGCCGCACCGCTTCGGGCAGCAGGTCGTCGAGCTCCAGCACCCGGAATACCTTGGTGGAATTGACCAGCTGGCGCACTTCCTGGGCGAGCTCCAGGGTGCGCGACAGCAGCTTGTAGCCTTCCATCACCGCCTGCTTGCGCGCCACGTCGAGGCTCGCGATCAGTCCGTACTGCGGGCTGGTCGAGGTGTGCATGTTGAAGTTCTCGCGGAACAGGTGCTCGCGGAAGTCCGGATCGTTGATGTGGATCATCGAGGCCTGCGAGAACGCCGAAAGCACCTTGTGCGTCGACTGGGTGGCGTAGTCCGCGCCTGCCTCGAGCGCGGTGGGCCGGAACTCCGGGTGGAAGCGCGCGAAGCCGTACCAGGCCTCGTCGATGATCACCTTGATGCCCTTGGCGTGCGCCGCCGCGATGATCGGCTCAAGATCGTAG
>CAZJJC010000386.1:0-1850 GCA_964546195.1 uncultured Enterobacteriaceae bacterium | reverse complement strand
GTACTTCACGTGCAGCTCCTCGATGCGGGTGCGGGCGTACTGCGCGCCTTCGGCCGGCTCGCGGTATTCCCCGGGATAGTCGTAGATCTCGAACTCCGCCAGGTCGTGGTCTTTCGCCTGCGCGCAATCCCCCGACATCCTGTCCTGCGGCTTGTGGTAGTTGAAGTCGTCGATGGTGTACTTGCCCGGCTGGATCTCCCGGTTCACGGTCCAGGCGCCGACGTGGTCCTTGTCGCCGGCGTCGGCGGCCTCGACGAGAAAGGTGGTCTCGAGCGCGGGGCTGGTGCGGTGCGCGCCGTGCGAGTCCATCAGCACCAGCGTATTGCGTCCGTTGTCGTACTCGAAGGCGAAGTACAGCCCCTCCTGCTCGAACAGGCGGCAGACGAAGTTGAAGTCGGTCTCGCGGTACTGGACGCTGAATTCCCGCTTCGGATAGTCGCTGCGCAGCTGCACCTTCTTCACGTTGGCGAAGGGATAGCCGGCGAACACCTCGTCGGCGATCTCGAGCACCGACTTGTTCAGGAAGATGCGGCAGTTCGAGGCGCGCGTGAGGAACCACAGCCAGGGATGCACGCTCGCCTGGTAGTAGTACGCGTGGCCCCTCGGATCCTGGTCGAACCCGGCGACCGTGCCGTCGCCCGCTTCGGAGAAGCGCGTCACGAAGCCGTTGAAATAGCGCAGGGCGCCGTTTTCCAGCTGCAGCGACCAGCTCAGGTTCTTGCCGAGGATCTCCGCCGCGCTGATATCGCCGCGCCGCGAGATGAACTCGAGCTGGAACTCGGGCAGGCGCCCGAGCTCCTCCTGGCCCGACATGCGGCGCAGCTGCAGCACCCCCTCGCCGAGCGGCGTTCCCGCTTCCAGAAGCTTCGCCATCGCCCCGCCTCCCGTGACTCCCCGTTAGCTGAAATTGTAGGCGAAGTCGCCGTCCGCCACGGACAGCCCCACGCTTTGCACGGGCTGCCCGGCCATCATCTTCTTCAGGAACTCCTCGCTGATGCGCGGCAGCACCGTGTTGGTGAGGATGGCGTCGATCATCCGCCCGCCGCTTTCCAGCGCGGTGCAGCGCTTCGCCACCAGCCCGACCACCTCGTCGCTGAACGTGAAGGCCACCGCATGGTTCTCCTCGATGCGCTTCCTGATCCGGCCGATCTGCAGGCGGATGATCCCGGCGAGGATGGCGTCGGATAGCGGGTAGTACGGAATCACCACGATGCGCCCGAGCAGCGCCGCCGGGAACACCTTGAGCAGGGGCTCGCGCAGCGCCTTGCCGAGCGCCTCGGCATCGGGCATGAGCTCCGGGTCCTTGCACATGTGGCTGATGAGCTCGGTGCCCGCGTTGGAGGTGAGCAGGATGATGGTGTTCTTGAAGTCGATGTAGCGCCCCTCGCCGTCTTCCATCCAGCCCTTGTCGAACACCTGGAAGAAGATCTCGTGGACGTCGGAATGCGCCTTCTCGACTTCATCCAGCAGCACCACGCTGTAGGGGCGGCGCCTGACCGCCTCGGTGAGCACCCCGCCCTCGCCGTAGCCCACATAGCCCGGCGGCGCGCCCTTCAGCGTCGACACGGTGTGCGCCTCCTGGTACTCGCTCATGTTGATGGTGATCACGTTCTGCTCGCCGCCGTAGAGCGACTCGGCCAGCGCCAGCGCGGTTTCGGTCTTGCCGACGCCCGACGGGCCGCACAGCATGAACACGCCGATCGGCTTGTTGGGATTGTCGAGCTTGGCGCGGCTCGTCTCGATCCGCTTGGCGATCATCCTGAGGCCGTGGTCCTGGCCGACGACGCGCTTGTTGAGGACATCGGCCAGCTTGAGAATGGTCTCGACCTCGTCGCGCACCATCCGGCCGA
>CAZJJC010000385.1:0-2787 GCA_964546195.1 uncultured Enterobacteriaceae bacterium | reverse complement strand
AGGCGCTCGCGCTGATGGCCGGCCTCGTGCACCGCCACGGCGTCACGCCCGGGTCGGTCACCACGGCGACCGAGGAGCCCAGCCGCCACGTGTTCGGCCAGGGCCGGGCGGTGTTCCTGCGCAACTGGCCCTATGCCTGGCGCCTGTTCCAGGACCCGGCCTCGCGCGTGCACGGCAAGGTCGGCGTCGCGGAGCTGCCGCATTTCCCGGGCGGGCGCTCGGCGCCCACCCTGGGCGGCTGGCAGCTCGCGGTGAACGCCGCCTCGCGCAACCAGGAAATCGCCTCCTCCTTCGTCCGGTTTTTGACGGGAGAGCCGGCGCAAAAGCGGCTCGCTCTGGCGTACGGCTTCCAGCCCGCGCGCCTTGCGCTCTACCGCGACGCCGAGCTCCTCGCGGCGCAGCCCTTCCTCGGCCGGCTCGAGCGCGTGTTCGCAAACGCGCGGCCGCGCCCGGTGACGCCGCACTACGTGCGCGTCTCGCAGGTGCTGCAAAGCGATTTCAGCGCGGCCGTCTCCGGCCTGCGCACGCCGCGGGCGGCGCTCGAGCACGCGCAGCGAAGAATCGAGGAGATCCTGGATGCAGGCTGAGCGCGAGCGGCACGGGTGGTACCTCGCGCCCGCGGCATTTCTTCTGGGCATTGTCACCCTCTATCCGCTTGCGCACGTCGTGTGGCTGAGCCTCGAGCGGCGTTCGCTGCTCGATCCGGCGCCGCCAAGCTTCATCGGCCTGGACAACTACCTGCGCCTGGCGGGCGACGAGCGCTTCTGGAACGCGCTCGGCAACACGCTGTACTTCGTCGCGGTGTCGGTGTCGCTCGAGCTCGTGCTCGGGCTCGCCTTCGCGCTCGCGGTGCAGCGTCCGTTTCGCGGGCGCGCCGCGCTCTACGGCCTGATCCTTTTGCCCTGGGCGGTGCCCACCGCGGTGTCGGCGCGCATGTGGGAGTGGATGTACAACAGCGAGATCGGGGTGCTGAACTACCTGCTGGGTGCGCAGGTGAACTGGCTCGGCAGCCCGGCCTGGGCGCTGAATGCCGCGATCCTCATGGACGTGTGGAAATCCACCCCGTTCGTCGCCCTCCTGCTGGTGGCGGGGCTGCAGGGCATCCCGCCGGATCTCTACCGCGCCGCCGCGCTCGACGGCGCCTCGCGCTGGACGGTGCTACGGCGCATCACGCTGCCGCTGCTCGCCCCGGTGATCCTCGTCGCGCTCATCTTTCGCACCATCGACGCCTTCCGCGTGTTTGACTCGATCTACGTCCTCACCGGCGGCGGGCCGGCGAACAGCACCGAGACGCTGTCGATCTACGCCTACAAGACGCTGTTCCAATCGCTCGAGTTCGGCTACGGCTCGACGCTCGCGGTAAGCGTGTTCGCTTGCGTGGCGCTCGCCGCCGGGCTGTACGTGTTCCTTCTGAGAAAGGTTCTGCAATGAGGGCCGCGGGGCTCGTGCTGCTGGCGGCCTACTGCGTGGCGCCGTTCCTGTGGCAGGTGGTCACCTCGGTGAAGCCGGCCGCCGAGCTCGTCTCGCTGCCGCCGCTGCTGCCCACGCGGCTCACCGGCGAGCATTACGTGGCGATCTTCGCCGGCCATCCGCTGCTGCGCATCATCGCCAACAGCGCCGTGGTCGCGGTGTGCACCACGGCGCTCGCGCTCGCGGTGGGCGCGCTCGCCGCCTACGCGGTTTCGATCCTGCGCATGCGCGGCCGCGCGGCCATTCTGGGCGTAGTGCTGTCGATCTCCATGTTCCCGCCGATCGCCACGGTGAGCCCGCTCTTCCTGCTGCTGAACGCGCTCGGCCTGCGCGACACGCTCGCCGCGCTGGTGCTGACCTACAGCACGTTCTCGCTGCCGCTCGCGGTGTGGTTGCTCGCCAACTTCTTCGACGCGCTGCCGCGCGAGCTCTACGTCGCGGCGCGCGTAGACGGCTGCAGCGCCTTCGGCGCGCTGTGGCGCGTGGTGCTGCCGCTCGCCGCGCCGGGCATCCTGGCCGCGGGCCTGCTGGTGTTCATCTTCGCCTGGAACGAGTTCCTCTTCGCGCTGTCCTTCACCGCGACCGAGGCCTCGCGCACGCTGCCCGTGGGCATCGCGCTTTTCCCCGGCCTGCACGAGATCCCCTATGGGGAGATCGCGGCGGCCTCCGTGGTCGCGACGATCCCCGTGGTGGCGCTCGCGTTCGCCTTCCAGCGGCGCATCGTCGAAGGACTCACCGCGGGGGCCGTGAAAGGCTGATGGCGCGCATCCGCTTCGCGGGACTCGCCAAGCGCTTCGCGACACAGGCGGTGCTCGCGCCGCTCGAGCTCGAGATCGCCGAGGGCGAGTTCTTCACCTTCGTGGGCCCCAGCGGCTGCGGCAAATCGACGTTGCTGAATCTCATCGCCGGCGTCGAGGCGCCGAGCTCGGGCGCGCTGTACTTCGACGCTCAGCGCGTCGACGCGCTCGCGCCCGGCGCGCGCGACGTCGCCATGGTGTTCCAGAGCTACGCGCTGTACCCGCACCTTTCGGTGCGCGAGAACATCGCCTTTCCGCTGCGGGTGCGCGGCATGGGGCGCGCCGAGATCGCGCGCGAGGTCGCGCGCGTGGCGCAAGTCCTGGGCCTTTCCGACTTCCTGGACAGGAAACCCCGCCAGCTTTCGGGCGGCCAGCGCCAGCGCGTGGCGCTCGGCCGGGCGCTGGTGAGGAGGCCCCGCGTGTTCCTCATGGACGAGCCGCTTTCCAACCTCGACGCCCGGCTGCGGCTGGAGATGCGCGAGGAGTTGAAGCGCCTGCACGAGGCGCACGGCATCACCAC
>CAZJJC010000384.1:0-2514 GCA_964546195.1 uncultured Enterobacteriaceae bacterium | reverse complement strand
ACGACGAGATCGTGCGGGTAAAGAACGACGACGCCCTGGAGACGGCGCGCGAGCTTGCAAAGCAGGAGGGGCTTTTCGTCGGCATTTCCTCGGGCGCCGCCATCTGGGCGGCGCTCGAGCTCGCGCGGCGCAACGCCAACGAAGGCAAGATGATCGTCGCCGTGCTGCCTTCCTACGGCGAGCGCTATCTCACGTCGCCGCTGTACGCTCCCCTCATGGAATGAGGGGGGGCGTACTGCTTTCTTTCTACTTGGGTCAGTCCCTGAGCAGCCAGGCGATGAAGAAAAGCGCCGCGGCCGCGAGGGCGGCCGGCAGGAGGTGGTTGTCGAGGAAGACGAGATGCCGGGGCAGGGGCCGGGCATCCGGGGCGAAATCGATCAACAGCCGCTGTAGCTTCATGCCGACAGCGTATCAAATGAACGACAGGTCGCGGCAGGGGCGTTGCCTTTGAGCAACACTAGCGCGCGATTTCGCTTGCGTCGAACGTAAATCCGACCTTCTCGAATTCCGCGGCGAGTCCCGGGCCGACTGCCTCGATCTCGCGCTTCGCCGCGCGGTTGAACGCGATGTCGTTCATGTCGTGCACGCCGCCGGTGATGAGCACCTGCAGGATGCCTTCTTCCCTGCCGGCGTTGCGGAACGCGCGGCACACGCCCGGCGGAAAGGAGATCGTATCGAAGCGCCGCAGCACCTCGCGCTCGCCGCCGTCGTCGTTCCAGCGCACTTCGAACTCTCCCTGCAGGACGGTGAAGGTCTCGTAGGTCTCGCGGTGCGCGTGCAGGCCGGGACCCTGACCCGGCGGGCAGACGGCGAGCGTCATGGTCATGCCGGCCGCGCCGCGGATCGGCGCCTCGGCGCTGATCGGCGTGGGGGTGTCCAGCCCGATCACCGAAAGCAGCTTGCGCGCATAGACCACGTCGCGCGCTTTTTCCGGGAGCGACTCGTTCTGCACCGGCAGCGGCTTCAGCGTTTCGAACCGCGCGATGCGCTGCGCCATCTGCTCCTTCGAGATTCGGATCGTCTCCATACGCTTCTCCCTGATTATTATCTGCGGACTCCCAGTTTCCTGAGAAGCGCCTCGCGGCGCGAGAGCCACCAGCCGTACTGCACGGGCCATCGGCCGAAGTCGTCCTCCACGCCCAGCGCGAGCGCCGCGTGCAGCGGCCAGTTCGGATCGTAGAGCGCCTCGCGCCCTATGGCGATGAGATCCGCGCGGCCGGCCTGCAGCGCCTCCTCGGCCTGCTGCGGCGTGAGGATCAGCCCCACGGCCATGGTCATCACGCCGGCTTCGCTTCTGACCCTTTCCGCAAAGGGAATCTGGAACCCGGGAACGCGCTGCACGAGCATCTTCGTCGCCGCGGTGGCCGACCCCTGGATGCCGCCGGAGGAGCAATCGATCACGTCGACGCCCAGTTGCTTCAAGTGCTTTGCGAACTGCACCGTATCGTCGAGGCTCCAGCCGCCCTCCACATCATCGATGGACGAGCAGCGTACGAAGAGCGGCTTGCGCTCCGGCCAGGCCTTGCGCACCTCGGCGGCGACCGCCAGCGGAAAGCGCATCCGGTCCTGCAGCCGGCCCGGGTTGGATAAAGGCGAGAGAAAAGTGTGCAGCAGGTAGCCGTGCGCCGCGTGCAGCTCGAGGATGTCGAACCCGGCGGCCACGGCGCGCCGCACGGCGTTGCGGTACGCGCTCAGCACGGCCTGCTCGTCGCCTTCCCTCATGGCGCGCGGCTTGATCCAGCTCGCATCGATCGGTGTCGCGGTCGGCGCGATGGTGCTCCAGGGCTTGTCGCCGCGCTCGAAGTCGGCCTGGGTAAGGGGGCCGTTGCCGTGCCAGGGCCGCGCCATGCTGGCCTTGCGCCCGGCATGCGCGAGCTGGATGGCCGGTACGGCACCTTGTCCTTTTATGAAATCGGCGATTTTTCGAAGACCCGCGACATGCGCATCGTCCCAGATCCCGGCATCGCCGTGGGTAATGCGGCCGCGCCTCTCTACCGCGGTGGCCTCGACGAACACCGCCCCCGCGCCGCCCTGGGCGAACTTGCCCAGGTGCACCAGATGCCAGTCGCCGACCATGCCATCCTGCGCCGAGTACTGGCACATCGGCGAGATGACGATGCGGTTGCGCAGGCGCACCCCCCGCAGCTCGAGCGGCGCGAAGAGATGCGGTGTGGTCATGGCGGGACTATGCCGCAGAATGGCGGGGATGAGAATTGCGTTTCTCCTGCTGCTCCTCTGTCCCGCCGCCGCGATCGCCAGCGAGGCGCTCTGGTCCTTGCTCGAGGGCGGCGGCCAGGTGATCCTCATCCGCCACGCCGTCACCACGCCGGGCAGCGGCGATCCGCCCGGCCTGCGCCTCGACGACTGCAGCACGCAGCGCAACCTCTCGGATGAAGGCCGCCAGCACGCGCGGCGCATCGGCGAGGAGTTCCGCAAAAGGCAGATTCCGGTGGAGCGCGTGCTGTCGAGTCCCTGGTGCCGCTGCCTGGAAACAGCGCGCCTCGCCTTCGGCAA
>CAZJJC010000383.1:0-2752 GCA_964546195.1 uncultured Enterobacteriaceae bacterium | reverse complement strand
GTAGTTCTTCGCCTCGCCGCCGAACTTCTTCGCCAGTATATGCGTCATCGCCGCCGTCAGCGTCGTCTTGCCGTGGTCCACGTGCCCGATCGTGCCCACGTTCACGTGCGGCTTGGTGCGCTCGAATTTGCTTTTTGCCATAGCCTGCGCTCCTACTTCTTGTCCTTGTCTTTATTGATGATCGAATCCGCCACGTTCTTCGGCGCCTCGGCGTAGTGCTTGAATTCCATGGTGTAGGTGGCGCGCCCCTGGGTGAGCGAGCGCAGCGTGGTGGAGTAGCCGAACATCTCGTTGAGCGGCACCTCGGCCTTGATCGCCTTGGCGCCGGGCAGGTCGTCCATGCCCAGGATGACCCCACGGCGTGAGGAAAGATCGCCGATCACGTCGCCCATCTTTTCCTCGGCGGTCTCGACCTCGACCGCCATGATCGGCTCGAGCAGCACCGGGGTGCCGGCGCGCATGCCGTCCTTGAAAGCGAAGATTGCCGCCATCTTGAAGGCGTTCTCGTTCGAGTCTACATCGTGGTAGGAGCCGTCGAACAGCGTGACCTTGACGTCCACCACCGGGTAGCCCGCCAGCACGCCCTCGTTCAAGGCCTCGTCCACGCCTTTCTTCACCGCCGGGATGAACTCCTTCGGCACCCGGCCGCCCTTGATGCCGTCGACGAATTCGTAGCCCTTGCCGTGCTGCGGCTCGAGCTTCAGCCAGACGTGGCCGTACTGGCCGCGCCCGCCCGACTGCTTGACGAACTTGCCTTCGGATTCGAGCGCCTTTTTGAAGGTCTCGCGGTAAGCCACCTGCGGCTTGCCGACCGAGGCCTCCACGCCGAACTCGCGCTTCATGCGGTCGACGATGATCTCCAGGTGCAGCTCGCCCATGCCCGAGATGATGGTCTGGCCGGATTCCTCGTCGGTGTGCACGCGGAACGACGGGTCTTCCTGCGCCAGCCGGCTGAGGGCGACGCCCATCTTCTCCTGGTCGACCTTGGTTTTCGGCTCCACCGCCTGCGAAATCACCGGCTCGGGGAACTCCATGCGCTCGAGCGTGATGGACTTCTTCACGTCGCAGATGGTCTCGCCGGTGATGACGTCCTTCAGCCCGACGACCGCGGCGATGTCGCCGGCGCGCACTTCCTTGATCTCCTGGCGCTCGTTGGCATGCATCTGCAGCAGGCGCCCGATGCGCTCTTTCCTGCCGCGCATCGAGGTCAGCACCGTGTCGCCCGAGCTGAGCACGCCCGAGTACACGCGGATGAACGACAGCTGCCCGACGAACGGGTCGGTCATGATCTTGAACGCAAGCGCGGCGAACGGCTCCTGGTCGCCCGGCTTGCGGAACTCCGGCTCGCCCTTGTCGTTTTCGCCTTTCACCGGCGGGATGTCGACCGGCGAAGGCAGGTAGTCGATTACCGCGTCGAGCATGGCCTGGACGCCCTTGTTCTTGAACGCCGTGCCGCACAGCATCGGCACGATCTCGTTGGCGATGGTGCGCAGGCGCAGGCCCTTCTTGATCTCCTCGACCGTAAGCTCGTTGGTCTCGAGGTACTTGTTCATCAGCTCTTCGTTCGCCTCGGCGGCGGCCTCGACCATCTTGTCGTGCCACTCCTTGGCCTCGGCGGCGAGCTCCGCCGGGATCGGCCGCTTGTCGAACTTCATGCCCTGCGAGGCCTCGTCCCAGTAGATCGCCTGCATGGTTACGAGGTCGATCACGCCCTCGAACTTGTCTTCCGCGCCGACCGGGATCTGGATCGGCACCGGGTTGCCCTTCAGCCGGTCGCGGATATGCCCGTAGGACTTGAAGAAGGTCGCGCCGACCCGGTCCATCTTGTTGATGAAGGCGAGCCGCGGCACGCGATACTTGTTCGCCTGGCGCCACACCGTTTCGGACTGCGGCTGCACGCCCGCCACCGCGTCGTACACCATGCAGGCGCCGTCGAGCACGCGCATCGAGCGCTCGACCTCGATGGTGAAATCGACGTGGCCCGGCGTGTCGATGATGTTGATGTGGTGCTCGGGATAGGACAGGTCCATGCCCTTCCAGAAGCAGGTGGTCGCGGCCGAGGTGATGGTGATGCCGCGCTCCTGCTCCTGCTCCATCCAGTCCATGGTCGCGGCGCCGTCGTGCACCTCGCCGATCTTGTGGTTCACCCCGGTGTAGAAAAGGATGCGCTCGGTGGTCGTGGTCTTGCCGGCGTCGATATGCGCCGAGATGCCGATGTTGCGATACCGCTCGATTGGGGTTTTGCGTGCCACAGCCATGTCCTTAGAACCGTCCGGCTAAAATCTGTAGTGCGAGAAAGCCTTGTTGGCCTCGGCCATGCGATGGACTTCCTCGCGCTTCTTCATCGCACCGCCGCGGCCCTCGGCCGCTTCCTGCAGCTCGCCCGCGAGCCGCACCGTCATCGACTTCTCGCCGCGCTTCTGCGCCGCCTCGCGGATCCAGCGCATGGCGAGCGCGATGCGCCGCACCGGGCGCACCTCGACGGGCACTTGATAGTTGGCGCCGCCCACTCTGCGGCTTTTCACTTCCACCACCGGCTTCACGTTCTGCACCGCCTGGCCGAAGACCTCGATCGGGTCCTTGCCCGACTTCGACTTGATCGTGTCCAGCGCGCCGTAGATGATGCGCTCGGCCACCGACTTCTTGCCGCGGGTCATCAGCACGTTGACGAACTTGGCGAGGTCGACGTTGCCGAATTTCGGATCCGGCAGGATCTCGCGCTTGGGGACTTCTCTGCGACGCGGCATACCTT
>CAZJJC010000382.1:0-2142 GCA_964546195.1 uncultured Enterobacteriaceae bacterium | reverse complement strand
GTCAGGCCGAGGCCTTTTCGCGCAGCGTAACGAACTCCTCCGCGGCGGTCGGATGGATGCCGATGGTGGCGTCGAACTGCGCCTTGGTGGCGCCGAGCTTCACCGCGATGGCCATGCCCTGGATGACCTCGCCGGCGTCGGGGCCGATCATGTGCGCGCCGAGCACGGTCTGGCTGGCGCGGTCGACCACCAGCTTCATGAAGGTGCGCTCCTTCTTGTCGGTCAGGCTCAGCTTGAGCGCGCGGAACGAGGTCTTGTAGATGTCCACCGCGCCGAAGAGCCGGCGCGCGGCTTCCTCCGACAGCCCCACGGTGGCGAGGTTCGGGTTGGCGAACACCGCCGTGGGCACGAAGAGGTGGTCGACCGGCGTGGGCTCGCTGCGGAACAGGGTGCGCGCGAGCCACATCGCCTCGGCGGTGGCGACCGGCGTCAGGTTGATCCGGTTGGTGACATCGCCGATCGCATGGATGGAAGGCACCGAGCTGGCGGAGTACTGGTCGACGATGACCGCGCCGTCGGCGGCGAGCTTGACGCCCGCGGCCTCGAGCCCGAGGTTGGCGCTGTTCGGGCGGCGGCCGGTGGCGAACATGACGAGGTCGACTTCCTGGCGCGCCCCGTCGCCGTAGGTGACCTCGAGCGCGCCGCCGGCCTTGCGCGCGATCGCCTGCGGCTCGGCGCCGAAGTGGATGCGCAGGCCCTTCTCGATCATCTCCTCGGCGAGGCGCTCGCCCAGCTCGACGTCGAAGCCGCGCAGCAGCCGCTTGCCGCGGTAGGCGAGTGTCGTGTGCACGCCCAGGCCGTGGAAGATCGAGGCGAACTCGACCGCGATGTAGCCCCCGCCGACCACGATGGCGCGCGCCGGCAGCCGCTCCAGGTGGAATGCCTCGTTGGAGGTGATGGCGAGCTCCTGCCCCGGGATGTCGGGGATCTGCGGCCACGAGCCGGTGGCGACCAGGATGTGCTTGGCGGTGTGTCTTTTTCCTTCGAAGCTCACTTCATGCGGGCCCAGGACGGTGGCACGCCCGCGCAGGATCTCCACGCCGGCAAGCGAAAGCACCCGCGCGTACACGGCGTTCAGGCGCGAAATCTCGCGATCCTTGTTGGCGAGCAGCGTCGGCCAGTCGAAGCGCGGCTCGCCCACCTTCCAGCCGTAAGCCGCGGCGACCTCGAAGTCTTCGCGCCAATGCGCCGCGTAGGAAAACAGCTTCTTGGGGATGCAGCCGACGTTCACGCAGGTGCCGCCGAAGTGGCCGGACTCCGCGATCGCCACCTTCGCGCCATAGCCGGCCGCTACGCGCGAGGCGCGCACGCCGCCCGAGCCGCCGCCTATCGTGAACAGATCGAAATCGAAGCTCATGGCTGCACCAGCGTGAAACGCTCGCCTTTGGCGCGCGCCGTGCCGTCGGCCACCAGCTTGTGCAAATGCGCGGTGAGCGAGCGGGCCGCCACGCCGTGCAGGCGCGCGGGCACGTCGTCGTAAACGAGCGGCAGCACCTCTTCCAGAGTAGGGCTTCCAAGGCGGGCGAGCGCAGCGACCACCTTGCTTTCGCGCTGCATGCGGTGCTGCACCAGCCGGCGGATCTCGTGGCGCGGCTCGCCGATGAGATAGCCGTGCCCCGGCGCAAGGATGGCGAGGTCCTCGGCGAGCAGCAGCTCGAGCGAAGCGAGGTAGGCGCGCATGTTGCCGTCGGGGGGATTAATCACGACCGTCGAGCCCTGCATGACGTGATCGCCGGTGAAGAGCATGCGCGTGTCTTCCAGCAGGTAGCACAGATGGTTGGACGCGTGCCCGGGGGTGTGAATGGCCTTCAAATTCACCTCGCCGAGGCGCACGCGCTGGCCGTGTTCCATGACTTCGTCGGGAGAAAAAGAGGCGTCCTGGCCGTTCGGCGCCGGCCGGCCGAGCACTTTCGCGCCGGTCGCCGCCTTGATCGCGGCCGCGGCCGGCGAATGATCCAGGTGCGTATGCGTGCACAGGATCCACCGGATGTTCGGGAAGGCGAGGATTTTCTCGATGTGCGAGTCGATCGCCGGCCCGGGATCGATCACCGCGAGCTCCTCGCCGCCGACCAGGTAGGTATTGGTGCCGGGGCCGGTCATCATGCCCGGGTTCGGGGCGATGAGCCGCGTGGTGAAGCGGTC
>CAZJJC010000381.1:0-3613 GCA_964546195.1 uncultured Enterobacteriaceae bacterium | reverse complement strand
CGGCCCGGGCTTCGCGCAGAGGGCCGAGGACCTGTACTGGGAAGCGATGGCCAAGGGCAACCCCGAGTTCGTGAGGAAGGTGCGGCCACTCCTGAGTGGCAAGTAAGCGGTCGTGGTTTGATGCGCTGATCGACGCGCTGGCGCTCGCCGCGGCCGCGTTGCTGTGCGGCCTGGTTGTGCTGATCCTGGTCGATGTGGGCGCGCGCTATTTGCGCCTGTTCTCGATCCCCTGGTCGTTCGAAGCGACCGAGTACGCGCTCTACGCGATTACCTTCCTCGGCGCGCCCTGGGTGCTGCGCGAGGAAGGCCACATCGCCATCGAGCTGGTGGTCGAGCGCCTCGCCGCCGGGCCGCGGCGGGTAGTGCGGCGCATCGCCGATATCCTTGGCGCGACCGTCTGCATGGTGCTGTTCTTCTTCGCCTGCCGCGTCGCCTGGCGCTCCTATGAAAGCGGCACGCTGGTCCACAAGAGCTTCATCTTCCCGGAGTGGTGGGTATACGCCGGCATGCCGCCGGTGATGCTCATCCTGCTCGGCGTCTACCTGCGCTGGCTGCGGCAGCCGCCGGCGCACACCGGCACCCGGGAAGTGGCCTGAGGCGTGGCCTGGTACCAGGTCCTCGGCCTGCTCATCGGCATGCTGCTGCTGTTCATGGCTATCGGCATGCCGGTCGTATTCGCCTTCCTGGCCAGCAACCTGATCGGCGCCTGGATCTTCATGGGCGGCGAGATCGGCGTGTTGCAGCTGGTGCGCAACGCCGCCGACTCGGTGCAGAGCTTCGCCCTGCTGCCCATACCGCTGTTCATCTTCATGGGCGAGATCATGTTTCATACCGGCGTCGCCGGGCGCGCCATCGACGCCATCGACAAGCTGATCGCGCGCGTGCCGGGGCGCCTGTCGCTGGTGGCGATCGTCGGCGGCACCATTTTCTCTTCCCTGTCCGGCTCGACCATCGCCAACACCGCGATGCTGAGCTCGACGCTGCTGCCGGAGATGTACAAGCGCGGCTACCACTCGTCGATTGCCGTCGGTCCGATCGTGGCGGTCGGCGGCCTCGCCATGCTGATCCCCCCCGCGGCCCTCGCCGTGCTGCTGGGGTCGGTGGCAAGCATCCCGATCGGCGAGCTGCTGGTCGCCTCCATCATCCCCGCGCTCATCATGGCGACGCTGTTCTTCGGGTACATCATCATCCGCTGCTGGCGCAACCCGGCGATCGCTCCGCCGTACGACGTCGCGCAGCTCAGCTGGCGAGAGCGCACGATGCCGTTTCTGAAGTTCGTGCTGCCGCTGATGAGCCTGTTCGTGGTGGTCGTGGGCAGCATCATCGGCGGGGTCGCCACGCCGACCGAATCGGCCGCCTTCGGCGCGGCCGGGGCACTGCTCGCAGCAGCCGCCTACCGCCGGCTCGCCTGGAGGAGCTTCGTCGTTTCGGTGCGCGAGACGCTGCGATTCACCGTGATGACGCTGTTCATCATCGCCGGCTCGATCACCTTCTCGCAGATCATGGCCTTCACCCAAGCCTCCGACGGCCTGTCGGGGCTGATCAGCGGTGCCGGCCTATCGCCGCTCGCGGTGCTGCTCGGCATGCTCGGCATTCTGCTGTTCCTCGGCTGCTTCATGGACCAGGTGAGCATGATGATGATCACCTCGCCGCTGTTCATGCCGCTCGCCGAGCAGCTGGGCTTCGACGTCGTCTGGTTCGGGGTACTGATGCTGATGGTCCTCGAGATCAGCCTCGCCACGCCGCCCTTCGGCCTGCTCCTCTTCGTCGCCAAGGGCGCCGCGCCCGATACCTCGATGCGCGAGATCATCGTCTCGGTGGCGCCGTTCATCGTCATCGCGCTCGGCGTGGTGGCGCTGCTCATCGCGGTGCCGGACCTCACCCTAGTGCTGCCGAGGATGATGGCTCCCTAGGTAAGATGAAGATCTTCGTGGTCGGCGCCGGCCCCGCAGGGCTCTATTTCGGCTATCTCGCCAAGCGCGCGCATCCGCGTTGGGATATCCATATCGTCGAGCAGAATCCGCCGAATTCGACCTTCGGCTTCGGCGTGGTGTTTTCCGATCGCGCGCTGGAATTCCTGCGCGCCGACGACCCGCAGACTTACGAGCTCGTCACGCCTGCGATGGAGCTGTGGACCGACCTCACGGTGGTGCATCGCGGCACGCCGGTAGTGATCGACGGCATCGGCTTTGCCGCCATCGGCCGCCTCGGATTCCTGCAGCTGCTGCAGCGGCAGCTCGCCAGCGTAGGTATCGTTCCCGATTACGGCACAAGCGTCACTTCGCCGGACGCGCTCCGAGGCTATGACCTGGTGGTGGGCGCGGACGGGGCGAACTCGACGGTAAGGTGCATGGCGGATTTCGGCACCACGGTCACGCCGCTCACCAACAAGTTTGCCTGGTACGGCACCACGAAGCCGTTTGCCACGCTAACCCAGAGCTTCGTCGAGAACGCGCAGGGCACGTTCAACGCCCACCATTACCGGCACGCGCCTGACATGAGCACCTTCGTCTTCGAGTGCGACGCCGCCACCTGGCAGCGGGCTGGCCTCGCGCACATGCGAGAATCCGAGTCGCTCGCGTATTGCGAGCAAGTGTTCGCCGAAACGCTGCAGGGCTACCCGCTGATATCCAACAACTCGATCTGGCGCAACTTTCCCAACGTGCGCAATCGCCGCTGGTCCGTAGCCAATCTGGTGCTGATCGGTGATGCGCTGCGCACAGCGCATTTCTCCATCGGCTCCGGCACGCGGCTCGCGATGGAAGACGCGATTGCGCTGGCGAAGGCGCTGCGCGAGCATGCCACTGTGGAACAGAGCTTGGCGGCCTTCGAAGCGGCGCGCCGGCCGATCGTCGAGAAGCTGCTGGCGGCGGCCGATGCGAGCGGCGCCTGGTACGAGCACTTCCCCGAGCACATGCGGCTTTCGCCGCGGGAGCTTGCCTGGAGTTATATTCAGCGCAGCGGCCGCGTCGATCCCGAGCGCCTGAGGAAAATTTCGCCGAAGTTCGTCGAAGGAAGAACCTAGACCGATGCTGTTTCCCACCACGCTCGTCGGCAGCTACCCGCAGCCCGAATGGCTGATCGACCGCAAGAAGCTGGCCGGGCGCTTCCCGCCCCGCGTGCGCGCCAGGGAGCTGTGGCGCATTGCCGAGCCGTATCTCGAGGAAGCGCAGAACGATGCCACGCTCCTCGCCATCCGCGCTCAGGAGCAGGCCGGCCTGGACATCATCACCGACGGCGAGACGCGCCGCGAGAGCTACTCCAATCGCTTCGCCACCGCGCTCGAGGGCGTGGACATCGACAACCCAGGCACGGCGCTCGACCGCTCGGGCCATCCCAATCCGGTGCCGCGCATCGTGGGCAAGGTGCGCAGGAAGCACCCGGTCGAGGTGCAAGATCTTTTGTTCCTGAAAAGTAATACCACCAGGAAAGTGAAGATGACCGTGCCCGGCCCCTTCACCATGTCGCAGCAGGCGCAGAACGATTTCTACAAATCGGAGGAAGAGGCGGCGATCGACTATGCCGCGGCGGTGAACCAGGAGATCAGGGATCTTTTTGCCGCGGGCGCCGACATCGTGCAGATCGACGAGCCGTACATGCAGGCGCGGCCGGA
>CAZJJC010000380.1:0-8667 GCA_964546195.1 uncultured Enterobacteriaceae bacterium | reverse complement strand
GGCGTTATACGCGGCCGAGGCGAGCACCGGATGGCCGAGCTGGTCGAGCACCAGCTTCATGTACTTCGAGCCCAGCCTCACGTTGGTCTCGACCTTGGTGACGTCGCGGTGGCGGTATCTGCGCATGCCGATCTTCTGCGCCACGAACCTCGCGGTGCGCGGCATGAGCTGCATCAGGCCGGCGGCGCCGGCCGCGGAGCGCGCTTCGGGGATGAAGCGGCTTTCCTGGCGCGCGAGGCCGAGCACCCAGGCTTCGTCCAGGCCGTGGCTGCTCGCGTACTCGCTGAACACGTCCTGGAACGGCACCGGATAGCGCAGGCTGTAGTTGTGCGTGCGCACGGTGCGCTCGGCGGTATGGATGGCGCGATCGTAGATCTCCAGGCGGCGCGCCAGCTCGGCCGCCGCCAGCAACTGCACGTCGTCGAAGCGGCGGATGCTGAACAGCCACTCCTTCACGCCCTCGGTGCGCATCCCCAGGCGGATGAGCTCCAGGGCCCGCGCGAGGCCGGGGTGGCGGCCCGCGCGCTCCACCTCGTCGTCGGTCGGCACGTACATCGCCTCGGGCAGGGTGCCGACGTAGCCGAGCTCCTCGTCGGCGAGCAGGCCGTAGTAGTCCGCCTGCCCCGCGATCCTGAGGTAATAGGCGCGGCTCGCGGTCTCTTCGCCGTGGGCCGCGAGCGCCCGGGCGTACCAGTAGGTCCAGGCGGAATAGCGCCGCACCTCGGGCGACATGCGGTCGATGGTGTCCCGCACGGTCTGCCAATGAACGCGGCGCAATGCCGCGCGCACCTTCCACGCGAGCTGCTCGTCGTCCAGGCGCGCGTCGCCGGCGCGCGCATACCACTTGAGCGCGTCATCGAGATGCAGGCGCGCCGCCTCGTGGCCGACGCGCCCCCACAGGTAGCGCAGGTCGTCCTCGGACAGGTACCGCGACAGCGCGCCTTCGAGCGCCTCGGCCGCCCTTTCCGGGTCGTTGCGCGCCTGGCGGATGACGGCGAGCACCACCACCTCGCGCGAGGCGCGCCGCTCCATGTTCTTCGGCAGCCGGTCGAGAAGGCGCTTCGGATAGCGCGCCGCCTCGGCCAGGGCGCGCTCGTCGGGCGCCTCGTCCTTGGGCAGGTAGCCGAGCGCTTCCTTGGCCGCGGTGATCTGGCCGAACTCGAACAGCACCCGCACGCGCTGCCAAACGTCCGCGACCGAGAGGCGCCTTTCTTGCCACAGCTTGTCGGCGAGCTTGTGGCAGCCTTCGGGCAGCTCGCGCGGCTCCAGCCACATGGAGCGCCCCTCGTTCAGCGCCGCTTCGTCGCCGCGCAGCGCGAGCGACAGCCAGGCATAGCAGCGGATCTCCAGATCCTCGCTGCCGAAGTGCGCTGCGTGGGGGTCGAGCTCCTTCCAGTCGGCGCGCTTGCCGAGCACCTTGAGCCATTCGGTGCGCAGCATCTCGCCGACGTACCTGTCGCCATGCGCGGCCAGGAATTTGTCGACCTCGTCGGCTTGTGCATCCTCCAGGCGCAACGACAAGCGCCAGTACTCGACCCAAGGCAGGAGCGCGTGCTTGTCGAGCTTTTTCGCGTGCCGCGACAGCTTCATCGCGTCGCCGGCGCGATAGGCATCGAACGCGGCGAGCAGCGCGTCGTCCTCGCTCGCGCCAAAAGCCGGCGCGGCACTTAACGCAAGGAGTAAACTCAGATGACGGAAATGCTTGAAAAGCATCGATTAAAGGATAGCACGGGATGGATGCGCCATCGTTGAAATCCTGGCGCAAGGCACAGCGCGAACGGCTCATCGCCGAGCGCCTGGCAATTCCTCACGTCACCCTCGAGAGCTGGCGTGAACGAATCGACGGCTATCTCGAGCGCTCCTTCCCCGGCCTTGCGCGCTGCCGCGTGGCTTTGTGCTGGCCCATCAAGAACGAATATGACGCACGGCATCTGGCCAGAACGCTGCGCGGACTAGGCGCGTTGACCGCCCTGCCGGTCGTGGTGGCGCCGAAAGCGCCGCTCGCCTTCCGCGAATGGCACCCGGGCGTGACGCTCGCCAAGGGCGCGCTCGACATCCCCTACCCGGTAGGCTCGCGTGAGATTGTTCCGCAGGCCGTGCTCCTGCCCATGAACGGCTGGGACCCCAAGGGGTATCGCCTGGGCTACGGCGCCGGCTTCTTCGACCGCACGCTCGCCGGCCTCGCCACGAAGCCGGTCGTCATCGGCGTGTCCTACGAGCAGGCGCGCCTGGACACCATCCACCCGCAGGACTGGGACATTCCGGTCGACTACCTGGTCACCGAGCGCGGCGTTTACCGGCGCGACCCGGAGGGCCTTGCGTTTCTCGGCACCCCCCAGGCGGGCGACGATCCGAGCGTGCTTTCCTCGCCGGTGTGCTACGCCGGCGAAATCAGGCGCAACTAGCGCCTGCCGCTGTCCTTATCGTTTCACCGCGAGCGTCAGGCCGTCGCCGATCGCCAGCAGCGCGATATCGACCCGCTTGTCCGCGGCGAGCTTCCGGTTGAATAGCCGTAGGGCGCGCGTGTTCTCGCTCTGCTTGCGCCGATCGATGACCGCCCCGCTCCACAGCGTGTTGTCCACCGCGATCAGCCCGCGCTTTCGCACCAGTCCCAGGCAGCGCTCGTAGTACTTCCAGTAATTGGGCTTGTCGGCGTCGATGAACGCCAGATCGAACTTTCCCTTCAATCCCGCCAAGGTGTGAAGCGCCGGCGCGATGCGCAGATCGATCTTGCGCTCGACGCCGGCCTTCTTCCAGTAGCGCTTCGCCAGCGCGGTCCACTGCTCGCTTACGTCGCAGCACACGATGCGGCCGCCCGGGGGCAGCGCGAGCGCCATCGACAGCGCGGAGTAGCCGGTGAAGGTCCCGATCTCGAGGCAGCGGCGCGCCCGCATCAGCTTGATCAGGAGCTGGAGGAACGCCGCCTGGTCCGGTCCGATCTGCATTCCGGCCATCGGCAGCCGCGCCGTGGCGGCGCGCAGCTCGCGCTGCACGCGGGTCTCGCGCACGCCCACCTTGACGACATAGTCGAAGAGCGCGTCGCTGAGCGGCACGCTTCTCACAGCAGAAACAGCTTGTAGGCCGGGTTGCGCGTCTCGTCGGCGTAGGGGTAGCCGAGCTCCTTCAGGAAGGTCCTGAAGTCCTTCAGCTCGTCCCTGGGCACCTGCATGCCCACCAGCACCCGCCCGTAGTCGGCGCCCTGGTTGCGGTAGTGGAACAGGCTGATGTTCCAGTCGCTGCGCATGCGCTCGAGGAAGCGCAGCAGCGCGCCCGGGCGCTCGGGGAACTCGAAGCGGTAGAGGAGTTCATCCTTGGCGAAGGGCGCGCGCCCGCCGACCATGTGGCGCACATGCGTCTTGGCCATTTCGTTGTCCGAGAGATCGAGCGGCTGCAGGCCGTTGCGCCTGAGGGTGCGCACGATGCGCGCGGTCTCCTCGCGGCCCTGCACCTCGATGCCGACGAACACGTGCGCGTCCTTCGAGTCGGCGATGCGGTAGTTGAACTCGGTGACGCTGCGCCCGCCGAGCGTGGCGCAGAACCTGCGGAAGCTGCCCGGACGCTCCGGAATGGTCACCGCGAGGATCGCCTCGCGGTGCTCGCCCACCTCGGCTTCCTCGGCGATGAAGCGCAGCCGGTCGAAGTTGGTGTTGGCGCCGGAAGCCACCGCGACCAGGGTCTTGCCGCGCGCGCCGCGGCGCTCGACCCAGGCCTTGGCCCCGGCGATGGCGAGCGCCCCCGCCGGCTCGAGCACCACGCGCGTGTCCTCGAAGACATCCTTGATCGCCGCACACATCTCGTCGGTGTCGACCAGCACCATGTCGTCCACCAGGTCGCGGCACAGGCGGAAGGTCTCCTTGCCCACCTGCTTCACCGCGACCCCGTCGGCGAACAGGCCGACCTGATCGAGCTTCACCCGCTTTTTCATTTTCAAGGAGCGGGTCATCGCATCCGCATCGACCGGCTCGACCCCGATGATCCTGACCGAGGGGCGCACGCGCTTCACATAAGCGGCGATGCCCGAGATCAGGCCGCCGCCGCCGACGGGGACGAAAATCGCGTCGATCGGCCGCGCGTGCTGGCGCAGGATCTCCATGCCGATCGTGCCCTGGCCGGCGATCACCTCGCGATCGTCGTAGGGATGCACGAACGCGAGGCCGCGGCGCGCCTTGAGCTGCAGCGCGCGCTGGTAGGCTTCGTCGTAGGAATCGCCGTGCAGCACCACTTGCGCGCCGCGCGCCGCCACCGCCTCGACCTTGATGCGCGGCGTGGTCACCGGCATCACGATGAGCGCCCTGCATCCCAGCCGCTGCGCCGCCAGCGCCACGCCCTGCGCGTGGTTTCCCGCGCTCGCCGCGATCACCCCGCGCGCGAGGCGCGCCTTCGGCAGGCCCGCCATCTTGTTGTAGGCGCCGCGCAGCTTGAAGGAGAATATCGGCTGCAGGTCCTCGCGCTTGATGAGCAGGCGGTTGCGCAGGCGCTTGGACAGTTGCGGCGCGAGCTCGAGCGGCGACTCCACCGCCACGTCGTAGACGCGCGCCTTGAGAACCCGCTCGAGATAATCGTTCTTCACCGCTTCCCCCGGAGCAGGCGAATTTAGCATGGCGGAACTTGCAGGACTGTTCGCCGCGAGCTTCCTCGCGGCCACGCTGGTGCCGCTGCCCTCCGAAGCCGCGCTGTTCGCTTATCTCCAACTCCATCCGGAGCGCGCCGCGCTCGCGGTCGCGCTGGCCACCGTCGGCAACACCGCCGGCGGCATGACCTCCTACGCGATCGGCCGCTTCATTCCGCGAAGGCAGCTCCACCCGAAAGCGATGGCCCTGGTCCGCCGCTGGGGCGCGCCGGTGACCTTCCTCGCCTTCCTGCCGCTGATCGGCGATGCGCTGTGCGTCGCCGCCGGTTGGCTGCGCATCCACTGGCTCGCCGCCCTCGCCTTCATGGCCGCCGGGCGGCTTGCACGCTACCTTGCGGTGGCATGGGGTACGCTTCTTGCCGGGTAAGGGCATGACAATGAATGCCGCCTATGCCGAAGTAGCGCCCACGCGGGCCCAGATCGACGCGCTCGACGGCCCCACGCTTGTCGAGTTCGGCAGCCCCTGGTGCGGTTACTGCCGCGCCGCCCAGCCGCTGCTCGCCTCGGCCCTTCAGGACCACCCGCGCATCCGCCACATCAAGATCGCCGACGCCGGCGGCCGCCGGCTTGGGCGCTCGTTCCGCGTCAAGCTCTGGCCCACGCTGGTCCTGGTGGAGCGGGGCAGGGAGATCGCGCGCGTGGTCCGGCCAAAGGATGCGGGCGCAATCCGGGATGCGTTGGCGAAAATCGATGTCGCACGCTAGGCTGCGCGGCAATGGACGCCTCGTTGCTGCAAGAGCTGGCCTGGATAAAGTGGGCGCTGGTGGTGATCGCAGCAGCGTTCGTGGTGCTCGCCGCGGCCGCGATCGCAGCGCTGTGGGGACTGGCCCGCATGCCCGCCGCGGTAGCGGGGCGCGCGTCGTTTGCCGACGAGGCGAAGCGCCTGCTCGACAAGGGCCAGCTCGACGAGCTCGCGGAGCTTTGCGACCGGCAAACGACCGAGTTCCCCGGCGACGCCAACGCCTACTGGTTCCAGGCCCAGGCCGACTACCGCAAGGGCAAGCTGAGGCGCGCTCTGAGCGCCCTGCACAGGGTGCACGAGCTGCAGCCGGACTGGGATGCGACCTACACCGATCCGATGATCGCCGCGATCGAGCAACGGCTCGCCAGCGAAGGCGACAAGCCGGACCTCAAGATAGTCACCACCCCGCCCGACCCCGATGCGCCGCCGCCCGAGGGCGGGCCGCGCAAGCACTGACGGCGCGCCTCGCGCTCAGTTCCATGCGGCGATCCCTTCGACGCGATACTGGAACGAGCGTCGCGGAACGGCCTGGTGCGGAAGGCTGGCAAAAATCTTGATCCGGCGCATGAGGATCCAGAATGCGTCGCGGATCGCGTTCTGGACGTGCGGCGCATCGTCGAGCTGCGCGCGCAGCGCCTCCAGGTTCCAGTCCGCGACTACGGCACCCTCGCCCGCGCAAAGCGTCGCATCGGCGGCCGAGCGGGCGCACAGCCGTATGACGAAGTCGAACCGCTGCGGCGAGTCGCGCAGCCTCTTGGGCCACAAACCCTCGATGGGCATGCCGCGGCTCTGCAGGAACTCGATGACGAGAGGATTTGCAGCCGCGGCGGGCTGCAGCGCGGCGCTGGCAGCCCGGAAGCGGCGAGCGCCCAGCGAGCGGAGAATCGACTCCGCCATGAGGCTCAGCGCCGCATTGTCGAAGCAGGTGAATAGAACGTTCACTGGCAGATCGCTGGCAACGGATCGCATTTTGATTTCGCTCTCGAAGGCCCCCGCAAAATCTTAGGTTCGCGGGCGGCCTGCTGGCAATAGTGCCAGCGACTCGCTCAGAAGTTGGCCGTCATATGACCGTAATAATGGTCACAAAAATATCGCCGACCGGCCTCTAGCGGTAGGTGAAGAGACGATCGAGCAGCTGCGCATCGCGGGACGACATCTTGGCGCACTGAAAGAAAAAGCCCGCCTTGCGGGCGGGCTTTGCTGCGGATCGGGCAGCTTACAGCTTGGCTTCCAACTTCATCAGCTCCTCGATCGTCAGGCCCACCTTGTTCTCGCCGCCGAACTTGGTGCCCACGGTCTTCTTGGCAAGCGTTTCGAGGTTGTGGCGATAGGCCGCGTCGGGCAGCGGGACGTACTTCACTTCCCGCGCGAGCTTGCTTGCGTGCTGCATGTAGTACTCGGCGAACTCCCTCACCTCGGTCCGGTCGAGCGCCTGTCGGCTGACATAGATGAAGATCGGCCGCGCCAGCGGGTTGTAGCTGCCCTTGAGCACCGACTCCATGGAGGGCGACACGGCCTGGCCTTTCGAGTTCACGATCGGCACTGCCTTCAGCTTGTCCTGGTTCTCGGCGTAGTACGCGAAGCCGAAGAAACCGAGCGCGTTGACGTCGCGCGACACGCCCTGCACCAGCACGTTGTCGTCCTCCGAGGCGGTGAAGTCGCCGCGCGAGGACTTCGATTTGCCGGTGACCGCTTCCGTGAAGTAATCGAAGGTGCCCGAGTCCGCGCCGGCGCCGAACAGCTTCATCGGCGCGTCGGGCCACCGCGGATTCACCTGGTTCCAGCGCGTGACCTTGCCCTGCGCCGCCGGCTCCCACATCTTCTTCAGCTCGGGGACCGTAATGCTCTTGAGAAAATCGTTCTTCGGATGGATCACCACGGTGAGGGCGTCGAACGCCACCGGCAGCTCCAGGTACCGGACGCCTTCCTTGGCGCAGTCGGCCATCTCCGACTTCAGGATCGGCCGCGAGGCGTCCTGGATGTCGGTTTCGCCGCGGCAGAACTTCTTGAAGCCGCCGCCGGTGCCCGAGATCCCGACCGTGACGCGGATTGCGCCCTTCTTGGATTTCTGGAACTCTTCGGCCACGGCTTCCGTGACCGGGTACACGGTGGAGGAGCCGTCGATCTTGACGAGCTGCTGCGCCCAGGCCGGGGCGGTGCCGAAAAGGCCTGCTACCGCCGTGGCTGCAATCAGGTATGCGAACTGTTTCATGAATTTCCTCGAAGGAAGAAGGGAAGCATCGGTACAGGGCGCCACTCTAGGCGCCGGCCATTGCCGTTTTATGACAGCCGGCGGCTTTCTCCAGCACGGCGGTGATGAAGTCGAGGTCCGGCAGGTGTTGCCCGGGCAGCCTCGCCCGATCGTCCCAGCGCCTGAGGCGAATCGCCTCGCGCGCGTGCAGGCGGCCGAGAAAGCTGCCCGCCTCGGCGCCACTGAACGGGCCGCCCTGCAGCTCGAGACTGTGCTTGCTCGCGGGCGCCAGGCGCTCCCAGTATCCGGCCTCCGCCCGGCACAGATAGCGCTTCGCCTCGACGTGCAGCCGGATGGGCTCGAGCACGGCAGCCCCGAACAGGCCGCGCAGCAAAGGCAAACCGACGAACTGGTGCAGGTCGTCGATTTCCCGGCCCATGAAATGCGGGCGCTCCACGACAAGGTGACCGACGTCGTGCAAGAAGGCCGCAGCGACCAGCTCGGCGCCCGCGCCCTCTTCCTGTGCGAGCTGCGCGCACTGCAGCGCATGCTCCAGCTGGCTCACCAGCTCGCTGCCATAGCGCGCGCCGCCACGCGCCGCGTATAGATCGATGACGTTCTGAACCGTAGTGGGCATCAGGCTCCCGCGCGGCTGTCAAGGGAATGACACAGAGATGGGCGATCCTAGGCGCCGACGATGAACATTTCATGACCGGCCGTTTCTTTCGCCTGCTCTGGCCAACAGTGCCTTTGGCGCTGTTTTCGAGCGACGCGCTCGCTTGGGGCCTGCAGACGCACGTCTTCTTCGCGCAATACGTCCTCGCGCTGCTCCCATTCGCGGACCCTGAGCTGCGCGCTGCCGCGGTACGGCTGCCGCGCCTGGTGCTCGCGGGCGCGTGCCTGCCGGACCTGGCTATCGTCGGCAAGTTCCTCGGCACGCCGGCATTCCGCCGCGCGCATCTTTGGTCCACGCTGCGGCGCGTGGCCACGGCGCCGCGCAGCGAGGCGGAACGCGCGCTCGCGATCGGCTACGCGAGCCACCTCCTGTCCGACGTGGTGGCGCACAACTTCTTCGTTCCCGAGCACGAGCGGCGCATCGGGCGC
>CAZJJC010000379.1:0-9889 GCA_964546195.1 uncultured Enterobacteriaceae bacterium | reverse complement strand
ATCTCCCCGCTGGCGGCTGCCGTAGCCGAGCTCGGTTACGAGAATCCGACGCCGATCCAGCAGCAGGCCATCCCGCTGGTGCTCTCGGGGCGCGACCTCATGGCCGGCGCCCAGACCGGCACCGGCAAGACCGCGGCGTTCGCGCTGCCCATCCTGCAGCGGCTGTTCCCCCACGCCAGCCCGTCCGCCTCGCCCGCGCGCCACCCGGTGCGCGCCTTGATCCTCACGCCGACCCGCGAGCTCGCGGTCCAGGTCGCGCAGAGCTTCCGCGACTACGGCAGGCACGTGCCGCTGCGCAGCACGGTGGTCTACGGCGGCGTCGACATGAACGCGCAGATCCAGGAGCTGCGCCGCGGCGTGGAGATCCTCGTCGCCACGCCCGGACGCCTGCTCGACCACGTGCACAACAAGACGGTGATGTTCAACCAGGTGTCGGTGCTGGTGCTGGACGAGGCCGACCGCATGCTCGACATGGGGTTCCTGCCCGACATCAAGCGCATCATCGCGCTGCTCCCGGCCCAGCGGCAGAACCTGCTGTTCTCGGCGACTTTCCCCGACGAGATCCGCACCCTGGCGAAGGCCCTGCTGACGAATCCGGCGGAGATGCAGATCGCGGCGCGCAACGCCGCCGCCGAGCTGGTAAGCCACCTGCTGCATCCGGTGGCGCGCGAGAAGAAGCGCGAGCTGCTTGCTTATCTCGTCCAGACGCGGGGGCTGAAGCAGGTGCTGGTATTCACCGGAACCCGGATCGGCGCCAACCGTCTTGCGCACCAGCTGCGGCGCGACCACATCCATGCCGATGCGATCCACGGCGACAAGACGCAGGCCGAGCGCGAGCTGGCGCTCGACGCCTTCAAGGCCGGCAAGACCACGGTGCTGGTCGCCACCGATGTCGCCTCGCGCGGCCTCGACATCGAGGGGCTGCCGCAGGTGATCAACTTCGACGTGCCGCACTCGCCGGAGGACTACGTGCACCGCATCGGCCGCACCGGGCGCGCCGGGCTCACCGGCGAGGCCATATCCCTGATGGCGCCGGAGGACATGGAAGCCGTCGCCGCCATCGAGAAGCTGATCAGGAAGAAGATCGAGCGCGTGCTGGTCCCGGGCTTCGAGCCCAACGCTGGGACAGTGGCAACCGTTATGGGAGGAGAACCATCGAGGAAGGGGGGTGAGCCGTCCCGGCGCCACGCACCGCGGCGCGAGCCGAAGCGCCCTCCCGCCGATCCGATCTTCTCCAAGCCCTACGAGGCCGCCGCGCCGGCGGCAAGCCCGGCGGCGGAAGAGCCCAAGCCCCGCAAGCGCCGGCAGCCCCAGGTCGCCGCCCTGCTGGGCGGCCTGAAGCGCGGCTAGACGCAGCGCGCGCCGTCGACCTCGATGCACACGCCGCTCACCAGGCTCGCCTCTTCCGAGGCGAGATAGAGGCAGGCGTTGGCCACGTCGAGCGGCGTGGAGAAGCGGCCCAGGGGGATGGTGGCGAGGAAGCGCTTCTTCGCCTCCTCGGTCAGCGCGCCGCCGGCGAATTCCGCGGACAGCGCGGTGTCGGGGCTGAACACCGGGTTGACGCAGTTCACGCGGAGGCGGTCCGGGCCGAACTCCGCGGCCATCGATTTCGACAGCACGATCACCGCGCCCTTCGAGCTGCTGTAGACGCTCAATCCCGGCCGCGGCCGGATGCCGGCGGTCGAGGCGATGTTGACGAAGCAGCCGCCGCCGCGCTTGCGGAACACCGGGACTGCATGCATGGCCGAAAGGTAGACGCTTTTCACGTTGACGGCGTAGACCTTGTCGAATTCCTGCTCCGACACCTCGAGGTAGGGCTTGTTGCGATGGGTCCAGCCGGCGTTGTTGACGACGATGTCGAGCGCCGGGCCGGCGGCGCGCACCAGCTTCGCCCAGTCCTCGCTTCGGGTGACGTCGGCCTGCATGAAGCTGCCGCCGACCTCTTTCGCCACGCGCTCCCCCGCCTGTGCGTCGATGTCGTTCACCACCACCCGGGCGCCTTCCTCGGCGAAGCGCCGCGCGATGCCCGCGCCGAAGCCCGAGCCTGCGCCGGTGACTATGGCGAGCTTGTTCGTCAGCCGCATTGCCTGCCTCCCTGTGTCTTGAACGGGCTATGTTCGCATAGCTCGTCCACGTAGCGCTCGATGCCAGCGCTCTCGCGGTCCAGGAACTGCTGTACCGCGCGCGCAAAGCGCGCATGCGCCAGCCAGTGCGCCGAGAGCGTCTCGACCGGCAGCAGGCCGCGGAAGATCTTGTGCTCGCCCTGGGCGCCGCCCTCGAACAGCGCGAGGCCCCTGGCGATGGCGAACTCTATCGCCTGGTAGTAGCAGCACTCGAAGTGCAGCAGCGGAACGTGCTCGAGCGCCCCCCAGTACCTGCCGTAGAGGGTGTTTTGGTCCTTGAGGAACAGGGCCGAGGCGATCGGCCGCTGCTCGCGCTCGGCGATCAGCAAAGCCAGGTGCTGCGGCTGCGCGGCGCCGATGCGCAGGAAGAACTCCAGGCTGAGATAGGGGCTCGAGCGGTGCGCGGCATAGGTGCTGCGGTAGCAGCGGTTGAAGAGCTCCCAGTGGCGCCGCTCGATGGCCGCGCCCTCCAGCCAGCGGCACTCGACGCCCGCCTCGCGCACCCGGCGGCGCTCCTGGCGGATGTTCTTGCGCCGCGCATGGTTCATGCGCGCGAGGAAGGCGTCGAAGTCGGCAAAGCCCTCGTTGCGCCAGTGGAACTGCACCGTGCGCCGGAGCATCATGCCTTGCTCGCGCAGCAGGTCCGCCTCGTGCGGCTGCGGGAAAAGCACGTGCAGCGACGAGCTCTCCTGCGCGAGCTCGAGGGCGGCGCGGATCAGCGCACGCCGCTCCGCGTCGCCGGCCGCGAGCAGCCGGTTTCCGCGCACCGGGGTAAACGGGATGGCGCAAACGAGCTTCGGGTAGTACTCGACGCCGTTGCGCTCGTGGGCATCGGCCCACGCCCAGTCGAAGACGTACTCGCCGTAGGAGTGCGACTTCACGAACAGCGGCATGGCGGCGGCCAGCGCGCCCGCGCGGCGCAGCAGCAGGAACTGCGGCAGCCAGCCGTTGCGCCCCGCGGCGCAGCCGGTATCGATCAGCGCCGACAGGAACTCGTGGCGCACGAACGGCTGGGGACCGGCCAGCTGGTTCCACTCCGCCGGGTCCACGCCGGCCAGGGATTGGACGATCTGAAAGCTTTCCACGCTACAATGATCTCGCAACCCAGGAGGTATCGGGCATGAAGAAGATCGAAGCCATCGTAAAGCCGTTCAAGCTCGACGAGGTGCGCGAAGCGCTGTCCGAGGTCGGCGTCACCGGGCTCACGGTCACCGAGGTGAAGGGCTTCGGCCGGCAGAAGGGCCACACCGAGCTCTACCGCGGCGCCGAGTACGTGGTCGATTTCCTGCCCAAAGTGAAGATCGAGGTGGTGGTGGCGAACGCCCAGCTCGAGGGCGCGATCGACGCCATCGTCAAATCGGCGCGTACCGGCAAGATCGGCGACGGCAAGATCTTCGTCACCTCGGTGGAGCACGTCGTCCGCATCCGCACCGGCGAGACGAACGAGGCCGCCGTTTAACCTTTAAGCAGCACCAGCACGGCGCCGCTGCCGCCCTCGGCGGTGGGCGCCTGGCAGAACGCCAGCACCTCGTCGCGCAGCGCGAGCCACTTTCTCACCTTGCCCTTGAGCACCGGCTCGCGGTTGCGCGAGCCCAGCCCCTTGCCGTGGACGATGCGCACGCAGCGCACGCGGCGCCTGGTGCAGCGGCGCAGGAAAAGGGCCACGCTTTCGGCCGCTTCGCCGCGGTTCATGCCGTGCAGGTCCAGGCTGTCCTCCACCACCCAGTGCCCGCGGCGCAGCTTGCGCAAGAGCTGGCGCGAGAGCCCCTCGCGCAGGAACGCGAGCTCCTCGCCGGACTCGAGCGCGTCCTCCAGCGACACCGGCCCGTGCAGCGACTCGGCGAGCGCCGCGCGCTCGTCGTGCTGCCGCTGCCGCGCCACGGGCGCGGGCCGCGCGCGCGGCAGGGCAAGCCGGCGCGGCTTGGCGAGCGGCTCCACGCCGGCGGTGGCGCGGCGGAACTCCTCGTCCTCGTCAGGCGGCGAGCGCATCGAGATATTTCTCCGCGTCGAGCGCCGCCATGCAGCCGGTGGCGGCGCTGGTCACCGCCTGGCGGTAGACATGGTCCTGCACGTCGCCCGCGGCGAATACGCCGGGAACACTGGTCGCGGTCGCCTGGCCTTCGCGCCCGCCGCGCGTCACGATATAGCCGTTTTCCATCTCCAGCTGGCCGGCGAACAGGCCCGTGTTGGGCGTATGGCCGATGGCGACGAAGAAGCCTTTTGCCGCCAGGTCGGCCCCGGTGCCGGACTTGAGGTTGCGCACGCGCACCCCGGTGACACCGCTCGCGTCGCCGAGCACCTCGTCCACCACCGAGTCGAGCACCAGGTCGACCTTCTTCTCGTCCACGCGCCGCATCAGCTTGTCGACCATGATCTTCTCGGCCCGGAACCTGTCGCGCCGGTGGACCAGCTTCACGCTGCGGCAGAGGTTCGAGAGGTACAACGCCTCCTCCACGGCGGTGTTGCCGCCGCCCGCCACCACCACATCCTGCCCCTTGTAGAAAAAGCCGTCGCAGGTGGCGCAGGCCGACACGCCGCGCCCCATGAATTTCTGCTCCGAGGGCAGGCCGAGGTACTTGGCGGTGGCGCCGGTGGCGATGACCAGCGCGTCGCAGCTGTAGGTCGCGGCATCGCCTTCGAGCACGAAAGGGCGCCGCTCCAGGCGCACGGTGTGGACATGGTCGGCGATCACCTCGGTGTCGAAGCGCTCGGCGTGCCTCTGGAAGCGCTGCATGAGATCGGGGCCCTGCACGCCCTCGGCGTCGGCGGGCCAGTTGTCGACGTCGGTGGTGGTCATGAGCTGGCCGCCCTGCGCGATGCCGGCGAGCAGCACCGGGCGCAGGTTGGCGCGCGCGGCGTACACCGCGGCGGTGTAGCCGGCGGGGCCGGAACCGAGGATCAGGAGGCGGACGTGGCGCGTGGTCATTCTGCAACTTACCGAAGATCAAATGGCGAGGGATTATAGATGTTTGCTACCATAGTCTCGGGGTAGCACGGAGGCACGCAAAAACAGGGAGGTACACAAAATATGGCTACAACGGTCTCCACGGCGGTGCTCAAGGCGGTGCCGCTCTTCTCGAGCTTTCCGGAAGATCAGCTTCGCATGCTGACCGCGGTCGTCGCGCGCAAGAGCGTCGCCCGTTCCACCACCGTGATGAGCGGCGGCGACCCGACCGACTCGCTCTACATCGTGCTCTCGGGCCGGCTCAAGGTGATGATGAGCGACGCCGAGGGCAAGGAAGTGATCCTCACCATCCTCGGCCCGGGCGAGTTCTTCGGCGAAATGGGGCTGATCGACGACGAGCCGCGCTCGGCCACCGTGGTGGCGATCGAGTCCTGCGAGCTCCTGTACATCGCCAAGCGCGACTTCAAGAAGTGCCTGGCCGAGAACTTCGACATGACCATGGCGGTGATGCGCGGCCTGGTGCGGCGCCTGCGCGAGGCCGACCGCAAGATCGGCAGCCTCGCCCTGCTCGACGTCTACGGCCGGGTGGCGCGCCTGCTGCTCGACATGTCGGAGAACGTGGACGGCGAGAAGATCGTCACCAAGCGGCTGCCCAAGCAGGACATCGCGAAGATGATCGGCGCCTCGCGCGAGATGGTGAGCCGGGTGATGAAGGACCTGCAGATGGGCGGCTACATCGAGATGCGCGGCTCGAACATCGTGCTGCGCGACTCCATCGTTCTGCCGGAGTGAGCCGCACGGCAGCGAAGAACGCCGCACCGTTACCCGCGAAGCTCGCAGGCCTGCTGCGCGAAGCCAAGTGGCTCGGCGTGCTCGCGGCTGCGGCCTACCTGGTGCTCATCTTCGCCACCTTCGACCGCGCGGACGCGGGCTGGTCGCACAGCGCCACCGGCGCCGTGACGCGCAACGCCGGCGGCGCGGTGGGCGCCTGGCTCGCCGACCTGCTGCTCTATCTCTTCGGCGTTTCGGCCTACTGGTGGGTGGCGCTTTGCGCCTACATCGTGGTGTGGGGCTACCGCCGGATCGACGGCAGCGGCCTCATCGACCGCCGGCCGCTCGTCCTGGCGCTCGCCGGCTTCGCGCTCCTGCTCCTCGCCAGCGCGGCGCTCGAGCGGCTGCGGCTGCACAGCCTTGCCGCGCAGCTGCCGTTCGCGCCGGGCGGGCTCGTCGGCGAGGCCGCCGGCACCGCGATCCTCGACGCGCTGGGCTTCACCGGGGCCACGCTTTTCATCCTGATGCTGGGCGCCGTGGGCCTGAGCCTGTTCACCGGGGTGTCCTGGCTGGCCGTTGCCGAGGCGCTCGGCCTCGCGCTCGAGGCCGGCTACGGCCGCGTGCGCGACACCTGGGACCGGCGGCGCGACCGCAGGCTCGGGGATCTGGCGCGCGTCGAGCGCGATTTCGTCGTCGGCCTGGAGCGGCGCCGCGAAGAGGACCATGCGCCCCTGCGCATAGAGCCCGCGGTGATCGAGATCAGGAAATCGGAGCGCGTGCAGAAGGAAAAGCAGGCGCCCCTCTTCGAGGAGCTGCCCGACACGCCGCTGCCGCCGCTCAAGCTGCTCGACGCGGCGCGCCAGGAAGGCGGCGAGGTGAGCGCCGAGACCCTGGAGTTCACCTCGCGCCTGATCGAGAAGAAGCTCTCCGACTTCGGCGTCGCGGTGAAGGTGCTCGCCGCGTATCCCGGCCCGGTGATCACGCGCTACGAGGTCGAGCCGGCGGTGGGCGTCAAAGGCAGCCAGATCGTCAACCTGGTGAAGGACCTGGCGCGCGCGCTGTCGGTGGTGTCGATCCGGGTGGTCGAGACCATCCCGGGCAAGTCCTGCATGGGCCTGGAGATCCCCAACCCGCAGCGCCAGACGGTGCGCCTCACCGAGATCCTCGGCTCCGAGGCCTACCATGCGATGCATTCGCCGCTCGCCCTCGCGCTCGGCAAGGACATCGCCGGCAACCCGGTGGTCGCCGACCTCGCCAGGATGCCGCACCTGCTGCTCGCCGGTACGACCGGCTCGGGAAAGTCGGTGGCGCTGAACGCGATGATCCTGTCGCTGCTCTACAAGGCCGAGCTGCCCCAGATGCGCCTGATCCTGATCGATCCGAAGATGCTCGAGCTGTCGGTCTACCAGGACATCCCGCACCTCCTCGCGCCGGTGGTCACGGACATGAAGCAGGCGACCAACGCGCTCGCCTGGTGCGTCTCCGAGATGGACCGGCGCTACAAGCTGATGAACTGGCTCGGCGTGCGCAACCTCTCCGGGTTCAACCACAAGATCGCCGAGGCCGAGAAGCATGCGCGCAGGCTCGACGATCCGTTCACGCTGGACGCGGGCGAGCCGCAGCCGCTCAAGCCCCTGCCGCACCTGGTGCTGGTGATCGACGAGCTCGCCGACCTGATGATGGTAGTGGGCAAGAAGGTCGAGGAGCTGATCACCCGGCTCGCGCAGAAGGCGCGCGCCGCCGGCATCCATCTCATCCTCGCCACGCAACGGCCTTCGGTCGACGTGATCACCGGCCTGATCAAGGCCAACATCCCCACCCGCATCGCCTTCCAGGTGTCCTCCAAGGTCGACTCGCGCACCATCCTCGACCAGTCGGGCGCCGAGGCGCTGCTCGGCTCCGGGGACATGCTGTACCTGCCGCCGGGCAGCGGGCTGCCGCAGCGCGTGCACGGGGCGTTCGTCGCCGACCACGAGGTGCACCGGGTGGTCGAGCACCTGAAGGGCCTCGCCAAGCCGGAATATCTCGGCGAGGTGCTGGAGCCGGCGCCCTCCGATGACCCTGGCGCCGATGCTTCGGGCGAGCCCGCGGGCGAGAAGGACCCGCTCTACGACCAGGCGGTGGAGATCGTGCTGCGCACGCGCAGGCCGTCGATCTCGCTCGTGCAGCGGCATCTGCGCATCGGCTACAACCGCGCCGCGCGCCTGATCGAGGACATGGAGCGCGCCGGCATGGTCTCCCCGATGCAGTCCAACGGCAACCGCGAGGTATTGGTCCCCGCCAAGGCGGAGTAAGCTTGGCGTGATGCGCTGGCTGCTTTTTTCATTCCTGTTTTTCAGTTTCCCCGCGCACGCGGACAGCCTCGAACGATTCAAGACGTTCCTGCGTGACACCCAGTCGGCGCGCGCCGCGTTCGAGCAGCAGGTCTACGGGCGCGGCGGCAAGCTGATCCAGGAATCGAAGGGCAGCTTCGTGTTCCAGCGGCCGGGGCGCTTCCGCTGGACCTATGCCGAGCCGGTGGACCAGCTGATCGTGGGCGACGGCGAGCGCGTCTGGATCTACGACCGCGACCTGAACCAGGTCACGGTGCGCAGGCTCTCGCGGGCGCTCGGCTCGACGCCGGCGGCGCTGCTCGCCGGCGCCGCCGACGTCGAGGCGGCTTTCGAGCTGAAGGACGCCGGGCAGCGCGACGCCCTGGAATGGCTCGAGGCGCGGCCGAAGGAGAGCGACGCGGGCTTCGAGCTCATCCGCATGGGCTTCGGCCCCGACGGCGTGCAGGCGATGGAGCTCGTCGATCACTTCGGCCACACCACCCGGCTTCGCTTCGGCAACCTGCAGCGCAACCCGAAGGTCGACCCCGCCGAGTTCCGCTTCGAGCCTCCGAAAGGCGCCGACGTCCTCGGGGAAAAATGAGAGGCTCGAAGTGAGCTCTCTTTTCGGCAAGGCCGAGCCGGCCGCCCCGCTCGCCGAGGCCCTGCGCCCGAAGTCGATCGACGACGTGGTGGGCCAGCAGCACCTGCTCGGGCCGGGCAAGCCGCTGCGCCTCGCCTTCGAGTCGGGCAGGCCGCATTCCATGATCCTGTGGGGGCCGCCGGGCTCGGGCAAGACCACGCTCGCCCGGCTCATGGCGAAGACCTTCGAGGCCGAGTTCATCGCGCTTTCCGCGGTGTTCTCCGGCGTGAAGGACATCCGCGAGGCGCTGCAGGCCGCGCAAGAGGAGCTCGAGCGCTCCGCGCGCCACACCATTCTTTTCGTCGACGAGGTGCACCGCTTCAACAAGGCGCAGCAGGACGCCTTCCTGCCGTATGTGGAGCGCGGCCTGATCACCTTCGTCGGCGCCACCACCGAGAACCCCTCGTTCGAGGTGAACAGCGCTTTGCTGTCGCGCGCCGCGGTTTATGTCCTTCAGCCATTGACCCCCGAGGATTTGAAGATTCTTCTTCAGAAAACATCTCTAAAAACAGATGAAGAAGCGGCGGCGCGCCTGATCGGGTTCGCCGACGGCGACGCGCGCAGGCTGCTCAACGCCGTCGAGATCCTTCTCAACAGCGGAAATGCGTCGGTCGACGGCGCGCAGGTGGAGCGCGTGCTGGCGCAGAACCTGCGGCGCTTCGACAAGGGCGGCGAGCAGTTCTACGACCAGATCTCGGCGCTGCACAAGTCGGTGCGCGGCTCCGATCCCGATGCGGCGCTGTACTGGATGGTGCGCATGCTCGACGGCGGCGCGGACCCCCTGTACCTCGGGCGCCGCGTGGTGCGCATGGCGGTCGAGGACATCGGCCTCGCCGACCCGCGCGGCCTGCGCGTCGCGCTCGATGCCTGCGAGACCTACGAGCGCCTCGGCTCGCCGGAAGGCGAGCTCGCGCTCGCCGAGGCGGTGCTGTTCCTCGCCGTCGCGCCCAAGTCGAACGCGGTCTACGAAGCCTATAATGCGGCCCGCGCGCACGTCTCCCGCGACCAGACGCGCCCGGTGCCGATGCACCTGCGCAACGCGCCCACCCGGCTCATGAAGGAGCTGGGCTACGGCAAGGGCTATCGCTATGCCCACGACGAGCCGCAGGCGTACGCGGCGGGCGAGCGCTACCTGCCC
>CAZJJC010000378.1:0-5333 GCA_964546195.1 uncultured Enterobacteriaceae bacterium | reverse complement strand
CTGCGGCGCTTCAGCGATGCCGAAGCGCTGTCGAAAGACCTCCGGGCGCGCGGCTTCCGCTTCGTCGGGCCCACCACGGTGTACGCTTTCATGCAGGCGGTCGGCATGGTCAACGACCATGAGAAACGCTGTTTCCGTTATGGGGAAATCCATGGGAAATAAATGGGGTCTGACCCCATTTCTGCTGGCGGCTTTGCCGGCGTGGGCAGCCTACGACGCGAACGAAGTGGCGCTGGGCGCGGCCGAGAAGGCGGTCATCGCGCAGTTCCCCAGCGCGCATTGCAAGCCTCTGGAATGGACCAGCCGGGCCGCCGACAGGCGCTGCGACGACGCGCGGGTGAGCTTCGGCGGCGTCGAAGCGCGCATTACGTTTTACCTCAGGAACGATGCGGTGCAGGCCTTCGACGTGCGCTTCGACAGCCGCGACGCCGAGCGGGTGGTGAGCTTTCTCAAGGCACGCTATGGAGCGCCGGTCGCCGAGACGCGCGAAAAGCCGTCCCGGGAAGGCAGGACGCCGCGCGAAATCCACAAGCTGCGCTGGGAGGAAGGCCGCGACCGCGCCGTGCTGACCGCGCACATGGACCGGCGCCGCGCCCTGCTCAGCGTGTCGCGCGGCGACTTCGAGGAGCAGATCTACCGCGTGCGCTGACTGCTCAGCGCAGCTTTTTCAAGCTGCTGACCGCCCTGGCGGCATCCTCGGCGCTGTCGCACGCGATGTAGCTGATGAACTTTCTGCCGATGGCGACCGCAGAAACGCCTCGGAAGCTTACGCCGGCATCGCCGAGGGTCCGCGCGATCTGCGCGCCGAGGCCGGCTTTGTCCCCGCCCTCGATGCGCACCGAATGGATGTTCTGCGGCTTGCCGAAGCCCGCCTCCTGCGCGGCCTTGACCGCTTTCGCGCCCTTCACCGGCGTCACGAACATGACGCCCTGTCCCGGCTGCTCGGTGCGCCGTGCCAGCAACATCTCCAGGTTGACGCCCGCCCGGGACAGCGCCTCCAGCTTGTCCGCGGCGCCCCCGGCCCGGTCTTCAATCGTCGCTACCCATACCTCGGCCTTCGTGACTTTCAGTGCCATGGCTTTCTCCCAGCAATGACGGCAGCCGCATAATGCATCTTCCATGACAAAAAAATCCAGCTTCCGCGAAGTGCAGGCGGCCCTGCAAGGCAGCGGCGAGCTCGCGCTGCTCGACGTGCGCGAGCAGGGGGTGCACTACCGCGGCCATCCGTTCTTCGCCTGCTCGGCGCCGCTGTCGAAGCTCGAGCTCATGGCCGGGGACCTGGTGCCGCGGCGCGGCGTCCCGGTCGTAGTGCTCGACGGCGGCGGGGAGGGGCTGGCCGAAAAGGCCGCGCGCAGGCTTGAGGCGCTCGGGTATACCGACGTGGCCGTCCTCGAAGGCGGTTGCGCCGGCTGGAAAACCGCCGGCGGCGAGCTTTTCAGCGGCGTCAACGTGCCCTCGAAGGCCTTCGGCGAGTTCGTGGAGCACCAGTACCAGACGCCGCGCATCCCGCCCCATGAATTGAGTAAGTATCTATCCGAGAAGAAGAAGCTGGTGATTCTGGACTCGCGGCCCTTCGAGGAGTATCACCGCATGAACATTCCCGGCGGGGTGGATGTGCCGGGTGCCGAGCTCGCCTACCGCGTGCACGACCTCGCACCCGACCCCGGCACGCTGGTCGTCGTGAATTGCGCCGGGCGCACGCGCAGCATCATCGGCTGCCAGTCGCTGCGCAACGCCGGCATTCCCAACCCGGTCGTGGCGCTCAAGGACGGCACCATGGGCTGGGAGCTCGCCGGCTTCGAATGCGAGCGCGGCTCGAAGCGCGTCGCGCCAACCCCCTCGGAGGAAGGCAGAGCCAAGGCGCGCGAGCTTGCCGACAGGGTCGCGGCACGCTTTCAGGTCCGGTTCACCAGCCCGCAAGAGGTGCAGCGCTGGCAAAGCGATGACTCGAGGACGCTCTACCTGCTCGACGTGCGAACCCGCGAGGAGTTCGAGCGCTCGCACCTTGCCGGCTCCCGCCATGCGCCGGGCGGGCAGCTGGTGCAGGCAAGCGACGAGTATGTCGGCGTGCGCAACGCGCGCGTGGTGCTGGTCGACCCCGAGCGCGTGCGCGCCGTGATGACGGCGTCGTGGCTGAACCAGATGGGCTGGAACGAGGTGCGCGTGCTGGAGGACCTGACCGGCTTGTCCCTCGAAAGCGGCCCGCGCCCGCCGCCGGCGGCGAAAAGGTGGCAGACCGTCACCGATGCTTCCGGCGCCACGGTGCTGGATCTTTCGACCAGCCTTCGCTTCCACCACGCGCACATTCCCGGCGCCTGGTGGGGCGTGCGCTCGCGGCTAGACGAGGCCAGGGCGAGAATCGGAAAACCAAAACGGCTGGTGCTGACCTCGGAAGACGGCAACCTGGCCCACCTCGCGGCGCCCGAAGCGGCAGCGCTGTGGCCCGACGTCAAGGTGCTGGAGGGCGGCAACGCCGCGTGGTTCGCCGCCGGCAAGCCGGCCGAATCAGGCGTGGAGCGCGCCACCACCACGCGCGACGACGTCTGGTACAAGCCCTACGACCACACCTCGGACTACAAGAAGCACGCGCGCGAATACCTCGATTGGGAAGTGGCGCTAGTGGACCAGATCAAGCGCGACCGGACCATCCGCTTCCGATCGTACTAAACACTACGGGGACGAGGATGCTCAATATCGCTGAAGTCGATGCGCTGGAAGTGCTGGTCCTTGTGGACAATCTCACCGACAGCCTGTCCTCCAATCCTCCGGGTGTGCTGCCCGAGTGGTCGGTGCTGCTCACCGGGGGCAAGCTGCGCGTCCTTGCGGGATCGACTATCTGCTGCGCGCATCACGGACTTTCGTTGCTGCTGACCGCGCGTGTCGGCAGCCTTGGGCATACGCTGCTGTTCGACGCAGGACCAGCGGCTGCCACGTTCGAGCGAAACGCAGAAATTCTCGGCGTGGACTTTAAAAGCATCGAAGCTGTGGTGCTGTCCCACGGCCATTGGGACCATGCAGGTGGCCTGCTTGCCGCGGTCCAATCCATTGCGCAGCGCCGCGGTAGCAAGAGCTTCAGCTGCCATGTGCACCCCGGCATGTTCCGCCAGCGTGCCACCAAGCGGCCCGACGGACAGCTTTACGTGAATGAGCTCGTGCCCGGCCCCGAGCAGCTGTCGCTGGCGGGCGCAAACGTCGTCAATACGCGCGAGCCGCAGAGCCTCGCAGGGGGTGCGTTCTATGTAAGCGGCGAGATTCCACGCGTGACGAGCTACGAGGCTGGGGTGCCGAATCACCTTACACGCAGCCTCGACGGCACGTCGTGGGAACCCGATCCCCTCATCATGGACGAGCGGTTCATCTCGGTCCATGTCAAGGGCAAGGGCCAGTTCGTGTTTTCGGCGTGCTCGCACGCGGGGCTCATCAACGTTCTGACGCACGCCCGCTCGGTGTTCCCGTCGGTGCCGCTTTATGGGGCGATGGGAGGGCTCCACCTTTCGGGCATCAACGAAAGGGTGATCCCGCCGACCGTGGCCGACCTCAAGAAGTTCGGGTTAAAAGTACTGGCGCCGGGGCACTGCACCGGCTGGCGCGCCCTAAGCCAGCTGGCCCGCGAGTTCGAAGACGAACTTGTGCCGTCAGCCGTCGGCAAGAAGTACCTCATCTAGAGGGCTACGCCGCGATCGGTTCGCGCTGCTGCAATCTGCTCCGGCGCGGGTGATGCTTCGCGCGCCGCGCCGGTGACCAGCGCGGTCTTCAACTCCCCAGGCCGGGCATGGAGAAGCCGGCGGCTTTCAGCTCGGTGATGAGGGTTTCTTCCTGCGATGCAGTCAGCTCGGTGAGCGGCGGCCGGCAGGTGCGCCATTGCGGGTCGTTGCCGAAGTGCGCCACCGTGGCCTTGAGCGCGGGAATCATCGGCTGCTTCTGCACGATCTTGCGCGTGGCGCTGATGCCGGCCTGCAGGCGGTCGGCGTCCGCCGAGCGCCAGTTGCGGTACACCTCGGCGATCGGCCCGGGATTGATGTTGCCGGTGGCGGTGATGCAGCCCTTGCCGCCGTGGCGCATGTTGTCGAGCAGGAAGGCCTCGCTGCCGGCGAACACGTCGAAGCCGTCCTTGGCGAAGCCATCCAGCATGGCCAGGGTGTTGGACCAGTCGCCGGAGGAGTCCTTCGCGCCGGCGACGATTCCCGGGTACTTGGACAGCAGCCGCGCGATCAGGCCGAGGGTGATCGGCACCTGCGACACCGGCGGGATGTGGTACAGGTAGAGCTGCAGCCGCTCGTCGCCCACGCGCTCGATCACCTCGGCGAAACTGCGGTACAGCCCCTCGTCGGACACGCCCTTGTAGTAGAAGGGCGGCAGCATCAGCACCCCGGCGCAGCCCAGCTCCACCGCGGCGCGCGTCATCTCGATGGAATCGCTCAGCGCGCAATGGCCCGTGCCCGGCATCAGGCTAGCCGCCGGAACGCCGCCCGCGATCAGCGCCTCGAGCAGCGCGCGCTTCTCGGCGACCGACATCGAGTTCGCCTCGCTGTTGGTGCCGAACACCGCCAGCCCCGCGCAGCCGCTCTTCAGCAGCCAGCGGCAGTGGCGCACGAAGCGGCCGGCGTCGGGCGCATAGTCTTTCCCGAACGGGGTGATGACGGGCGAGAGCACGCCCTCGATTCGCTTTACTTTATTGCCTCGTCTCATGTTAGTCCGTAGAGTGAGCCGCCAATTATGCAAGAAAAACGATGGCCTCCCTCGAGCACGCGGTAAGCATCGAGGACCTGCGGCGGCTGGCGCGGCGCCGCCTGCCGCGCGCCATCTTCGACTTCTTCGACGGCGGCGCCGAGGACGAGGTGACCCTGCGGGAGAACCGCGCCGCCTTCGAGCGCGTGCGGCTGCTGCCCAAAGTGCTGGTGAACGTGGCGCAGGTCGATACCAGGGTCAGGCTGTTCGACGTCGAAGCGAACCTGCCGCTTGCGATCGCGCCCACCGGCGGCATCGCCGCGGGGCGCCACGGGGCCGACATCGCGCTTGCGCGCACCGCGCAGGCCTACGGCATACCGTACACGCTCGCCACACCCGCCGGCACCTCGATAGAACGCCTCGCCGCCGAGTCGAGCGGCCGGCGCTGGTTTCAGCTCTATGTGGTGCGCGACCGCGAGTTTCGCGAAAAGCTCGTCTCCCGGGCAAAGGACGCGGGCTACGAGGCGCTCCTCGTGACGGTGGACCTGCCGGTCTCGGGCAAGCGCGAGCGCGATCCGCGCAACGGCTTCGTCACGCCCTATCGGCCGAACTGGCGCAATTCGCACGACGTGCTGCTCAAGCCCGCCTGGCTGCTCGATCTGCTG
>CAZJJC010000377.1:0-2380 GCA_964546195.1 uncultured Enterobacteriaceae bacterium | reverse complement strand
TGCGCGAGCCAGCGCATGATGATGCGGTCGCGGCCGATCACCTGCTGGCGGTAGATGCCGAGGTTCTGGCGCGTCTTCGCCGGGCCGCGCGTGACGGTGAGCCCCCAGGTGAGGAGCGGTCCGGCGTCGCCCGGCCAGCAGGTCTGCACCGGCAGCTCTCCCAGATCGACGTCCTTTGACTCGCGCACGATCTCCTGGCAGGGGGCCGAGGCGCGGCTGCGTGGCGCCATGTTCAGCACCTGCCTGAACAGGGGGAACTTGTCCCACAGGTCGCGCAGCCCTGTGGGCGGCTCGGGCTCCTTCAGGTTGGCGAGGAGCTTGCCCATGTCGCGCAGCGCGGCGGCGCTGCCGACGCCCATGGCCAAGGCGACGCGCTCCACCGTGCCGAACAGATTGGCCAGCACCGGGATGGCATGGCCCGCAGGCCGCTCGAAGAGCAAGGCCGGCCCGCCCGCGCGCAGCACGCGGTCGGCGATCTCGGTCATCTCCAGGCGGGGCGAGACTTCGGCCGCTATCCTCTTCAGCTGTCCTTTCGCCTCCAGCTGCAAAAGGAACTCGCGCAAATCCGAGTAGCTCACCGCTTTAGCGACATCAGCCGCTCGCCCACCGCTTCGGAGAAATCGAGCAGCGCTGGATCGCGGCCGCGCACCGGGTAGATGCGCTGCGAGCCGGCGAGGTCCAGCACCAGCGTGGTGCTGCCCAGCCAGCCGAGCCACCCGAGCGCGACGCCGCCGGCGGCGCAGGCGAAAGCCAGCAGCGGGAGCAGACTCGCCACGGCGCCGAAGAAGCTGAACAGGCCGTGCAGCGCTCTTGCGACGCCCTGGCCGCCGGCGGCGGCCATTTCCGCCGCGGCGCCGGCGGCGAGCTCGGCGAGCGGCCCCGAGATCGCGAACACCAGCAGCGCGATAAGGACCAGCGACACGCCCCAGCCGAGCTTGCGCGGGTCGCGCTCGTAGCCCACGCGCAGCGACGCAATCGCGGCAAGCGGCAGCGTCTCCAGCAGGTGATCGCCGCGGTGCACCAGGCAGGCGGCATAAAGCGTGAAGTAGGTCCCGCGCAGGGCACCGGTCGTGAAATCGAAGCGGGTGATGGCGGGGCTCACGTCCGCGTTCATCACGGCCCTCGGACCAGGAAGCTCAGTACGATGCCGGCGAACACCGCGCCGCCGACCCAGTTGTTGTGCATGAACGCCTTGAAGCTGCCCTCGCGGCTGCGGCCGCGAATCAGGAACCCATGGTAGACCATCATGGCGCCGGCCGCCGCGAGGCCGAGGTAAAACGGCCAGGCGAGCCGGGCCAGCATGCCGACCGCGGCGAGCAGCGCCAGCATCAGCCCGTAGCTCGCCATCACGGCCGGCACGTCCCAGTGCCCGAGCGTCAGCGCCGAGGTGCGTATGCCGAGCTTCGCATCGTCGTCGCGGTCCACCATGGCGTATTCGGTGTCGTAGGCGAACGAGTAGCACACATTGGCCGCCAGCAGCAGCCAGCATTCCAGCGGCAGGCGCTGCTGGAGCGCGGCGTAGGCCATCGGGATGCCGAAACCGAAGGCGATGCCGAGGTAGGCTTGCGGCAGGGAGAAGAAGCGCTTGCTGAACGGGTAGCTCGCCGCGACCAGCAGCGCCGCGACCGAGAGCGCAACGGCGAAGGCGTTGAGGAAGAGCACCAGGCCGAAAGCCGCCAGCGCGAGCGCCGCGGCCACGGCCAGCGCCTCCCAGGGCTGGATCTCGCCGGCGGCGAGCGGCCTGGCGCGCGTGCGCGCGACGTGCGGGTCGAACTCGCGGTCGGCATAGTCGTTGATGGCGCAGCCGGCCGAGCGCATCAGCACCGTGCCGGTGAAGAAGATGAGCACGTGATCCGGGCGCGGGCGGCCGCCGGAGGCGAGCCACAGCGCCCAGAACGTCGGCCAGAGAAGCAGCAGCGTGCCGATCGGCTTGTCGAGGCGCATGAGGCGCTCGTAGGCGCCCACTCGCCGGGCAAGGGCAGCGCGGTCCACGCGCTAGGATAGCTCAGGCATGCGAGAGCTCCGCGCGCGCCCCGAGCCAGCGCGCGACGTGGCGGCGCGCCGCGGCCGGGTCGGCCTCGATCAGCCAAAGGGCGGCCTCCTGCGCCTCGGGCACCAGGCCGCGGTCGAGATCGAGGTCGGCGAAGCGCAGCAGCGGGTCGCCGCTCTGGCGCTCGCCGAGCAGATCGCCCTCGCCGCGCAGCTTCAGATCGAGCTCCGCGACCTTGAAGCCGTCCGCGTTCTCGAAGATCGCCTGCAGGCGCTGGCGGGCGTTGTCGGAAAGCCTGTCGCCGAAGAGCAGGATGCAGTCGCTCTGGCGCGCACCGCGGCCCACGCGTCCGCGCAGCTGGTGCAGCTGGGCGAGGCCGAAGCGCTCCGC
>CAZJJC010000376.1:0-2788 GCA_964546195.1 uncultured Enterobacteriaceae bacterium | reverse complement strand
TTGCAGAGGGTCTTGAGACCCTTCTTAGCAATGCGTCGTAACGTTTTCAGTAGACACTTTTTTTACTGCTGCTGCAAGAGCCGGTTTAGAGGACTGATCGCAAAGGGGAATCAGTGTTCGGTTTCTCAAAGATATGCGCTGGAGCGCTTCCTGTATCGCCTGGGCAGTCTTACCGATCAGCTGCGAGACGCGATTAGGCGGTTTCCCTAAGGAAGCGCCGCAGCTCCGCAAGAAGCGCCTTCGGCTTTTCCTCGGGAATGAAATGGCCGCAGGGCAGGGCGCGGCCGCGCACGTCGGCGGCCACCTCGCGCCAGTCGGACAGGCAGTTGAACAGCGCCTCGATCACCCCGTGCTTGCCCCACAGCGCGAGCACCGGCATCTTCAGCCTGGCCCTGTCTCGCTGGTCGTGGATCAGGTCGATGGTCGCGGCCGCGCGGTAATCCTCGCAGGTCGAATGCAGGGTGCGCGGGTCCTTGAACGCGCGCACGTACTGCGCCATGGCTTCTTTCGAGAAGTGCTTAAGCCCGCTTTTTCCCCTTCCCAGCCTTTTCAGGATGTAGAAGGGCGCCTGGCCCTCGAGCATGCGCTCGGGCGTCGGCGCCTCCTGGATCAGGAAGAACCAGTGCCAGTACGCCTTGGCGAACTGCAGGTTGGTGCCCTGGTACATCTTGAGCGTCGGCGAGATGTCGAGCACCGTGAGCGAGCGCACCCGCCTGCCGTGGTCGCGCGCAAGGCGGTGGGCGACGCGGCCGCCGCGGTCGTGGCCCACGACGTGGAAGCGCTCGTGGCCGAGTGCGCTCATCACCTCGGCCATGTCGAGCGCCATCGCGCGCTTGGAGTAATTGGAGTGATCGGGCAGGCCCCTGGGCTTGGACGAATCGCCATAGCCGCGCAGGTCGGGGCAGACCACCGTGAACTCGCGCGAAAGCTCCGGGGCCACCTTGTGCCACATCGCGTGGGTCTGCGGATAGCCGTGCAGAAGCAGCACGGGAGCGCCTTGCCCTTTGGTTTTCAGATTGATGCTTGCCCCGCTGGTGCGGATCTTCCGAGACGCAAAGCCCGGGAAAAGCGTCATGCGAACAGCAGCGCGGCCGCCACCCTGCGCTCCTCCGCGACGAGAATGTTGTAGGTGCGGCAGGCGGCCTGCACGTCCATCACTTCCACGCCGACGCCGGCCTGGACAAGCGCCCGCGTGAGGCGGGGGTGCGGAAAGCGCTGCCGCCCGCCGGTGCCGAGCAGCACGATCTCGGGCTTCAATTCCAGGACAAAGGAAAAGTCTTCGAGCGTCAGGGCGTCGAAGCCTTTTGCCGGCCACGCCACCACGCGCTCGGGCAGCACGACCACGCTCGTTTCACGGCGCTCTGCGTTGACCATGACGTAGCCCTCGCCGTATCCGGTGAAGGTGTTTACGGCGCCGGGCGGGGAGGCGTGCAGCTTCACTGCTAGAATTCTACAGACGTGTGGTTCCGGGTTAAGGCTCGCGCGATCTGGCTGTTCGGCGCCGCCCTGGCGCTCGCGGGGGTTTGTCTCGCGCTCCACGGCCTCGGGCTTTTCCTGTGGCAGTACGTCACCCGGCTGCAGTCCGGCGAGTGGGTGCGGCTTCCCGCGTCGCTCGCGTTTTCCGCTCATGCGAAGCTGCGCGGCCCGGAAGCGGACCCGGTGCTCGGCTTCATTCCGCAAAGCGGGCTTGTCCTGCACGAAGCCACGTTGTGGCTGCTCGATCGCGTGCACATCGGCTTGGTATCGCTGCTGCTGGGGCTACTCGGCGCGGCGGCCGGCGTCCTGCTCGCGATGCGCGAGCGAGCGCTGCTCGATGGGGCAAGGCGCCTGGAGCAGGACCGGGTGCGCCGCCTGCAGGCCTACCGCCGCCATTAGCTCCCGGCCGGAAAACCCCTACAATTCGAGAATGCGAGAGTTTTCAAGGATCAAGCGGCTGCCTGCGTACGTCTTCAACATCACCAACGAGTTGAAGATGAACGCGCGGCGGCGCGGCGAGGACGTGATCGACCTGTCGATGGGCAACCCCGACGGGCCGACGCCGCCGCACATTGTCGAAAAGCTGGTCGAAGCCTCGCAGCGCCACGACACGCACGGCTACTCGGTGTCCAGGGGCATCCCGCGCCTGCGGCGCGCCATCGCCGCCTGGTACCGGCGGCGCTACCGCGTGGAGCTGGACCCCGACGCCGAGGCGATCGTCACCATCGGCTCGAAGGAGGGCCTCGCGCACCTGATGCTCGCGTGCCTCGAGCGCGGCGACACCGTGCTCGTGCCCAACCCGTCCTACCCGATCCACATCTACGGCGCGATCATCGCCGGTGCCGACATCCGCTCGGTGCGCATGACTCCCGGGGTGGACTTCTTCGAGGAGCTCGAGCGCGCCATTCGCGAGCTCACCCCCAAGCCCAAGATGCTGGTGCTCGGCTTCCCGTCCAACCCGACCGCCAGGTGCGTCGACCTGCCTTTCTTTGAAAAGATCATTTCACTGGCAAAGCAGCATGACATCCTCGTCGTGCACGACTTGGCTTACGCCGACATCACCTTCGACGGCTACCAGGCGCCTTCGATCATGCAGGTTCCGGGGGCGCGCGACATCGCGGTCGAGTTCTTCACCATGTCGAAGAGCTACAACATGGCCGGCTGGCGCATCGGCTTCATGGTCGGCAATCGCGACCTGGTGAACGCGCTCGCCCGCATCAAGAGCTACCACGACTACGGCAGCTTCACCCCGATCCAGGTGGCCTCCATCGTGGCGCTCGAGGGACCGCAGGATTGCGTGGAAGAGATAAGA
>CAZJJC010000375.1:0-4270 GCA_964546195.1 uncultured Enterobacteriaceae bacterium | reverse complement strand
GGAGACCAGCCTCACGCTCGCGCCGATGGCCATCAGCGCCGGCGCGCAGTCGGTGGACGAGGCGGCGACGCAGCGCTTGCTCGCGGTCGCCACCCAGCAGACATCGCCGTCCTTCTTCAGGCAGAAGTCGATCGCCTTGCGCCATTCGTAGTTCTGGTTGTAGTAGTTGCAGCGGGTGTCCAGGCACAGGTTGCCGCCTAGCGTGCCCATGTTGCGCAGGTGCACCGTCGCCACCTGGTGCGCCGCCTGGCGCAGGCCCGTGGGCAGCTCCGTCTTGCGCACGATTTCGGCGAGCGTCGTCCCCGCCCCCAAAGCCTGCCCGTTGCCTTTCAGGAGGCGCCTGATCGATACGAGAACCTTCGGTGCCTGGTGGCGCCGCTTCATGTTCGGCAGGAGGTCGGTGCCGCCGGCGATCAGCATGGCGTTCGGCCCTTCGCCCGCAAGGATGCGCGCCGCCTCCTCCAGCGTGTTCGGCGCGCGGTGCTCGAACCACGGCAGGCGCATCATGCCGCGCCCGCCTTCATCCTGGGCTTCTCGGCGCCCTTCTTCGCGTTGCCGTCGCCGCCTTCCCATGGCGGCGCCACTTCGACGGGTTGGGGATAGGGGACGGAGGGAAACGATTCCGGGCCCACCCGGCCGGGTTTTCCCTGCTTCTTGAGCTCCAGAGCTTTCAAAACCTTATCGGGCGTGATCGGAATCTCGTCGATGCGCACGCCCACCGCGTCGTAGATGGCGTTGGCCACCGCCGGCATGACCGGCAGCAGCGGCCCCTGTCCCACTTCCTTGGCGCCGAAGGGGCAGTTCGGGTCCGGGTCCTCGACCAGGAGGGTGTCGACTTCCGGCATGTCGAGCGAAGTGAGGCTCTTGTATTCGAGCATCGACGGGATCTTGTGCACCAGCGCGTTGGAGAGCTTCGGCGGCAGGCGCCGGAAGACCTGCTCTTCCATTAGCGCCTCGGACAGTCCCATGTAGACGCTGCCCTCCACCTGCCCGCGCGCCAGCACCGGGTTGATCGTGCGCCCGATGTCGTGCGCGATCCAGATCTTGGGCACCGTGATCCAGCCGGTCGCGGGATCGACCTCGGCTTCTACCACGCAGGCCGAATACGAATAGGCCGGAGAAGGCCCCACCCCCGCGCCCTTGAAGCGCCCCGGCGAGCGCGGCGGCTTGTACGAGCCGACCGCACCGAGCGTGCCGAACTTCTCTTCGGCGAATCCTGCCGCCTCGGCGAAGGTCAGTTTTCTGTTTTCAAAAGAGACCGTGCCGTCGGCGAAGACCAGCTTGTCGGGCGCAACCTCGAGCTGCTCGGCGGCGGCGAGGGCGATCTGGTCCTTCACCTTCTGCGCTGCCTGGATCGCCGCGTTGCCCATCATCACCGTCACCCGGCTGGAGTACGAGCCGAGGTCGACCGGCGTGATGCCGGTGTCGCCGGTGACGCAGCGGATGGTGAAGGGATCGATCCCGAGCACCTCGGCGACGATCGCCGCGAGCACGTCGTCCGAGCCCTGCCCGATCTCGGTCGCGCCGCAGAACACGGTGACCTGGCCGCTGCGGTCGACAAGCAGCTGCACGCCGGACTGCGGCATCTTGTTCCAGTAGATCGGCAGCCCGGCGCCGCAAAGGTACGAGCCGCAGGCAATGCCGACGCCCTGTCCGAAGGGAAGTTTCTTGAATTTATCGTTCCACCCGGACCGGTCTACGACTTGACGAATACACTGCGCGAGGCCGATGGAGCCGATCTTGAGCCAGTTGGCGGTGAGCGAGTCGGGCTTGAGCACCATGCCCAGGCGCAGCTGCGCCGGGTCCAGCCTGAGCTTCTCGGCGATCTTGTCGAGCTGGACCTCCTGGCCGAAGCGCGGCTGCGGCGTGCCGTGGCCGCGCTTGGGGCCGCAGGGCGGCTTGTTGGTGAACACGCGCGCCGCGTCGAATTTGTAGCGCGGCAGCTCGTAGGTCACGGTCTGCAGCGCGCCGGTGTAGAAGGTGCTCGCCACGCCGTAGGAGCCGTAGCCGCCGCCGTCGACCAGCGTCTGCAGGTGCATGCCGGTGAGCTTGCCCTCGTTGGTGACGCCGGTGCGCAACTTCATCAGCACCGGGTGCCGGCCGCGGTGCATGTAGAAGACTTCCTCGCGGTTGAGGCAGATCTTGACCGGGCGCCCTAGCAGCAGGGCCGCCTTGCCGGCCACCATTTCGTGGTTGCAGACGTCGCACTTGCCGCCGAAGCCACCGCCGTTGGGGGTCGCAATCACCCTTATTTGCGCGGCTGAGAGCTGCAGAACCCGGGCAAGGGAGCGGTGCACGTAGTGCGGCACCTGGGTCGAGGACCACAGGGTCAGCTTGCCGTCCGGGTCGAGCGCCGCCACCGCCGCATGCTGCTCGATCGGCAGGTGCGTGTTGCCCTCGTAGAAGAACAGGTCCTCGAACACGTGATCGGATTTTTCCAGCGACGCTTCCACGTCGCCGAACTCGAAGGCCTGCAGCCGGTGGATGTTGCCCGCCTCGCTGTAGGCATGGATGCGTGGCTCCGGTGTCGCCAGCGCTTCTTCCGGAGAACTGATCGTGGGAAGAATCTTGTATTTCACGTCGATGAGGTCCAAAGCCGCGCCGGCCGTCTGCTCGTCCTGCGCAACCACCGCGGCGACCGGGTCGCCGACGTAGCGCACGTGCTCGGGGGCGAGCGGGTATTCGTCCTGCGTCACCGGCAGGATGCCGAAGCTGATCGGGAAGTCCTTGCCGGTGAGGACGAGGTGCACGCCGGGATGCGCCCTCGCTCTTTCACAATCAATAGATTCAATCAATGCGTGAGGATGCGGCGAGCGAAGCAGGCGCATGTGCAGCATGCGCGGCAGGATGACGTCGTCGGCGAAGCGCGTCTGGCCGGTGACCTTGGCGCGGCCGTCGACGCGCCGGCGCGGCTTACCGAGGACTTTCATGTTCCATCCGCCGCGCGGCTTCCTCGATCGCCTCGAAAATCTGCTGGTAGCCGGTGCAGCGGCAAAGATTGCCCGAGATGGCTTCCTTGATGCGCTCGCGCGACGGGCGCTTTTCCCGCTCCAGCAGGGCTTTCGCGGTCATGAGAATGCCGGGCGTGCAGTAGCCGCACTGGGCCGCGCCAAGATCGGCGAACGCCGCCTGCAGCGGGTGCAGCTCGGCCCCGCGCGCCAGGCCTTCCACCGTGTCGATGGCGCGGGCTTCGCATTCCACGGCGAGCACCAGGCAGGAGAGCTGCGGCTCCCCGTCGATCAGCACCGCGCAGGCACCGCACTCGCCGAGCTCGCAGCCGTGCTTGGTGCCGGTGAGCTGCAGGTCCTCGCGCAGCACCTCGAGCAGCGTCTTGTAGGGCGCGAAGGACGCCGCGGCGGGCTCGCCGTTGACCTGCAGGGCGAGATGGACGTTGGGCTGCATTGTTTGGACCCCAAACAAATTTCCCGGCTAATGTACTCCAAAACGGGGCGGCGCGTGACACGTGGGCGCAGCAGCGCAGGTCCTTCCGGGGGATGCCGGAAGGCGCATGCGCCGTGGTCTTTTCCCACCAGCGCCGTCCGTACCATTTGGCCGTTACCTCGACATCACTGCGGGCAAGGCCAAAAGTGGAAAGAGCGCGGGAGCACGTCAGCGCCGCTATTCGGGAAGCGCTTCCGGAGCACGAAAAGACGGACGGCTTCGCGCTGGCGCGCCTGGGCCTGAACGACCTGCCGGATCGCATCGGCACCCTGTCCGCCGGCATGCTCTACAGCCTGGTCTGCGATCAGCAGGCGGTGCGCTTGCCGCTTGCCGCCGCCGCCCTGGCGGCCTCCCTGCAGGCCGCAAAGCCCTGCGTGCTGGTGACCCCCAGCGACCCGGCGATGTTCCTGCGCAAGGCGCGGCTCGCGGGCTACGCCCTGGGCGCGCACGCGCGGCGCGGCGAGCTCGCGATATTCCAGCTCGCGGCGGAGGCCGGCAAGCGCATGTTCTGCGCCGGCGCGCAGGCATTCGTCAAGGAGCTCGAGCTGAGCTGCGCGCAGCGCGGCGCGTTTCTGGTCCTGGACCAGGCCGATTCTCTTTTCATGCTGCCCGATCCGCGCGCGAGCGCGGAGGCTGCGCAGACCTATCTGGAGTGGATCGCGTCGCGCGAGCACACGGTGCTCGCGCTTTTCGCCCCCGCGGCGGCGGCGCCGCGCGACTACGTCACCCTGAGGTCGATCGCGGAGAATTTCGCCGGCTTCGCCGTGGCGCGCTCGAGCGATGGCGGCGGCTCGCTCGAGGTTCAGCACTGGTTCGCCAGCGAAGGCGC
>CAZJJC010000374.1:0-10313 GCA_964546195.1 uncultured Enterobacteriaceae bacterium | reverse complement strand
GGAGGCGAGCCTCGACATCCAGACCATGGTGGGCGCGAGCCGCGACGAGCGCGCGCTGTCGGGTCCGGGCTTCGCGGTGAGGAAGCGGCTGCCGTGGCTGCAGATCAACCTGATCACCGCCTTCCTCGCCGCCGCCGTGGTCGGCCTATTCGAGGGCACCATCGCCAAGGTCACCGCGCTCGCGGTGCTGCTGCCGGTGGTCGCCGGCCAGTCGGGCAACGCGGGGGCGCAGGCGCTCGCGGTGACCATGCGCGCTCTGGTGCTGCGCGAGATCAGCCTGCGCCACTGGCCGCAGGTGCTCCTCAAGGAAGCCGCGGCCGGGCTCATGAACGGCCTCGCGGTCGCCGCCACCACGGCGCTCGGGGTTTACCTCTGGAGCCGCTCCCTGGGGCTGGTGATGGTGATCTCGCTGTCGATGGTGATCTCGATGGTCGCCGCGGGCATCGCCGGGGCGATGGTGCCGGTGCTGCTGCATCGCTTCGGGCAAGATCCGGCGACCGCCTCCTCCATCATCCTCACCACCGTGACCGACGTGGTGGGATTTTTCTCCTTCCTCGGCATCGCCACGCTGTTCGCGTCGATGCTACCGACATGACCCTGGCGTAGCACCCGCCGCCTTACATGAAGCGCATGCGGCGCTGGATCTCGTCGATGTGGTCAGGGCGCTCGAAGGGCGCCGGCGCCGGCTCGCCGGGCCAGCGCGGCCGGCCGAGCGCCTGGAACCAGTCCTCCAGCCCTGCGGGCATGATCGCCCAGAAGAGCTTGAGCGGCACCTTGCCGTCGTTCTCGACGTAATGCTGCACGAAGCGCCCGACCATCAGGGTCGAGCCCTGGCTCACGCGGTGCCACTGGCCCTCGATCTCGGCCTTGCCCTCGCCTTCGAACACGAACAGGATCTCGGCAGAGCGCTCGTGCGCATGGCGGCGCACCGAGGCGCCGGGCTCGAGCACCTGCACGCCGGCCGAGATGAGGTCGTGCGGCGAGTTGTACGGGCTGATCTTGACGGTGACATAGCCGCTCGAGGGCCGCGGCTGCCAGTAGGACTGACCCTCTTCGGCGCCGACGAAAAGCGCCACACCTTTCTCATTCATCGAGGAACTCCATCCACAGGGCATTGTAGAGATCGGTCGCGCTGACCTGCGGGAAGTGCCCGCCGTAGGTCAGCAGCCGCAACTCGCTGCCCCGGATCGCCGCAGCGAGGCGCTTCGAGTGACCCACCGGGACGATGCGATCGTCCTCGGCGCACACGACCAGCGTCGGCGCGCGGATCGCGCCAAGCGCGCTCTGTCCGTCGAAGGCGAGGATCGCGTCCATGCGCGCGAGCAGCCCCGGCGTTTCTGCCGGATCGCCGCCCGCTGCCAGCAGCTCGGGATGCTGCTCGAGCCAGTCGTCCGGCCAACCCGTGAGCGCGGCAAGCGTGCTGTAGGGCTGTGCCCCCAGCTCGCTCAGAAGGCGTTTTCGCAGGCGGAAAAGGGCAAGGAACGGCGCCGTGGGCGCGCACCACGTGGCGCTCAGCACGAGGCGCTCCACGCGCTGCGGGTAGCGGGCAGCGAGGATCTGCGCGATCGCCCCGCCGGTGGAATGCCCGACGACGTGGCAGCGCGCGATGCCGCGCGCATCGAGCAGCTCGAGCGCGTCGCGCGCCAGCTCTTCCACGCTCGTGCGCGCGGCGAGATCGTAGGTGATCGGGGCAAACCGCCGCGCGCAGGCATCGACTTGCCGGCTCCAGAACGAAGCGCGGCCGCTCAGGCCGCTTATGAACAAGACCGGTTCCATCAGTAGCTCTTCATGAACCCGCGCACCGTGTCCTGGTAGCGCTCCCACGGGCAGTTGATGAAGTTGTAGTTGCGCACCGAGAACGCCGGGCCGACGAAGAACTTCTCGTACGAGGTGGCGCGGCTCGCCCATTCGGAGCCGATGAGATCCCAGGCGAGCTTGAAGAGCTTCAGCCGGTCGAGCGCGCTTTCCTTCGGCGTGGTCCAGTACTCCTCGAACAGCGCCTTGAGCGAAGGATCGTTCAGCACCGACACGCTCGCCGGGAACTGGAACATGCCCCCGCCCATCAGCTCGCGGATCTGGTCGATGAGGAGGGAGTGGTTCTCCATCGCCCAGTGCAGCGCCGCGTACATGTAGCGCCGGTTGTAGAGCACGTAGCCGTTGTCGATCTCCTGGCAGGCCATGTGCTGCGCGTCGATCATCGCGCTGAAGCCGGCCTCGGCGGCGGCGAACCTGCCGAGCGTCTCGCGCACCACCGGCACGTCGCGCGCACCGGTAGAGTGCGTCACCAGGCTCGCGATGCCCAGGAGAAAGCGCAGCTTGGAGCGAAAGCGCACGTTGGACTGGTGGTTGGCCATCACGTGGGCCGGCGTATTGACCAGCACCGCGCGCGCGAGCTCCGGGTTGTCGTGCACGAAGATGCGCTCCCACGGCACGAAGACGTCCTGGAACACCAGCATGCAGTCCGACTCGTCGTAGCGGGCCGTGAGGGGATAGTCGAACTCGTGGCGCACCTCGCGCTCCAGGGACTTGCGCGCCCACAGCGACAGGCCCTTCAGGTTCGGCGCAATGATCGCGGTGACCGACTCCTTGAGCTGGTCGGGCGCGAGCGGCAGGATGTTGCCGATCATGATCTGGTTGGCGAAGGCCGCGCCGGTGGCGAGCATCTTCATGCCGTTCAGCACCACGCCGGCATCGGTTTCCTTCGTCACCCGCAGCGCCGGCACCTTGCGCCCCGAGCCCTCGTAGAACTTCGGGTCGCGGCCGCCCTGCGGCGGCAGGATGGCGTAGACCAGGAACTCGTCCTCGCGGCGCAGCTGCTGCCAGATCGCGAGCAGGTGGTCCTTGTGGCCGCCCTTCTGCTCCAGGATCTCGGGCTTCATGGCCATCCCGGTCACCGAGCCCGCGCCGGCGTCGGGCGAGCGCCCGAGCACGCCGCAGCCGAAATCGGCGATCAGCTCGTGCGCGCGTGTGCGCCGCATCAAATCCTCGCGGCTGCGCGGGCGCAGAAAATGCATGCTGTAGCGCTCGCCGCCCTCCTCGTAGCTCATCACCTCGCGCAGCTCGGACCGGCACTTCAGGTCGTACAGCGCGGCGTAGGTACGTGCACCATTGCGGAACGCCGGATGCGCCGTCGCATCCTCGACGCGCTCGTCGGCCAGGTAGATCGTGCGGCCGTCGCGGATGCTCTCGAGGTATTCCTTTCCCGTCTTCAGCACGCTTGACCTTCGTTAAGTAAGTTAATTAAAGTGCCACTGTCACCGGAGTATTCCATGAAGAGCGCCCGCCTGTCGGTCAGCCACGCCGCCCCACCTTACACCCCCGCAAAACCGCTCGACAAGGACCTGCGCGGCTACCTTGCGAGCAACGCGGACATCGTCACCCGCATCACCAAGCCGGTGAGCCTGGAGTACATCCCGGCGCTTTCGGCGCAGAGCGAGACGCCGATCCTGTTCGAGAACATCGTCGAAAAGCCCGGCTTTCGCCTGTGCGACATCCTGGTGAAGCACCGCGAGCTGCAGGCGCGCGCGCTCGGCGTGACGCGCGAGGACTACCTGCGCACGCTCGCCTACCGCCTGCGCCGGCCGCCGCGCGGCTTCGTCAACGTAAGCGACGGGCCCGTGAAGGAGCAGAGATTCACTGGAAGCCAGGTGGACTGGACGAAGCTGCCGATCCCCATCCACAGCGAGCAGGAGACGCAGCCCTACGTCACCGCGATGAACATCGTGGTCGACCCCGAGACCGGCTTCCACAACACCTCGCACGCCGGGACCATCGTCACCGGGCCGCGCAGCGGGCTGCCGAGCTTCGTCACGCCGCACACGCACCTCATCATGCGCAAGTACCGCGAGCTCGGGCACACGCGCATGCCGTTCGTCATCGTGTTCGGGGTGCACCCGGCCTACGAGATCATGGCCAATTTCTCCGGCCTGCACATGGACATGTGGGGCGAGCTGGAGATGGTCGGCACGATCATGGACCAGGACATCGAGATGGTGCCCTGCGAGACGCTGGACATGCGCGTGCCCGCCCAGGCCGAGATCGTGGTCGAGGGCTACGTCGAGCTCGGCCCCATGCAGGAGGTGGGCGTCTCGGTCGGCCCTTCGGGCTACTACCTGCCCAAGAGCTCCAAGCTGCCGGAATTCACCCTCACCGCCATGACCATGCGCGCCGACCGGCCGATCGCGCGCAACCACCAGACCTGCCCGGACACCGACCACCAGCCGCTGCCGCGCCTGTGCCACGAGGCGATGCTCTACAACCGCCTCACCGAGATCGGCCTGGCGGTGAAGGACGTGCGCTTTCCCACCTGGGGCGCGGCGCTCTCCTGCCTCCTGCAGTTCGACTATCCGCGCGAGGGCATGGTGAACGACGCGCTCATGCTGGCCATGGGCTCGCCCTGGCTCAACACCAAGATGGTGGTGGCGGTGAGCCCCGACACCAACCTCGACGACCCCGCCGACGTGTACTACGCCATCGCCACGCGCTGCGACCCGGCGCGCGACATGATCGTGGTGCCGCATACGAGAGGCTCGCCGTATGACCCATCCGCCGAGCCTCTGACAAAGGACCCGTTCTGGCGCACGGTGGGCAAGATAGGCATCGACGCCACCGTCAAGTCGCGCCATGACCCGAAAGATTTCATCCGCAGCTACCCCAGGCACTGGGGCAAAGTAAAGATAGGAGACTTCCTGTGAAACGAGACATCCCCGAGCCGCGCGTCAAGCAAGAGACCGAGCCGTTCATCCCCTACGTGCCCGACGCGCAGGTGGTCGAGCGCCTGCGTCCCGTGGTCGAGCCGTACATGAAGCGCATGGGCTTCCTGCCCAACGCGCTCAAGCTCTACGCCTACCGCCCGGAGATCGCCGAGACGCTGTTCCGCCTGAACAGCAACGTCATGCGCGACCCGAGCTCTACCCTCGACCAGCTCCTCAAGCGCAAGCTTGCGGCGGTCGCCTGCAAGACCAACGGCTGCGCCTACTGCACCGCGCACAGCTGCAACATGCTGACGCGCGACAAAGGCCAGGCCGAGGGCTGGGGCCTGTCGCAAAACGACCTGCTGCAGATCCTGGACGACGATTATCAGCCGGCCAATCCCATGGAGCGCGCCTGCTTCGACTATGTCAGGGCGGCCTCGGCTGCGCCCGACGCCGTTCCACGGGAAATCCTCGACGATCTGAAAAAGCATCTGTCGCCGCCGCAGATTGTCGAGCTCGCCTGCGTGGTGGGATTCTGGAAGTTCTACAACACGGTGCACGACTCGCTCCACATCCCGGTCGAGGAGCATCTCCTCAACGACACGCGTTACGTGGACGTTTGAAAACCGGCGGTTACCAGCCGCCGGTCACCGTCACGCGGCGCGCGCTGCTGGTCGGCGGCAGCGACGTCGAGTTCCGCCGTCTCATCTACCGCCTGCTGCTGGTGGAGGAGCGGCTGCGCCGCGTGCGCGACTTCCTCGCCCGGCGCATCGGGCTGACCGGGCCGCAGTACGCGCTGCTCATCACGGTCGCCTACCTGCAGGGCGCGGGCGGCATTCCGGTGCGCTCGCTCGCCAGGAACCTGCGCGTCACCAGCGCCTTCATCACCTCGGAGTCGCGGCGCCTCATCGAGCGCGGCCTGCTCGCCAAGCGCCCCAACCCGCACGACTCGCGCAGCACGCTGATCAGCGTGACCGCGGCCGGCCGGCGCCGCATCGAGAAGCTGGTGCCCGAGCTGCGCACCGTCAACAACGCGTTCTTCGCGCAGGTGAGCGCGTCCTCCTTCCGGCATGCGATGCGCTTCCTCGAGGCGCTGCTGGCAGGATCCGAAAGGGTCATGGCCCACATCGGCAAGCATGCTTGAGCAGCAACTGATCAACGGGCTGATGCTCGGCAGCGTGTACGCGCTGGTCGCAGTAGCGTTCACCCTCGCCATCGGCGTGCTCAACTTCCTCAACTTCAGCATCCCCGGGCTTTTCATGGTGGCCGGCATGCTGACGTGGTTCTTCCTGAGGGCGGGGATTGCCTGGCCGGTGGCCGCGCTGCTCGCCGTGGCCTCCGGCGGCCTGCTGTCCCTCCTGGTCGAGCGCTTTACCTACCGCCTGATGAGCCGCTCGCAGCATTTCGTGCCGCTGGTCACCTCGATGGCCTTCCTGATCCTGTTCGAGAACCTGGCGCTGATCGCCTGGGGGTCGGACCAGCAGCGCGTGCCCCTGCCCTTCGAGACGGTGAGCTGGCGCGTGGGCGCGACCGTGATCGCGGTGCCGCAGCTCGTCGGCCTGGGCTGCGCCATTGCGGCCGTCGCCTGCCTGGACGCCCTCCTCAAGCGCACGCGCATCGGCCGCGGCCTGCGCACCATCGCCGAGGACCCGGAGACCGCGACGCTGCTCGGCGTTCCGGTTTCGCGCGTCGTGCCGGTCGTGTTCATCGTCGGCGGCCTGTTCACCGCGCTGAGCGGCTTCCTGTTCGCGGTGAACTACCAGCAGGCCAGTCCCTTCATGGGCGAGGAAGTGGCGCTGAAAGGCATCTCGGCCATGGTGGTGGGCGGCATGGGCAACATCTGGGGCGCGATCCTGGGCGGCCTGCTCATCGGCGTGGTGGAGACGTTCTCGATCCACTGGCTGGGGGCGCGCGCCGTGGACATCGCGGTGTACGGCCTCTTGCTCGCCATTCTTTTCGTGCGCCCGACCGGGCTGCTCGGCGGCGTGGTCCGCCAGCAGAGGATCTGATGAGCGGCTACCTCGAGAGCGTGCTGGTGCTGCTCGCCATCAACACCATCCTCGCCTACGCGGCCTTCCTGCCGATGGTCGCCGGGCAGCTCAACCTGGGCGTAGCGGCGTTCGTGGCCATCGGCGCCTACAGCGCGGGCTATCTTTCCAACAGCTTCTCCGCGCACCCCGTCGTGGCCGCGTTCGCGGGCTTGGCGATGGCCGGGTTCGTCGGCTGGCTGGTCGCCTTCCCGATCCTGCGCACCCGCGGCATTTACCTCGCGCTCGCCACCTTCGCGCTCAATCAGGTGGTGCAAGGGGCGATCCTCAACATGGACGCCGTCGGCGGCGCCTCGGGCTACCCGGTTCCGGCGCATATCGGTTTTGCGACAGTCGCGACGTTCGCGCTCGGCGTGCTCGCGCTGGTGGCGCTGCTGTTCCACACCCGCTTCGGCATCAGCGTCACTGCAGTGAGCGACGATGAGCGGGTCGCGGACCTGATGGGCCTGTCCGTGCGCGGGCTGCAGAGCGCGGCGTTCACCGCCGGCGCGGCGCTCGCCGGGCTCGCCGGCGCGCTCTATGCGCACCACTTCAACTACATCGAGGCGCAGAACTACGGCGTGCTTTTCTCCATCTACGTCGTGCTCTACGTCCTGCTGGGCGGCACGCAGACGGTATGGGGCCCGCTGCTCGGCGCCGCCGTCTTCACGCTGCTTCCCGAGCTGCTGCGCGGCAGCGCCGCCTGGCGCTATGTGATTTTCGCCTGCCTGATTATCGCCATCATGGCGCTGCGCCCGCAGGGGGTGATCCTGAGGAAAGCATGGTTCTCGAGATAAGGAACCTCAGCAAGAGCTTCGGCGGGCTCAGGGTCATCGACGAGCTGTCGTTCGGGGTGCAGGCCGGCGAGCGCCTTGCGCTGATCGGGCCCAACGGCGCCGGCAAGACCACGGTATTCAACCTCATCACCGGGGTCTACCCCGTGGACTCCGGAGAAATATTTCTGGAGAAAAGCGACATTACGGCGCTGCCTTCGCGCCACCGCATCCGGCGCGGCCTCGCGCGCACTTTCCAGAATATCCGCCTGATGCAGCACCTGACGGTGATCGAGAACGTGATGATCACGCAGTACGCGCGCGCGCCGGGCGTGGCCGCGATGCTGCAGCCGGTGGGCCTGGGCCGCGCCAACCGCTGGCGCCAGGAAGCGCGCGCCGCGCTCGCCGCTGCCGGCCTCGAGCGATATGCGAATGAAGTGGCCGGGGGTTTGCCCTACGGCGTGCAGAAGCGCATCGAGCTGGTGCGCGCGCTGCTCGCCGCGCCCCGGGTGCTGCTGCTCGACGAGCCGGCGGCCGGCCTCAACCCGGCCGAGACCGAGGCGCTGCACCAGGCGCTGGAAGCGATCGCGGCGCGCGGCGTGACGCTGGTCGTCGTGGAGCACGACATGCATTTCGTCGGCCGGCTGTGCCCGCGCGTGGTGGTGCTCAACTTCGGTCAGAAGATCGCCGAATGCCCGACCGGTGACATCCACGCGGACCGCCGCGTGCGCGAGGCCTATCTCGGAGCGGAAGACTATGCTGCTTGAGGTCCAGTCGCTGTCGGTGCGCTACGGCCGCGTGGTTGCGGTGCGCGGCGTGAGCCTGTCGGTGGACGAAGGCGAGGTCGTCGCGGTGCTCGGCGCCAACGGCGCCGGCAAGAGCTCGCTTCTCAAGGGAATCTTCGGGCTCGTCCCCGCCCAGGAAGGCAGCGTCGCCGTCGGCGGCCGGGACGTCACGACCCGCGCGACCGGAGAGCGCATCGCCGCCGGCCTGGCGCTGGTGCCGGAGGGGCGGCGCATCGTGATGTCGCTCAGCGTCGAGGAGAACCTGCTCATGGGGGCCTACGGCAGGCGCGACGCGGCGGCGGTGCGCGCCGAGATCGGGCGCCTGTACGAACGCTTTCCCAATCTTGCCGCGCGCCGCCACCTCTCCGCCTCCGTGCTCTCCGGCGGCGAGCAGCAGATGCTCGCCATCGCGCGCGGCGTGCTCGCGCGCCCCCGATTGATGCTGCTCGACGAGCCTTCGCTGGGCCTGAGCCCGATCCTGGTGCAGGAGCTGTTTAGGCTCCTGCGCGAGTTGAACCGGGAGGGGCTCGCGCTCCTGCTGGTCGAGCAGAACACCCGCCAGGCGCTGCGCGCGAGCGCGCGCGCCTATGTGATGGAGCTTGGTGCTATCGTGACGCAGGACCGGCCGCAGGCGCTGCTCTCCGACGAGCGCCTTGTTGCCGCCTATCTAGGAGGAGCACATCGATGAAAAGCAGGCTGCTGTTCAGTACCGTGATCGCGCTCGCCGCAGGTTCAGCCCATGCCCAGGGCGAGCTCACGCTCGGCTTTCTTACGGCGGAGACCGGCCCGTTCGTGAGCCTGTCGCGCACCAACGAGGTCGCCGCCCGCATTGCCGTGGAGGAGATCAACGCCGCCGGCGGCGTCAACGGCAAGAAGCTGCGCTACATCACCTTCGACACCGCCGGCAACCCCGGCCAGACGGTGGTGGGCCTGCGCAAGATGGCCGAGGACGACAAGGTGCTCGCCATCATCGGCCCGTTCAGCTCGGGCCAAGTGCAGGTGGCCGCCCCGGCCGCCGACCGAAGCGGGGTGGTCATCATGGCCATGGCCTCCTCGGCGCCCAAGCTGGTGGCGAATTTCAAGTACGCCTTCCGCAACACCACCGATGAAGGCTACATGTTCGACAAGGTGATGCGCACGCTCAAGGCCAAGCAGTATCCGATGGCCACGGGCGCCGTGGCGTACGCCAACGACGACACCATCTCGCGCATCATGGGCGAGAAGGTCCTGCCCGGCCTGATGCAGAAAAACGGCGTGCAGTTGAAGGGCTCGGTGGACTTCAAGCTCTCGGCATTCGACCTGTCGGCGCAGGTGTCGCAGCTCAAGGCCAGCCCTACCGACCTGGTGGGCGTGGGCGCGCCGCCGGAGGCGGCGATCAAGCTGGCGCAGGAGCTGCGCCGCCAGGGACACAACGGGCGCCTGGTCGCCGGCTCGACCATCAACGATCCGGATCTGCCCGAGCGCATGGGCAAGGCCGGCAACGGCAGCGTCGTGCCCTCGGCGTTCTTCGCCGACCTGAACGAGCGCACCCGGCGCTTCGCCGCCGAGTTCGCCAAGCGCGCCAAGGCGGCCGGGATGGAGCGCACGCTGGCCGGGCAGTTCGACGCCGCAACGTACGACATCGTCCAGTACTACGCCTGGGCGATGAAGGAAGGCAAGGTGAGCGGCGATCCCAAGCGCCTCGCCGAGGAACGCACCGCGATCCGCGACGCGCTCAAGCGCATGAAGAACTTCCCGGCGCTCGAGGGGTCCGTATCCTTCGGAGCGGACAACGACGCGCTGAAGCCGGTGTACGTGCAGGAAGTGCGCGACGGCAAATGGGTGCTGCTCGAGACGCACGCCGCGCCGAACTGATTTTGGAGGTTGCAATGGCCGAAAAGCTGAACACAGGCGATCCATTCCCCGGCATGACGCTCGATCTCGCGGGCGGCGGCAGGCTCGAGCTGCCCGGCGGGCTCGACGCGCGCTACAAGGTCATTCTCTTCTACCGCGGGCACTGGTGACCGTACTGCAGGCGGCAGTTGGCCGCCTTCG
>CAZJJC010000373.1:0-10773 GCA_964546195.1 uncultured Enterobacteriaceae bacterium | reverse complement strand
GGCCACCGACTTCTTGCCGCGGGTCATCAGCACGTTGACGAACTTGGCGAGGTCGACGTTGCCGAATTTCGGATCCGGCAGGATCTCGCGCTTGGGGACTTCTCTGCGACGCGGCATACCTTGCTATCCCTTAGGCTTTCGGCGCCTTGGCGCCGTACTTGGAGCGGGCCTGCTTCCGGTCCTTGACCCCCTGCGTGTCGAGCGAGCCGCGCACGATGTGGTAGCGCACCCCGGGCAGGTCCTTGACGCGACCGCCGCGGATCAGGACCACCGAGTGCTCCTGGAGATTGTGGCCTTCGCCGCCGATGTAGCCGATCACCTCGAAGCCGTTGGTCAGGCGCACTTTCGCCACCTTGCGCAGCGCCGAGTTCGGCTTCTTGGGCGTCGTCGTATAGACGCGCGTGCAGACCCCGCGCTTCTGCGGCGAACCCGCGAGCGCCGGGACCTTGGACTTGGGGCGCTTGGCGGCGCGCCCTTGGCGAACTAACTGATTGACGGTAGGCATCTTTTTACGCTTCCAGAAACGAATGGGCGGCCACGTTTAGCTCCCCGAGGCCGCCCCGGCAACCCAAAAAAGAGGCCGGATTATAAAGAGGAACTAGGGCAGGCGCAAGGAAAGCGAGGGAATCTGGACGAAGCCGAAGCGCGCCGCAACGTCGGCCTTGGCGAGGCGCGGCAGCTCGTCCGCCCGATCGGCGTAGCGCGCGAGGTCGCGGTCGTCCAGCAGGGCCACTGTCCCGCTTCCAGCCACGAGGACAGAGCCCTCCTCGTCTTGGTAGGGAAGATTCCCGGCGTAGGGACGCCCGCAGTGATCGACCAACTGGTCGCCCTCGAAATGGACCACGAGCGGCGTGTAAGCGAGCGTCACGAAAACCCGCTGCGGACCGTTCTGGAAGAACCAGCAGCCGCGCTCGTCGGCCTCGTAGTTGCGGGCGATGAACTCGCGCAAGGCGTTATTGCTGATGCGCTCGCCCTTGATCAGCCAGTTGCCGCGCCGGTCGAGCGACAGCCAGCCGTACACCGCCGGGACGTCGGGCCACTTGGCGAGGCTGCGCGCGACCATCTTATCCATGCGGCTACAATCTTCGGCCGGAGGAGAGATGAGCGCAATCGAGACGTACCTCGCGAGGCCTTGGCTCGCCCACTACGCGTCCGGGGTGCCCAAGACCCTCGACGTAGCCCCCCGCAGCGTGCACCAGGCTTTCGACCAGGCGACCGAGCGAGCGCCGGAACGCCCCGCGGTGGCGTTCTACGGCCGCATGATCAGCTACCGCGAGCTGCGCGAGGCCAGCGACCGGCTCGCCAACGCGCTCGCCGAGCTCGGCGTGAAGAAAGGCGATCGCGTCGCGTTGTATCTCCTCAACAGTCCGCAGTTCATCATCGCCTACTTCGCGGCGCTGAAGTGCGGCGCGGCCGTCACGCCGATCAGCCCGGTCTACACCAGCCACGAAGTGCGCTATCAGCTCGAGGACAGCGGCGCGCGCGCCATCGTCTGCCAGGACATCCTCTACGAGAAGGTGCAGAAGTCGGGCGCCGCGATCGATCTGGCGGTCGTGACCAACGTCAACGAGTACCTGCCCGCGCTCAAGCGCCTGTTCGGCAGGAAGACCGCGGTCGGCGGCCAAGTGCACTGGCTGCAGGACCTCCTGAAGAAATATCCCGCGCGCGCCCCCCAGGTGCCGATCGACCCGCACAGGGACCTCGCCGCACTGCCGTACACCGGCGGCACGACGGGCAACCCGAAGGGCGTGATGCTCACGCACTACAACCTGGTGGCCGCGCAGGCCATGGGCGAGGCGACCTTCTCGGTGTTCGAGCCCGGCAAGGAAGTGGTCCTCGCCTTCCTGCCGTTCTTCCACATCTACGGCCAGGTCGTGATCATGCTGAACGGGCTGTGCCAGGGCAACCTGCTGGTGCTGTTCACCAGCCCGGATACCGAGGCGATCCTCGAAGCGATGGAGCGCTACCGCGCCACGGTGTTCTACGGCGTGCCGACGCTCTACGAATATCTGAAGGACCACAAGGACACCAACAAGACCGACTGGCGGCGCCTCAAGCTGGTGCTGTCGGGCGCCGATACGCTGCATGACTCGACGATGAAAGGATGGACCAAGCGCACCGGGTCCCGCATCATCGAGGGCTACGGCCTGTCGGAGACCTGCGCCACGAGCCACGTCAATCCGCTGCACCGGCCGAAAAGCGGCTCCTTCGGCTGCCCGATCCCGGGCATGCAGGCGGCGGTCCTGGACGGCGAGAGCCTGGAATTCGTGCCGCCCGGCGAGACCGGTGAGCTGGTGCTGTGCGGGCCGAACGTCATGCAGGGCTACTGGCAGCGCCCGGAGGAAAGCGCGCGCGCGTTCGTCGACAAGGCGGGCGTACGCTGGATGCGCACCGGAGACATCGTGCGCATGGACGAGGAGGGGTATTTCCATTTCTTCGACCGCTCGAAGGACCTGATCAAGTTCAAGGGCTACTCGATCTTCGCCAAGGACGTAGAGGACGTGCTCTACGGCCATCCGCAGGTGAAGGCGGCCGGCGTCATCGGCGTGCCCGACCCGGCGGTCGGGCAGCGCGTCAAGGCGATCGTGGTGCTGCAGGGCGAGGCGCGCGGCAAGGTGAGCGAGGAGGAGATCAAGAGCTACTGCCGCCAGCAGCTCGCCGAGTACAAGGTGCCGCACATCGTCGAGTTCCGCGGCGAGCTGCCGAAGACCGACGTGGGCAAAGTGTCGCGCCGGGAATTGAGGGAAGAGCACGCGTAAGCGTGCTCGGGAGGGAAGAGCACGCGTAAGCGTGCCCGGCGCGAGGAAACTTCTTCCTAGAGCGAGGCGATCGGCTGGGGCTTGTGAATGCCGAAGCCCTGCGCGTGGCTCACGTTTAGCGCGGTGAGGCGCGCGAGCACCTCCTTGTCCTCGACGCATTCGGCCACCACGCCGGTGCGCAGCACCTCCGCCACGCGCACGATCGCGGCCAGCTTGGTGCGCGCCGCCTCGCTGGCGAGCAGCTTGCGCACGATGCTGCCGTCGACCTTGACGAAATCCACGCGCAGCACCTTGAGCGGGGTGAACGACACCGAGCGCCGGCCGAAGCCGTCGATCAGCACGCCGCAGCCCAGCCCCTTGGCGGCGTTCGCGAAGCGCACCGCCGCCTCCAGCCTTGCCAGCACGTCGCTCTCGTCGATCTCGAACAGCAGCGCGCCGGCGGCCACGCGGTACTTGCTCAGCGCCGTGGCGACGTACGGAAGAAACTCCGCGTCCTGCAGGGTCTGTCCGGACACGTTGACCGTCAGGCGCGGAATGCCGGCGCCGCGCCCGAGGCGCTGCGCGACGTGGAACACGACCCAGCGGTCGAGCTGCGGCATCATGCCGTAGTGCTCGAATACCGGCAGGAACTCCCCCGGCGGCAGCAGCGCGCGCTCTTCGGCCTGCATGCGCACCAGCACCTCGCCCAGGGGACAGTCCCTGGCGGCGCGCATTTCTCCCGACAGCGCGAGGATCGGCTGGCAGTACAGCTCGAACTCGTTCTTGACCAGCGCGTCGCGCAGCCGGGCCACCGGGTCGGCCCAGCCGGTGAGCTCCGAGTCCATGCGATCGAGGAATTTCTCGTCCACAAGGTATTCTAGCGGCATGCCGATGCCGTTCTTCGCGGTCGAGGGCCTCACCAAGCGCTTCGGCGGGCTTACGGCGGTCAACGGGATAAGCTTCGCGCTCAAGCGCGACGAGCTGGTCGGGCTGATCGGCCCGAACGGCGCCGGCAAGACCACGCTGCTGCGCCTGATCACCAAGATCCTGCGGCCCGACAGCGGCCGCATCGTGTTCAACGGCGAGGACATCAGCGCGCTGCGCCCGTGGGAGGTGGTCGAGCGCGGCATCTGCGGCACCTTCCAGAACACGCGCCCGTTCCGCCACCTGCCGATCGTGGCCAACGTGATGGTGCCGCTGGTGTCACCGCGCGCGCGGCGCAGCGGCGAATGGGTGAAGCGCCTCGAGTCCAAGGCCATGGACGCGCTCGAGTTCGTCGGCATCTCCGACATGGCCCTCGAGCCCGCCTCGGCGCTGTCGCAGGGCGACCTGAAGCGCCTCGAGGTGGCGCGCGCCATCGCCACCGAGCCCGAGCTGCTGCTGCTGGACGAGCCGCTCGGCGGGCTGAATCCCGCCGAGTCGGAGCTGCTGGCGAAGTCGATCCGGCGCCTGCACAAGGGCGGACGCTTCGGCCGCCTGCATTCCGAGGGCCCCGCGGTGCTGATGATCGAGCACAAGCTGAAGGAGCTGATGTCGATCGTCGACCGCGTGATCGTGATCGATTACGGCGAGCTGATCGCGGATGGGCCGCCGGCCGAAGTGGTCAAGAACCCCAAGGTGATCGAAGCCTATCTCGGGACCGAGCATGCCGCTGCTTGAGGTGAAAGACCTCAGCGTGCGCTACGACAAGGCGCAGATCCTCAACGGCGTTTCGCTCACCGTGGACGAGGCCGAATTCGTGGGCCTGGTGGGCCCGAACGGCGCGGGCAAGTCGACCCTGCTGCGCGCGATTTCCGGCCTGGTGCGCTTCGAGGAGCGCGCCAAGCGCGGCACCGCCGGCGACATCGTGCTCGAAGGCGAGGTGCGCTTCGCGGGCGAGCGCATCGACGGCCTCGCCGCCCATGAGATCCGCATGCGCGGCCTGGTGCACTGCCCGGAGCGGCGCCGCCCGTTCCGCGAGCTCACCGTGCTGGAGAACCTCCTCGCAGGCGCGTTTCTTTCAAGGAATCCGAAGGAAACGAAGCGGCGACTGGATCACAACTTCGCCCTTTTCCCGAGACTCTCCGAACGAAAGGACCAGATCGCCGGCACGCTGTCGGGCGGCGAGCAGCAGATGCTCGCCACCGCGCGCGCCCTCATGTTCGAGGCGAAGCTGCTCGCCATCGACGAGCCCTCGCTCGGGCTTGCGCCGCGCATCCGCCAGGAGCTGTTCGCGGCCATCCGGAAGATCCATGCCGAGGGCGTGCCGGTGCTGCTGGTCGAGCAGGAGGTAGCCCAGGTATTCAAGATGGCGCGCCGCAACTACGTGCTGTCCCAGGGCCGCATCATCGGCCAGGGCAGCGCGCAGTCACTGATGGCCGACGAGACGCTGCGCGCGGGCTACCTGGGCCTGTAGTTAAGCTTCATTTCCGACAGCGCGGCGCCGCATAGCCTGCAGATTTTCTTCCAGCTGCCGTTGCGCTGCTTGCAGCGCGGGCACTGCGTCTCGATCCGGTCGCGCACCCACGGCGTCAGCCCGCGCGGCATGAACAGCAGCACCAGCAGCACGATCACGGCGAAGATCAGCAGGCGCAGCTCGCCCACGGCACGGAAGCTCCCCAGCCATTCGGTCAGCGGGTACAGGATGAACACCGCCGCCACCGGGCCGTAGATGGTGGCGAGGCCGCCGAAGATGCCCCAGATCACCACCTGGAAGGACAGCGCCACTTCCAGCGAGGAAGGCCCCGCCACGCGCAGGTAATGCGCGAACAGCGCGCCGGCGAAGCCCGCCGCCGCCGCGGCGATGGCGAATACCGCGAGCTTGTAGCGCAAGGTATTGATGCCGGAGGCGCGCGCCGCCACTTCGTCGTCGCGGATGGCATGCAGCACGATGCCGAAGCGCGAATCGGCCAGCAGCCACAGGCCGAACACGATCGCCAGCATGGAAACGGCGGCGACGTAGTAGTTGGCCGTCGGGCTCACCACCAGGCGCCGCAGGCCCGAGATGCCGAGCTCGCCGCCGGAGAAGCCGGGGAAGGCGAACAGCAGGCCGAGCGCGATCAGCGGAAAGGCGAGCGTGGCAAGCGACAGATACGAGCCGCGCAGGCGCAAGCACAGGTAGCCGACGCCGAAGCCGAACAGGGCAGCCACCGCGGCGCCGGCCCAGACGGTGGCCCACGGCGTGACGCCGAGCCTGAGCGACAGCAGCGCAGAGGTATAGGCGCCGGCGCCGAAGAACAGCGCATGCCCGAAGTTCACCTGACCGGTGTAGCCGGCTAGCAGGTCCCAGCTCGCCGCGAAGATCGCGAAGATGCACGTCATGGTGAGGATGCGCAGCACATACGCATCGGCGTAGGCGAGCGGCAACGCGAGCAGCGCGAGCCCCCAGAGCAGCACCAGGGTGCGCGAAGGCAGCACGAACACTTCGTTCCTCAGCTCGCCCCAGGCGCGCCGCAGCGGATAGATCAACGCTCCTCCTCGAAAGCCACCCCGAACAGGCCTTCGGGCCGCGCCAGCAGCACCACCACCATGATAAGCAGCGCCACCGCTCCCTTGAGATACGCGCCCGCCGGCAGCGCGAATACCGTGATCGCCTCGACGTAGCCGATGATCAGCGCGCCGATCAGGCTGCCTTTCAGGCTGCCCAGGCCGCCGAGCACCACGATGGCGAGCATGGTGACCAGGGGCGCGAGCCACATGAAGGGATCCACCACGAACACCGGCGCCACCACCACGCCGGCGATCGCCGCCAGCGCCACAGACAGGGCCACGGTCGCCATGGCCACGCGATGCACGTTCATGCCCATCAGGCTGGCGACTTCCAGGTCGTTGGCGGTGGCGCGGATCGCCAGCCCGAGCCGCGTGCGGTACAGGACGAACCACACCACGCTCAGCATGGCCGCGGCCACCACCAGGATGAGCAGCCGCTGGTACGGGATGCTCACGCCCAGCAAGCGCACCCCGCCTTCCAGGGTGGAAGGGATGCCGAGGTAGTGGCCGCCGAAGGTGAACAGCATCACCTCCTGGAAGATCAGCGCCAGCGCGATGGTCGCGATGAGCACCGCCGCGTCGTGCTCGCGCACCGGCTCGATCACCAGGCGGTAGCACAAGACCGAGAGCAAGGTCACCGCCCCGACTGCCACCAGCGCGGAAAGCAGGAACCCGAGACCCACCTTCACCAGCAGCGTATAGAACAAGTACGCCGCAAGCATGTAGAACGCCGTATGCGCGATGTTGACGATGCGCGCGACGCCGAAGATCAGCGAAAAGCCGACCGCCAGCAGGGCGTAGACGCCGCCATTGACCAGCCCTGTAACCAGTATGTCTTGGAGCAAAGGCGCGCTAGCGCGCCGGCATCTTGAACGGCTGCATGCCCTTTACGTTCGGCGGCCAGAACGGCACCTTCCTGCCGTCCTGCCACTGCACCGCGATGCCCGCGGTCTTGCCCACCGCCCACACGAGGTCGTGGCGCTTGTCCCAGGTCGAGATGAAGCCCGAGCCGACATGCTCCAGCTTCTCGATCACCGGGACCAGTTTATCGGCATCGGTAGTGCCGGCCTGCTCGATCGCGGCCTTCAGGATCATGATGGCGTCGTAGGTCCCGGCGTTGTAGGTCGGCGCCTTGTTGAAGCGCTGCCGGAACGCGCGCACGAACGGAACCATCTTGGGCGTCATTTCCACTTCCGCATAGGTGTCCAGCGTCGAGACGAACTGCGCCTTGCCGGCCGTCGCCTGCCAGAACTCCTCCTTCTGTCCCTCGACGTTGATGCCCCAGGCGACCGCTTTCATGTTGCGCTCGCCCATCTGGCGGCCGACCGAGATGCCGACCGGTCCGGACAGCATGGTGAACACGATGTGCGCGCCGCTGCGGTCAATGGCCGACAGCTCCGCGGTCACGTCGGTCGCGGTGGCCGAAGGCTGCCAGGTGCCCACTACCTCCATCTTCATCGCCGGCAGGTTCTTCTGCGAGGCCGCGACCAGCGCCTCGGTCCACACGGCCTTCTCGGCGAGGATCGCCACCTTGGGCGCGTCGGTCTTGAGATCCGTGCGGATCTGCTGCGCGATCGACCCCATCACCGCGAACAGGGTGCGCACCAGGTCGACATCCTTCACCGGCGTGACGCGAAACCAGTACTTGTAACGGTCGTAGTTGGCTTCGACGTTCGCCCCGAGCTTGGAATGCGCCGCGCCGGCGCCGAGGAAGATCTTCTTGTAGTCCATCGCCACTTCCTGCATCGCCAGCACCGCCTCGGAACGGAAGCCGCCGATCAGGAAGTCGGCCTTGTCGCGCGTGATGACGCGCTCGATGGTGTTGGTGGCGTCGGACACCGACTGGATCTCGTTGGTGTCGCCGCGGATCAGCTCGATCTGCATGCGCTTGCCGCCGACGTTGATGCCGCCGGCCTTGTTGATCTCGTCGCGCGCCATCTCCGCACCGCCCCAGTGGTTCTCGCCCTGCACGAAGGCCATGGGGCCGAGGATGCCGATCTTGATGGTTTGCGCGTGGGCGCCTCCGGCGAGTAGCGCCACGGCGGCTACGGCAACGATCGAACGCAGCATGTAAGCTCTCCTCTCTCCTTTGAATTACACTTCGTGTTGTTGTAGCAATCGATGTTGCCAGCAATTTCTCCCGTCGTCTAGGATGCCTAGAGCCGATTTCGTCTGCGCGCCGCAACTGCGCGTCCGCTGGGCCGAAGTGGACATGCAGAAAGTGGTGTTCAACGGCCATTACCTGACCTACATCGACACCGCCATCGCCGAGTACTGGCGCGAGATCGGCCTGCCCTACCCGCAAGGCTATGTCGAGCGCTACGCGAGCGACATCTTCCTGCGCAAGGCGAGCGTCGATTACCTCGGCTCGGCGCGCTACGACGATCTCCTCGCCGTGTGCTGCCGGGTCGCCAGCCTGGGGCGCTCGAGCATGACCTTCCGCTTCGAGATCTACCGCGAAGGCGAGCACGCCGCGCTCGTCAGCGCGGAGCTGGTGTACGTGAACGCCGACCCGGCCACGATGCGGCCGGCGCCGCTGCCCGACGAGGTGCGCGAGCGCGTGCGCCGCTATGAGCGGGTGGCGCCGCAAGCATGATCTGGTGGGAAGACTTCAGGACCGGCGACACCATGGAGATGGGCCGTCATACCTTCACCGAAGAGGAAATGCTCGCCTTCGCGCGCCAGTTCGATCCCCAGCCCTTCCATGCCGATGCCGCCGCGGCAGGCGAGACGGTCTTCGGCGGCCTGATCGCAAGCGGCTGGCATACCTGCGCGGTCGGCATGCGGCTGATGGTCCAGAGCTATCTCGGCAGCACGGTCAGCCTGGGCTCGCCCGGCATCGACAGCATCCGCTGGCTCACGCCGGTGCGCCCGGGCGACACGTTGCTGTACCGCCGCACGGTGGTGGAGTCGCGCGCTTCGGCCACCCGCAAAGGCGTCGGCCTGGTCAAGCACCGCTGGGAGGCGGTGAACCAGGCCGGCGAGCTGGTGCTCACGATGGAAGGCTGGGGGCTATTTGGCCGCAAAAATTGACCTCAACCACAAAGTCCACGTTCTGACGAAGAAGGAGGAGCTGGACGGCGTGCGCGTGCCGGGCAAGGTGGTCGTGGTGCTGGATATCCTGTTCGCCACCACCACCATGGTGACCGCGCTCGCGCACGGGGCGACCGATGTGCTGCCGGTGCTGGACGAAGCCGCCGCGCGCGCCTGCGGCAACGATCTGTCCCCGGACTCGTGCGTGCTTGCGGGCGAGCTGTACGCCGAGACGATTGCGGGCTTCGCGCATCCGGCGCCGCTTGCGCTGCTGGAGCACGGTGTCTCGGGCAAGACGCTGGTGTACTGCACCACCAACGGCACCGTCGCCATGGCGCAGTGCTCCGGAGCGGCGCGCGTTTATTGCGGCTCGCTGCTCAACGCGCGCGCCCTGGCCGAGCACGTCGTTGCCGCGCATCCGCGCGACACGGTCCTGCTCGTGTGCTCCGGGTCGGGCAACAACTTCAACTTCGAGGATTTCTACGGCGCAGGCTGTTTCGTCGAGCGCTTCGCCGGCCTGCTGGGCGGCGCGGCGGACTTGTCCGACGCGGCGAAGGCGGCGCTGCTGGTGTACCGCAGCGCGCGGGCGCCCCAGGCGCTGCTCGACTGCCGTGTCGGGCGCATGATGGTATCCAAAGGACTGGCGCGCGAAGTGGAGTTCGCGTGCCGCTTCGATGCCTTCCCGGTGGTGCCGGTGCTCGAGCAGGGGCGCCTGCGCCTGCTCGCCTGAAGTTGCGTCTGCTCGTCCACACTCAGGTTCGCTCGATGTCGGCGCTCACGGCGAGATGGTCCGAGAGCATCGACCAGGGCTTGCCTTTGTGCACGCGCGAGGCGGCGACCTTGAAGCCGCGCACGTAAATTCGGTCCAGGCGCAGCAGCGGCAGCACGCTGGGGTAGGTCGGCTGCACGCGCCCCAGGTGCGCCACCGAGACCTCGGTCATGCCGAGCCGCCGCTCCAGGATGGCGGTGGCGCGGTGGCGCCAGTCGTTGAAGTCCCCGGCGACGATGATCGGCACGTCGCGCGAAGCGAGCTCCTCGAGCCGGCCCGATATCGCTTCGAGCTGGCGGTTGCGCCCGCCCTGGTGCAGCGAAAGATGCACGCATACGCAATGCAGGTTGCGCCGCCATCCCGGCACCGCCACCACGGTGTGCAGCAGCCCGCGACGCTCGAAGCGGTGGTCGGACACGTCCTGGTTCTCGAACGAGACGAAAGGATGGCGCGACAGGATCGCGTTGCCGTGGTGGCCGTGGTCGTAGACGGCGTTGCAGCCGTAGACATGCTGCCACTGGTCGCCGGCGAGAAACTCGTATTGCGGCTCGATCGGGCAGGCGCGGTAGCGCAGCGTGAAGCGCTGGTTGAGCCCCTGCACCTCCTGCAGGAACACCAGGTCCGGGTCCAGGCCGCGCAGGCCGTCGCGCAGCTCGTGGATCACCATGCGGCGGTTGAAGTGCGACAGCCCCTTGTGGATGTTCAGCGTGACGACGCGCAGGGTCTTGCTCAAGCCGGCCTCAGCGGGGAACCCACATTGTATAT
>CAZJJC010000372.1:0-8799 GCA_964546195.1 uncultured Enterobacteriaceae bacterium | reverse complement strand
GCGTCGCGCATGCGCACCACGAAGCTGCGGTCGATTTTCAGGACATCCACCGGCAGGCGCGCGAGGTAGCTCAAGCTGCAGTAGCCGGTGCCGAAGTCGTCCACCGAGATCTCCACGCCCGCGCGGCGCAGCGTCTGCAGCTTGCGGGTGGTTTCCTCGATGTCGTCGACCAGCACGCTCTCGGTGATCTCGACGTCGAGCAGCGGCTTGTCGCGGCCGAAGCCGGCGATGGCGCTGAGCACCGACTCGACGAAGTCCTTCTGCCGCAGCTGGATCGCCGACACGTTGACCGAGGTGCGCGGCACCTGCACGCCGAGCGCCTGCCAGCGCCGGATGTCCTCGACCGCGCGGTGCAGCGCCCAGCGGCCGGCGACCAGGATCATGCCGGTCTCCTCCATCAGCGACACGAACTTCGACGGCGGCACCGCGCCCAGCTCCGGATCCTGCCAGCGGATCAGCGCCTCGAGGCCGGCGAGCTGGCCGCTGCGCACGTCGACCTTCGGCTGGTAGTGCAGCGCGAGGCGCCCGTCCTCGATCGCACGGCGCAGGCGATGCTCCAGGGCGAGCGACTCGGCGACGCGCGCGTTCATCTCAGGCGCGTAGAAGAGGTAGGGCTGGCCCGCCTGCTTGGCGTGGTTCAGCGCGGTCTCGGCGTTGGCGCACAGCGTCTCGGTCGACTCGCCGTCGCTCGGAAACACCGCGATGCCGGCTTTCATGGTGACGCGCAGCTCGACACCGTCGATCACCACCGGCCGGGCAAAGGCCTCGCCGAGCTGGTCGATCAGCCAGCGGATGGTGTCGCCGGCATGGTCGAAGCCGGCCGCCGCGATGGCGAAGTGGTCGGCGCCGACGCGCGCCACGGTGTCCTGGTCCCTGGCCGCCTTGCGCAGGCGCATGGCCACTTCCCTGAGCAGGTCGTCGCCCGCCCGGCGCCCGAAGGTCTCGTTCACCATGCGGAAGCGCTCGAGGTCGAGGAATACCGCGGCGGCGAAGCGCTTGTCGCGCCGCGCGGCGAGCAGCGCCTGCCCGAGCCGGTCGATGAACAGGCTCCGGTTGGGCAGATCGGTCAGCGAGTCGTGGTAGGCGAGGTAATCCATGCGCGCCTTCTGCGCCAGATGGTGCAGCGCGAAGGCGATGTCGCCGGCGAGCTCCTGCAGCAGGCGCATCTCCTCCTCGTCGAAGATGTCCTTGGCGCGCGCGTAAAGCAGCAGCGCGCCCAGGCGCTCGCCGGCAAAGTCCAGCGGCAATACCGCGTAGGCGCGCAGGCCACGCTGCAGGGCCTGTTCTTTCCCGGGAGCAGGCGAAGCTTCCAGATCGTTGCACACCGCGGCCTCGGGCTTCACCGGAAACGGGTCGATCGAAGGGTCGTCGCTGCCCTCGCCGCTCGACACCACCTTGCTTTCGGTGAAGATCGCCGCGAAGCCGAAGCCGCCGCGCTGCACCGCGATGCGGCAGGCCTCGGTCAGCAGATCGAGGCGATCGGCGACCCGCACGATCAGCGCGTTCACTGCGCTGAGCGTCTCGAGGGTGCGGTTCAGCCGCTCGATGCGCCGCTGCTGCGCTTCCAGCGTGCCGGTCTTCTCCAGCAGCTGGTCGACCATCACGCGCAGGTGCTCGCTGCCCAGATCCGTGCCCCCGCCCGCCGGGCGCTGCGTACGCTCGTCGAGCACCTCGCGCACCGCGCGCAGGATGAGCTCGTTGTCGGAGGGCTTGACCAGCACGCGCGCCACCCCGTGCGCCCGCGCGAGCTGCTGCGCGTCCTGGCCGGCGAAGTACGCGGTGTAGAACATCACCGGCACCCGGGCGGTCGCCGGATCGGCGCGCAGCTGGCGCGCGAGCATGTAGCCGTCCATGCCGGGCATCAGCACGTCGGAGATCACCAGCTCGGGCGGCGCGGCGCGCGCCTGCGCGAGCGCCTCGCGCGCGCCGGAGGCGCGGCGCACGTCGTGCCCCGCCACCTCGAGCAGCGAGGCGAGCGCTTCACGGTTCGCGCGGTTGTCGTCGACGACCAGAAGGTCGGCCATGGTCGATAGACAATCTTCGCGCAGCGCTGTTGCCGACGCGCGTTCGAACTGCGAACTATTTTGTCGTCGGATCCCGGATATTGCTGTCGTGAGCGCGCTACAACGACACCGTGCGCGCCTCGAGTCGCTTCAGCCCGACGCAAACAGAACTGCTCAGGACGGTGGCTGGAGCCTCGTTTCCAGCTCCCGGCGGGCGTCCGCGTAAGCCGCAAGGGACTTCTCGAGCGCGGCGAGCGCTTCCGCCGATTTCTCCGGCGGCGCGTCGCGGTAGCCGCCGAGCTTCGCCACCACGTCGTCGAGCTGTTTTCCCGCCGCGGCCAGTTTTAAACCGGCATCGCTCTCCTGCGCCGCAGGCAGCCGGCGCAAGCGCTCTTCGTCGTGCTTGAGCTGCTGGCGAAGCAGCGTGGCGCGGCGCTCCACCACATCGGCCAGCTCGGCGCGCTGCGCGGCGATCTTCTGCTGCAGGAGCTTGCTGTGCTGCTCGGTCGCCTCGATGGCCGACCTCGCTTTGTCCATTTCCTCGCGCGCGGAGGCGAGCGAGCTGACGGCCTTCTCCGCGGGAGGCGCATCGCCGCGGCCGCACGCGGCCAGCGTGCCGAGCACGGCAATCACCCATATCAGCCGGAGCGGAGCAAACAAGCGAGCGCAATATAGGCTGCTGCGGCGGCTCTGCCTATGCGCCGGTCTTACCACGCCCGGATCCGTCCGCCGCGGCGATCGGACTGTCGTTCTGCGTCGAGCGCAGCTCCAGCGTGAAACGCACGAGCGCGATGATGAGCGCGAGCACCAGCGGACCGAGGATCACGCCGATGGCGCCGAAGGCGGATATGCCGCCCAGCACGCCGATGAACACGGTGAGCGTGCCGACCTGCGCGCGGCCGGACACCAGGATGGGGCGCAGCACGTTGTCCACGGTAGCGACCAGGGTGCCGAAGACGAGCATGAAGATCGCCGCATACCAGCGCTCGTCGATGGCCAGCACGATGGTCGCGGGCACCCAGATCACCGGCGTACCCGCCAGGGGCACGATGGCCGCAAGCGCGGCCAGCACCCCGAATACGATCGGCGAGGGCAGGCCGACGATCGCGAAGCCGATGCCGATCAGCACGCCCTGCACCAGCGCGGTGACGCCGATGCCGTAGACCATCGCGCGCGTCACCGAAGCGAGATGCGTGAAAAGCCGCGCCCGCTCGCCGACCGACATCGGTATGAGCGCGCGCAGCGTGGCGAACATGGCGCGCGCGTCACGGATGGCGAAGAACAAAATGAACATCATCATGACGAAGCCGACGACCGTTCCCAGGGCGCCGAGCACGGCCAGGCGCCCGAGCGAGGCGAAAAACTTGAGGATGGTGCGCGCGCCCTCGACCGCCCAGCTCTGCATCTGCGCGAGCGAGATGCCGACCGAATCCTGCAGCCACGCGATCGCAGGCCCGACCAAAGGCAGGCTCGCCAGATCGGAAGGCTCGGAAGGCCGGTTTTCGACGGCGAACTCCTGCGCATAACGCAGCAGATCCGCCGCCTGGGCCACGAAGGCGGCGCCGAGCGCGGTGAGCGGTCCGACCAGAATGAGCAGCGTCGCGAACGTCAGCAGCGCGGCCGAGGTGCTGGCGCGGCCTCCCAGCTTGCGTACCAGCCACGCGTGCACCGGCTGCAGCAGAAAGGCGATGAACAGGGCCCAGGCGATCGGCGCGAGAAAGGGCTGCAGGATCTGGAAAAGCAGGTACGCGAGCAGCGCCAGCGTGAGCAGCGCGAAAGTGCGCGCATAGAACACCTGGTCGGAGCTCGCCGGCGGATCGCGTTCTGCCACCCGGCGAGTCTACAAGGTCTTCCAGTCGATCAGCTGCCCGGGGCTCGACTCGGCCGTCCAGCCGGCGATCACCGACTGGATATCGCGCGGGTCGGCGGGCTTGACGAAGTGGTGATGGAAGCCGGCTTCCTCCGAGCGCGCGCGGTCGTCCTTCTGGCCGTACCCGGTGAGCGCGATCAGCAGCCCGGGCGCCGCGGCGCCTTTCTGCTTCAGGCGGCGCACGACTTCGTAGCCGTTCATGCCGGGCAGGCCGATGTCCACCACCGCGACCTGCGGGGCGAACACCTGCGCGATGGCCACGGCCTGCGGCCCGTCGCTTACCGTGCGCACCTCGTGGCCTTCCAGGCGCAGGAACACCGCGACGCTCTCGGCGGCGTCGATGTTGTCGTCGACCACCAGGATGCGCTTGCCGCCCGGCTGGATCAGGGGCTGCGGGCCGGGTCTTTCGAATTCCCGGCTGGGGGAGACTTCGCTGATGCAAGGCAGGGTGACGCGGAACAGCGCCCCCTTGCCGGTGCCCTCGCTCGAGACCTCGACGTTCCCCTGGTGCAACTCGACCAGGCGCTGCACCACGGTGAGGCCCACGCCCAGGCCGCCCTGGCTGCGGTCGAGCGTGCGCTCGCCCTGGGTGAACAGCTCGAACACGTGCGGCAGCAGGGCGGCGTCGATGCCGATGCCGTTGTCGCGCACCGTGATCACCGCCTCGCCGCGCTCGGCGCTGGCGGCGAGCTCGATGCGCCCGCCCTCGGCGGTGTACTTGGCGCCGTTGTTGAGCAGGTTGCCGACCACCTGGGCGAGGCGCGCGTAGTCCCCGTGCACCCAGATCGGCGCCGCGGGCACGTTGAGCACCAGGTGATGCTTTTTCGATTCCAGGAGGATTCTGGCCGTCTCGACGCTGTGCTGTATGACCTTGCCGAGCTCGACCGGCTCCTTCTTGAGGGTGATCTTGCCCTGCGTGATGCGCGAGACGTCGAGCAGATCGTCGACCAGCTGCGCAAGGTGCGTCACCTGGCGCTCGACCACGTCGCGCGCCCACGCGATGCCGGGGTCGGACGGGGCGATGCGCCGCATCACCTCGGCGGCGTTGCGGATGGGCGCCAGCGGATTGCGCAGCTCGTGCGACAGCATGGCAAGGAACTCGTCCTTGCGCCTGGCCGCCTGCTGCAGCTTCTCCTCGGCCTCCTTGCTGCGCGCCATCTCGCGCTTCAGGTTCCAGTACAGGCGCGCGTTCTCGAACGCGATCGCCGCCCGCGTGCCGAGCTCTTCGAGCGTCGCCTGACTCGCGCCTGCGTCGCTCTCCGGCGCCGTGGCGTTTCCCAGCGCCAGCACGGCCACGGTGCGCGAGCCTGCCTTGAGGGGAATGACGCGCGCATGGCGAATGTGCGCAGGCAGCGCGCCGGGCGCCGCGATCCACGAATCCCTTCGCCTGCCGTCCTGTTCCGATTGATGCAGCGCCTGCGCCAGGTCCCGGGGCAGGCCTTGCATGCCGGACACGCTGCCCAGGCGGCCCTTGGCGTCGCAGGTCATCACCAGCGCCTCTGCGTCGGCCTGCGTGCAGAGCACGCCGAACTCCCCCAGGCGCGGGATCACCATGCGAAGCAGCCGTTCCATTGCCTCGTCCAGGTTGAGCGACACGCCCAGCTCGTGGCTCGCGTAGGCGAGGAACTCGGAGCGGCGCATCGCCTCCTCGGCCGCCGCGCGCTCGGCCTCCAGCCGCGCGAGCGCCTGCGCGCGGCGCTGCGCGCGGTACAGCTCGACGAATACCCTCACCTTGCTGCGCAGGATCTCCGGCACTATGGGCGACAGGATGTAGTCCACCGCGCCGAGCTGGTAGCCGCGCGCCGTCTGCATCTCGTCGGCGTAGGCGGTGACGAAGATGATCGGCGTGTGCCGGGTCTTGCCGTGCTGGCGGATGAGCTCGGCGGTCTCGATGCCGTCGATATCGGGCATGTTGACGTCGAGCAGGATCACCGCGAAATCGCGCGCCAGCAGCTCGCGCAGCGCGTCGGCGCCGGAGTTCGCCATCACCAGGTTCTGCCCCAGCTCCTCGAGCACCACCTGGAACGCGAGGCGCTTGTCCGGGAGGTCGTCGACGACCAGGATGTTTACTTTTTCTTCCACGGTCTTGTCCCGACGGAAATGGCGGAAATGGTGACAGTCACCATTTCTCTCACCTGTGGAGCCAGCCGCGCAGCACGGCGAGCAGGTGCACCGTATCGACCGGCTTGGAGAGGTAGTCCCAGGCGCCGGCGCGGATGCATTTCTCGCGGTCGCCTTTCATCGCCTTGGCCGTCACCGCGATGATCGGCAGGTCCTTCTTGTCGGGCAGCTTGCGGATCTCCTGCATCGTGGTGATGCCGTCCATGCCGGGCATCATGATGTCCATCAGCACGATGTCGATGTCGGCGTCCTCCCGCACCATGCGGATCGCCTCGCGCCCGTTGCTCGCCGACGCCATGCGCATGCCCTGGTCGTGCAGCACGGTCGACAGGGCGAAGATGTTGCGCATGTCGTCGTCGACGATCAGGGCCTTCTTGCCCTCGAGCACGCGGCTCGAGTTGTGCAGGTCCTGGACCGCCTGGCGCTGCGCCTGCGGCAGGCCGAGGATGCTGCGGTGGAGGAAGAAGTAGATGGTGTCCAGCAGCCGCTCGACGGAGCGCGCTTCGCGCAGCGCGAACACGCCGTCGGAGCGCTTCCAGCCGGCGAGCGAGCCCGAGGCCTGCGGGCCGAACAGCACCACCGGCAGCTGGCGCGTCACCGGCTGCTCTTCGATCACGTCGATGAGGTCGCCGGGCTGCAGCTCGCCGGCGCCGCCCTGTACCACCAGGCAGTCGACCTGCTCGGTGCGCAGCACCCCGCATGCCCGGTCCTTGGTCGCGAAGGCGTGCACCCCGATGTCGTCGGCCTCCAGCCGCTCGACCAGCTCGCGCCGCTCGGCCCCCTCGGCCATGAGCAGCAGCAGGGTCTTCTTGCCGCGCAGGACGAAGCTCCTCAGCTGGCCGAACGCCTGGTCGATGACCGCGCGCGACGCCACGGGCTTGGTGAGGAAGCCGATCGCGCCGGAATTCAGCGCGCGCTCGCGCGAGTCATCGGTCGACACCACGCACACCGGGATGTGGCGCGTCGACAGGTCGGCCTTCAGCCGGTCGAGGATGCGCCAGCCCTGCATGTCGGGCAGGTAGATGTCCAGCGTCATGACCGAGGGCTGGTATTCCTTGATCATGGACAGCGCGCTCGCCGCCGTGCCGGCCACCAGCCCCTTGAAGCCCTGCTGGCGCGCGGCATCCAGCAGCGCCTTGGCGAAGCCGAGGTCGTTCTCGACGATCAGCACCGAAAGATCGTCCGGCTTCATCTCGGCGCGGTCGTCCTCGGCCTCGTTGGGCTCGGGCTGCAGCTCCTGCTCGGTGAAGAGCGGCTCGACCTCCGCCACCCTCTTCTGCGGATCGGCGGCGGGCGCTTCCAGCGCCGGAAGCAGGCGCTGCGTCGCGCCCTTGCGCGAGCCGGCGTAGCTCAGCGGCAGGTACAGCGTGAAGGTGCTGCCGACGCCGGGGGAGCTCGCGAGCCGGATCTCGCCGCCCAGCAGCTTCGACAGCTCGCGGCTGATGGCGAGGCCCAGGCCCGTGCCGCCGTACTTCCTCGAGGTGGAGCCGTCGGCCTGCTGGAAGGCCTCGAAGATGATCTGCTGCTTGTCCTGCGAGATGCCGATGCCGGTGTCGGTGACCGAGAAGGCGATCACCTGGCCGGCGCGCTCCAGCTCCTCGTTCTCGGGCGACCAGCCCGCGGCGGCGGGCGCCACCGACAGCGTCACGGCGCCCTCGTGGGTGAACTTGAAGGCGTTGGACAGCAGGTTCTTGATGATCTGCTGCATGCGCTTGATGTCGGTGTGCATCGAGCGCGGAGCCGCCGCATCGAGCTGGATGTTGAACTGCACCCGGCTCGACTCGGCGATGTGCCGGAAGGTGCGCTCGACGTAGCGCTGCAGGTCGAGCAGGCGCAGCTCGGAGACATCCACCTGCACCGTGCCCGACTCTATCTTGGAGAGGTCGAGGATGTCGTTGATGAGGGACAGCAGATCGTTGCCCGAAGCATGGATGGTCTTCGCCGCCTCCACCTGCCGGATGGTGAGGTTGCCCTCGGCGTTGCGCGTCAGCTGGTCGGAAAGAAGCAGCAGGCTGTTGAGCGGCGTGCGCAGCTCGTGCGACATGTTGGCCAGGAACTCCGACTTGTACTTGGAGGTGAGGGCGAGCTGCTTGGCCTTCTCTTCCAGCGCCTGGCGCGCCTGCTCCACCTCGGTGTTCTTGCGCTCGACCTCCTGGTTCTGGTGCGCGAGCTGGCGCGCCTTCTCCTCCAGCTCCTGGTTGGTCTGCTGCAGCTCCTCGGCCAGGGACTGCGACTGCTTCAGCAGGTCCTCGGTGCGGGTGTTGGCCTCGATGGTGTTGATCACGATGCCGATCGACTCGGTCAGCTGGTCGAGGAAGGCCTGGTGCGAGGGGTTGAAGCGCTCGAGCGAGGCGAGCTCCATGACGCCGCGCACCTCGCCCTCGAACACCACGGGCATCACCAGCACGTCGAGCGGCCGGGACTCCGACAGGCCGGTGGCGATGCGGAATGCGTCGCCGGCCACATTGGCGAGCAGGAGCTTGCGCTTCTCGATGGCGCACTGCCCGACCAGCCCTTCGCCGATGTCCATCTCCTTGCCGTGCGCGCGCTTGCCCTTGGAGGCGTAGCTCGCCAGCAGCTTGAGCTTCGGGCTGTCGTTGTCGGGCTTGGTGAGCACGTAGAACTCGGCCTGGTGGGCGCCGACCACCGGCGCCAGCTCGGACAGGATCATCTGGCCGACGGCGTTCAGGTCGCGCTGGCCCTGCAGCATGCGCGAGAACTTGGCGAGGTTGGTCTTCAGCCAGTCCTGCTCGGTGTTCTTCTGCGTGGTGTCCTTGAGGTTGCGGATCATCTCGTTGATGGTGT
>CAZJJC010000371.1:0-4573 GCA_964546195.1 uncultured Enterobacteriaceae bacterium | reverse complement strand
GTGGTTCAACAACTCGCCGTGGAACGACGCCTCGAGCTGGTCCGACGGCTTCATCGCGGCCGGCCGCAAGCACGGCGCGAAGACCCTCGCGGTGCTCGCCGCCGACCAGGAGTTCGCGCAGAACCTGGCGAACGGCGCGCGGGTGCTGGCGAAGGAGGCGGGGCTGAAGACGGTCTATGAGCAGAATTACCCGCCGGCCACGGTGGACTTCTCCTCGAGGATCCGCGCGGTGCGCTCGACGCGGCCCGCCATCGTGTTCGTCATGTCCTATCCGCACGACTCGGTGGCGATCGTGCGCGCGGTGAACGAGATCGGCGTGGGCTCGTCGGTGAAGCTGTTCGGCGGCGGCATGGTCGGCCTGCAATTCACCCCGATCATGTCCTCGCTCGGCAGCTCGCTCAACGGGATCACGAACTACAACTCCTACGTCCCGGGCGTCAAGTATCCCGGCATCGAGGATTTCCTGCAGCGCTATGCGAAGAAGGCGGTCGAGGCGAAGGTCGACCCGCTCGGCTTCTACCTGCCGCCGTTCAACTACGCGATCGGCCAGATGCTCGAGCAGGCGATCACCGCCACCAAGAGCATCGACCACAAGAGGCTGGCCGACTACCTGCGCAAGAACGAGATGAAGACCATCGTCGGCCCGATCCGCTACGACAAGCACGGCGAGTGGGCCAGCCCGCGCGTCCTCCAGGCGCAGTTCCGCGGCGTCGTCGACAAGAACGTCGAGCAGTTCCGCGATCCCAAGAAGCAGATCGTGATCTACCCGGATCAGTACAAGACCGGCGACGTGATCGTGCCTTTCGAGAAGGCGCGCAAGTAGCCATTCGGCAAGGGAAGACGGCGCGGCAATCCCGCGCCGTTTTCTTAAGGGGAGCATGTTTTTCTCGTTCGACCTGCTGTTCGAGGCGGTGCTGTTCGGTGTGCTGCTGGGCTGCTTCTATGCGGCCGTGAGCATCGGGCTGTCGGTGTCCTTCGGGCTGCTGGACGTGCCGAACGTGGCGCACCCCGCCATCATGGTGTTCGGGGCCTACTGCACCTACCTGCTGGGGACCTACGGCTTCGACCCCATACTCGCCGGCCTGCTGCTGATGGTGCCGTTCTTCCTTCTCGGCATGCTGGTCTACCGCTTCTACTATGAGACTTTCGAGAGGCGCGGCAGCCAGGCGGGGGTGCGCGGCCTGGCGTTCTTCTTCGGCCTCGCGTTCATCATCGAGGTCGGGCTGATCCTGGCGTTCGGCGTCGACCAGCGCTTCGTCCAGGCCGGGTACATTGGCAGCAGCCTGTCCATCGGCGATTACCGCATTCCGTATCGCATGCTGGTCGCGTTCGGCGTCGCGCTGGTTTTGACGGTTTCATTAACGGTCTATTTATCCAAGACGTTCACCGGCCGCGCCATCAAGGCGGTGGCGCAGGACGAGCCGGCGCTGCGCCTGATGGGCGCCAACCCGGTGCGCATCAAGCAGTGGGCCTTCGGCATCGCCACGGCGGTGAGCGCGCTCGCCGGGGCCATGCTGATCATCGTCGGCCCGGTGGAGCCGATGCTCGACCGCGTGTACATCGGGCGCACTTTCGCGGTGGTGGTGCTCGCCGGCCTGGGCAGCATGACCGGCACGCTCGGCGCCGGGCTGATCCTGGGGATCTCGGAGTCCATCGTGCTGATGCTGTTCGGCGCTTCGTGGGCCCCGGCAGTCGCCTTCGGGCTTCTGTTGATCGTTCTCGGCATCCGGCCGCAAGGGCTGTTCGGTCGATGAAATACTGGATTCCGGCACTCCTGCTTGTGGTGCTTGCCGCGGGCGTCGCCCTCAGCGGCATGAACGAGTACTTCTTCTTTGCCGGCTATGTGGTGCTGACTTTCGTGGTGCTCGCCACCGCGTGGAACATCCTCGGCGGCTACGCCGGCTACGTGAACTTCGGCACCGCGGCCTTTTTCGGCATCGGAGCGTACACGGCGACGGTGCTGTTCAAGTGGCTCGGCGCGCCGCTCGCGGTGCAGATCGCCGGCGGCGCAGCGGTGAGCGGGCTGCTCGGCTTCGGCGTCGGGCTGCTGACGCTTCGCCTGCGCGGCATCTTCTTCGCCATCGCCACCGTGGCCGTCATCTTCATCTGCGAAACTCTGATGGTGAACTGGCGCTACGTGGGCGGCGCCACCGGCCTGCAGCTGCTGCGGCCCGAGGTGCTGGCGCCGTTCGACACCTACATCCGCATGCTGTTCGTGGTGATGGCGTTGCTCGCCGTTGCGGCGGTGTCCATCGCGCGCTACATACAGACCTCGTGGATCGGCCGCGGCCTGCGCGCCATCCGCGACTCCGAGGAAGCCGCCGAGAGCTCGGGCGTGCCGACGCTCAAGCTCAAGCTCTTCGCCTGCACCGTGTCCGGGGCGCTGATGGGCGCAGCCGGCGCGCCGATGGCCATGTACCTCAGCTTCATCGAGCCCGCCTCCAGCTTCAATCTCACCTATTCGGTCTCGGCGCTCGCCATGGCGATGATCGGCGGCACCGCGCACTGGATCGGCCCGGTGATCGGTGCGCTGCTTCTGGGCTCGGTCCAGCAGATCGTGACGGTCACCATCTCGAACGAGATCAACGTGCTCGTGGTCGGGGTGCTGCTGGTGCTGTTCGTGGTGGCCGCACCGGACGGCGTGTTCGGCCTTTTCAGGAAGCTGACGAGAAAGCGATGAGCGCGACGCTGCTTCGCGTCCGGGGCGTTTCCAAGCATTTCGGCGGCTTCACCGCGCTGTCGGAGGTGAGCCTCGACATCGCGCAGGGCGAGCGCTTCGGGCTGATCGGGCCGAACGGCTCGGGCAAGACCACGCTGATCAACTGCATCTCGGGCGCGCTGCGCAACGACGGCGGCTCGATCGCGTTCGAGGGCGTGGAAATCTCCGGCCTGCCGGCCTACAAGCGCACCCGGCGCGGCATCGCGCGCAGCTTCCAGATCCCGCGCCCGTTCCACAGCATGACGGTGCTCGACAACCTGCTGGTGCCCTACGAGTACGTGGTCCATCTGAAGGAGTCGGAAGCCGAAAAGCAGGCCATGGACATCCTCGAGCGCATCGGGCTCGCCGACAAGGCGCACGCGCAGTCCAACCAGCTCTCGCAGGTCGAGCTGCGCAAGCTCGAGCTGGCGCGCGCCATGGCCGCGCGTCCGCGCCTGCTGATCTCGGACGAGGCGATGGCGGGGCTGTCGGGCAGCGAGGTCGACGAAGTCCTGAAGATTTTGTTCGACCTCAACGCCACGGGGATCACCGTCGTCATGATCGAGCACATCATGCAGGCGGTGATGCGCTTCTCGCAGCGCGTCGTGTGCCTGGACGCCGGCAAGATCATCTGCGAGGGCACGCCGGCGTCGATCGTCGTCAACCCGGAAGTGCAGAAGGCCTACCTTGGCGCTTAGCCTCAGGATCGAGGATGTCGAAGCCGGGTACGGCGCCGTCCGGGCGCTGCACGGCGTGTCGATTTCAGTGGACGGCGGCAGCACCGTCGCGTTGCTGGGCACCAACGGCAACGGCAAGAGCACCCTCATGAAGTGCATCATGGGCATGGTGCGGCCGACCCGCGGCACGGTCGAGCTCGTCATGGATGGAAAGACCCACGATCTGACGAAGCTCTCCACCGAGGAGATCGTGAATCTCGGCGTGGCGCTGGTGCCGGAAGGCCGGCGCCTGTTTCCCAAGCTGACGGTCGAGGAGAACCTGCTGCTGGGCGCATTCCGCAAGCAGGCGCGCGTCGACATCGAGAAGAACCGCAGCTTCTGCCTGGAGCTTTTCCCTATGCTCGCCGAACGGCGGCGCCAGCTCGCCGGCTCGCTCTCGGGCGGGCAGCAGCAGATGCTGGCGATCGCGCGTGCGCTGATGTCTGCGCCCAGGCTGCTGCTGGTGGACGAGCCGTCGGTGGGCCTCGCGCCGATTCTCGTGTCGCACACCATCACCAAGGTGAAGGAGCTGAAGGAGAAATACGGGCTCACGGTGCTGATGGCGGAGCAGAACTTCCACCAGGCCATCCGCATCGCCGACCGCGGCTACATCATCGTGCACGGCGAGATCGTGTTCGAGGGCGGCGTGCGCGAGCTCGAGCAGAACGAGCTGGTGAAGAACTACTATCTCGGCACGACGGCTTGAAGCTGCAGGACCTGCCCATCGGCATGTACGGTGCCGTGATGGGCCTGGCGGGCCTGGGCCTCACCGCGCGCGCCACCGCCACCGTGCTCCCCGGGGTGTTCCGCGCGCCGGCGTATTTCACCGAGCTCTGGGTCGCGCTCGGCCTCATCGCCTTCCTGATCCTCGTGCCGCTTTATCTTCTCAAGCTCGCCCGCTTTCCCGGCGCGGTTAAGCAGGAGTTCCTGAATCCCGCGCAGCTGGGCTTCTGCGGCGCGCTGCCGGTCGACACGGCGCTGGTGGCCGGCGGCGTCGCGCCGTATCTTCCTATTCTGGGTCAGATTCTGGGGTGGAGCGCCGCGGCGCTGTTGCTGGCGTTCCAGGTGTGGGCGCTGGACCGCTGGCTCTCCGGCGGCATCGAGCTCGCGCAGGTGAACGCCGGCTGGCTGATCATCATGGTAGGCGGCATCGTGTTTC
>CAZJJC010000370.1:0-17043 GCA_964546195.1 uncultured Enterobacteriaceae bacterium | reverse complement strand
TCTCCAGGTTGGTCAGCAGGCGCAGCGCCTCGAGCGTCTCGAGCGACATCGCCTGGCTCTCGTCGATGCACAGCAGCACGCGCTTTCTCTGCCGCGCGAGGTCGAGCAGCGCGCGCGTGATCGCCTTGATGAGCTGGTGCTGGTCCAGCGCAGCGCCTACCGCGATGCCCAGCTCCTCGGCGAGCGCGAGGTAGAGCGTGCGCGGCTCGAAGCTCGGGTTGGGCACGTAGGCCGAGACCCAGGTGGCATCCAGCGTGCTCAGGAACTTGCGGCACAACAGGGTCTTGCCGGCGCCGACTTCGCCCGTGATCTTGATGAAGCCCTCGCCGTTGGCGACCGCGACCTGCAGCGTGTTGAACGCCTCCTGGATCGCGCGGCAGGCGAAAAAGTAGCTGGTGTCGGGCGTGATGCCGAAAGGCGCCTCGCGCAGCCCGAAGTGGCGCAGGTAGTTCATCGCAGCCCCTCCATGCGCTGGCGCGTCTCGCGCACGTCGCGATCCCAGTCGAGCTCGGACTCGATCAGGGTCGGCTTGAGCAAAATCACCAGCTCCTTCTTGCGCGACGAGGTGTCGGTCGAGCGCAGCGGATTGCCCTCCGACAGGCCCGGCAGGCCGCTGCGGTTGTCGCGGATGTCCACGCTCATCAGCCCGCCGATGGCGACGATGTTGCCGTCGGTGACGCGCACCACCGTGTCGGTCTCGCTCACCGTGCTCTTGGCGAGCGGCAGGCGGATCTCGGCGATCTCGCCGCCGAGGTTCACCACCCGGACGCTCTCGGTCACTTCGCTCACCGAAGGGTGGATGTGCAGGATGATGTTGTTGTTCTGGTCGATCTGCGGCGTGACGTCGAGCACGATGCCGGAGAAGAACGGCTGCACCGTCACCGAGGGCGACTGCGTGGTCGAGGTGCCGCTGGTGGTGGCGGTGGTGGTGACGTTGGTGACGAAGAACTCATCGGTGCCGACCTTGAGCACCGCCTTGTTGTTGTTGATGGTGGCGATGCGCGGGCTGGAGAGCACCTGCACGCTGCCCTGCGACTCGAGGAAGGAGAGCAGGAGGGCGAAGTTCGAGGTCTGCAGCGCGAGGCCGAACACCGCGCCGGTGTTGCTCGCGGCGCTCGCCACCGTGCGCGCCGCCGAGTCCACCGCGAGGCCCGGCGTGAAGAGTGGCTGCGGGCGCCCGCCGAGCTGCGTGTTGGGCCCGAGCTGCCCGACGGTGACGTTGGGCCCGGTGTTGCGGAACCCGGCCCAGTTGATGCCCGCCTGGTAGGCCTTCGACAGGGTCACCTCGACGATCTTCGCCTCGAGCATCACCTGGCGCTCCACCGACACGCGGGTGGCGCGCAGGTACTCCTCGACCGCGCGCAGCTCGCCGGGCAGCGCCCGCACCACCACGACGCCCGAATGCGCCGTCACCACGACCGAGCGGCCCTCGCCGCCGCCGACCAGGGCGAGCAGCGCGGCGCGCAGATCGGCCCAGAAGTCGGAGGACTGCTGCGTGGTGACCCGGCTCGACTCGAGTGAGCGCGACACCGGCGCGGCGCCGGTCACGGCGGGCGATCCGGGGATCTGGGGGCTCGCCGCGCCGGCATCGGTCACCGCGCCCGACTGCACGCGCACGTCGCTGAAGCCGCGCCGCTGCCCGGGCAGGTAGTTCACCTGGAAGATGCGCGTCTGCAGCCCCGCGGGCTGCACGAAGATGCGCGTGCCGTCCACGCGGTAGTCGTAGCCGTAGAGCTGGCGGATGGCGTCGAGCGCCTCGCGGATGGTCACGTCCTTCAGGTTCATCGAGATGCTTCCCGAGACGTTCGGGTGCACCAGCATGCTGTAGCGGGTGCCGGAGGCGAGCGACATGAACACCTGCGCGGCGGGGGCGTTGCTCACCGCGAGGTCGAAGCGCCCGTCGAGCGGCCGGCCCGAGAGCTCGGGCATCTCCATGCGCAGCGGCGGCAGCAGCGCCTCGTTCACGGCGGCCGAGGGCCTGGGCTGGCGCGGCGTGCCCGCCTCCACGGCGGCGAGGATCTGCGGGTCGACGCCCGCCTGCCGCGGCGGCGCGCTGCAGCCGGCGAGCGTTGCCGCGAGTACGCAAAGCATCATTCTCTTCATGGCTTCTTCTCGATCCCCGGATGCAGTTTCAGGGTCTGGTACGAGGCGCCCCGCTGCAGAATCACCTGCGCGGGGGCAATGGCGACCACCGTGGCGTCGCCGACCCGCTCGCCCAGCGCCACGGTGCGGCCGTCGATCACCGCCAGCTTGCGCCCCGGCGAGATCAGCACGCTCTGCAGGCGCGAGGCCTCGTCTGTCGCAGTCTGCACAGAGGAAGAGGCAGAGGGCGGGCGCGTAGGATCCGACAGCCCCTGCGCGAAGGCGCTCGAAGCGGCGAGCAGGCCGAGCGCGGCGATCAGACGCTGAGCCATGCGCGCTCCAGGCTGAGCGTGTAGACGGTGAGCTTCATCAGCAGCTTCGGGTACGCGGAGGCATCCAGATCGAGCGCGCCCCAGTAAAGCTGGGTGGGCAGCGCTTCGAGGTCGCGCAGGTAGGCGAGCATGTCCAGATACGAGCCCGACACGGTGAGCTCCAGGCCGTGGCGATAGATGAGGCGCTCCTTCGACTCCTTGGCCGCGAGCGTGGTCACGGCGAGGGTCTTCATCTCCACCAGCGCCACGCCGCGGCTGCGCGCCAGCACCCCTTCCACCACGGCCCGCATCTGCGCGGGCGCGGTGAAGCGCCTTTCCTCGGCGACGATGCGCGCCTCCAGCCCGGTCAGCTCGCCCCTGAGCTGCGCGAGGCGCTCGCGCCGCGCGCGCTCCGGGTCCTGGGAGCGCGAGCCGGCGAGCCCCTGCACCTGCGCATCGAGCGCACGCATCTCCGATTGCTTCTGCAGCATGGCGCCCGCCGCGCGCCGCTGCTCGATCAGCTCCGGCTCGATCATCAGCGTGTAGGCGAGCGCGAGCAGCGCCACCATCAGCGCCGCGGACACCATCGCGCGCTCGCGCAGGTTGAGCGCATCGAATTTTTCGGCGAGGCGCCGCCACAGCCCGCTCACGACGGGCCTTTCCCGAGCGGGATGCTGAGCGAGAACTCGAGGTGGTTCTCGGGCTTCGCCGACATGCGCAGCTCGCTCACCGAGCGGCCGGCGAAGCTCTCCTCCTGGTTCAGCCGGCGGATGTAGGCCGGCACCAGCTCGCCCTGCAGCGCGCGGCCTGTGACGACGAGATCCCCGCTGATCTCTATGCCGATGAGCCAGACCCCGTCCATCGTCTGGCGCGCGAGCGCCGCCAGGTAGGGCGAGAAGCCCTCGGCGTTGCCGGCCCCGGTCTGCATGCTGGAGAGCAGACTGCGCCGCGTGCGCAGCCGCTCTTCGAGCCGCACCATCTCGTCGCCGAGCGCGCTGCTCGCTCCCTGCGCGCTCAATTCCTTGCCGAAACGCACCATCTGGTCGCGCAGCTCCACCACGCGCCGGTCGGTCTGCGCGAGCGTCCGCTGCAGGCTGCGGTTCTGGTAGGCGGTGAGCTGCTGCAGGGCGAGCGCGAGCACCGCAACGGCGGCGAGCGTCCACGCCAGCGTGGCGGCCGAAAAACGGCGCTTGCTGCGCTGGAAGCGCGCATCGAAGAGGTTGATCTGCTGGCTCACGCCATGCTTTCGCGCAAGGCCGCGCCGAAATGGTGGAACAGGCGCCACTGCGTGGGGCCGTCGGGCGCGCGGCCGCTGAAAGCGAGCACCTCGGCGAGGTCGATCTGCTCCACCGGCAGCTCGAAGCGCGCGCGCAGGATCTCGGGCAGGCGCGTGGGACGGCCGGTGGGCGCAAGCAGCAGCTTGCCGACCGCGACATGGCGGAACTGGCGCTCGAAGTGGTCGAGCGTGCGCTGGATCTCGAGCGCCACGCGCTCGAGCGGCCCGCCGTCCTCGCCGTCCGGGTCCCCGGCGAGCGCGTCGACCCCCACGTCCAGGCGGCGCGTGAGATAGAGCTCGCCGCCATGGGTGATGGTGAGCAGGCCCCAGTCGGGGCCGAAATACGCGAGCGCGGCGCCGCGGCCCGGCTCCTCGTACAGCGTGGCGATATTGCGCTGCGCGGTTTCCGGGATCTCGATCACCTGCAGCGCAACGCCGGCTTTCTCGAACTCTGCGGCACGCGCCTGGATGACTTCGTTCCGCGCGAGGATCGCGTAGATCTGCTGGCTGCGCCCGGCGGCCGCGCCGCTCTCGGCCGGGATATCGAGAAAGTCGACGGTGGCCTCGACGATCGGATAGTCGATGAGGTCCTTCACCTTCCAGCGCAGCGCGCTCTTCATCTCCCCGCGCGGCACGTTCGGCGCTTCGACCATCAGGATGTCGTAATCGCCTGCGCCCAGCACCGTGCTGCACTGGGCGCTGGGCGCGAGCTCGCGCCTTGGCCGGTCGGCGGCGTAGCTGAACACCCGAGGTTTTGCGCCGCGCACGCGGCGCGCATGCGCATGCGCGAGCCCGCCCTCGTCGATCGAGACGGCGAGCCACCCCTGCGTGTTGCCTCCCCGCTTTAGCCAACCCAACATACCGCGGCCGACCTTTTCTAGTTGTTACTTGAAGTTAATATAGTAACCTATTGTTGTCAAATAGTTTTTCAATTATTCGCCAAGCTCAGGCGCAGCTGCCGCTCGACGTAGGCGAGGGCGGGCGGCGCCGCTGTAGTCGGGCAGGTCGGCTCGTTGCAACCGGTGGCGGTGATCTCGAAGGTGCTCGTGTTAATTCCAGCCTCGTTGTGCACCGTGCTGGTGCAGCCAAGGGTGACGCTGAACCCGGCCAGGTTGCCGGCATAGGACAGCGTCTTGCCGCTGATGCCGGCACAGCCGCCAAAGCCGGGGCGAAGCACGTGGTAGACGCCCCACTCCAGGCCGCCGCGGGCGGCGTGGTAAGCGCGCACTCCTTGCAAATCCAGCGCCGCGCCGACCTGCTGCGTCGTAGAGACCACCACTATGGACGCGCCGAACACCGCCAGCAGCGCGAGCAGCGCAATGACCGTCACCAGGGCGAAGCCGCGCCGGCTATGGGACGTTGTTGACGTGCGCTTCATGGTAGAGCGTGACCGTTTCGCCGCCCCGCGTGATCGCCAGGCGCACCGCCACCAGGCCGCGCGAAACGAGCGCGAAAGCCGTGTACTGCAGCTCGCAGGCGGACACGTTATCCGCCAGCACGGCGTCGGTCGCCCCTCCCGGCAGGGCGGTCGGCTGCGCTGCCTGGATGGCGTAGCCGCCCCAGCGGCGCAGGAACCCGGTGCCGTTGCCGCCGCTCGCGCCCACGCCGACGCAGGCGTAGGTGACCGGCCCGGCGACCACGAAGAAGCGCCGGCCCGGCGACTCGAGTGCGAACTGCGTCCCGGGAGGCAGCGTAAGGCGGTTCTCGGCCGCGAGCGCCCCGGCGCCGAAGGCGCTGATCGGCGCAATGTTCGGCGGAGCGGCGCCGGTGTCGTACGCGTCGGCGCCGCTGATCCCGAGGTTGTGGATGACCACCCGATCGCCGGCGAGCACCTGCTGGTCTCCTCCCGAGGGCAGGATTCCCAGGGTATCGAAGCCATCGTCCCCGCTGAAATCGAGCGGGTCCTCCGTGGTGGCCGGGTTGTCGTCGTGGGCGCTGCGGTAGCGGCCGCCGTTTTTGGTCAGCAGGAGCTCGAGGAAGCGCTCGCCGCCGGCGGAAGCGGAGCGCACGCTGTTGGGCAGGGCGAGGCGGATATCGCGCGTCATGCGCCGCAGCGCGGTGTCGGTGACGTCGGCCACGCCGGCGCGGCGCTGGGAGGCGAAGTACGCCTCCAGTGCCGGGGCGATGTAGATCGCCGCCACCGCGGCCAGAATGCCCAGCAGCGCGATCGTCACAACGAGCTCGATCAGGGTCACGCCTTTCACGGCCCCGCGTACCTCAGGCGGTAGCCGTCGAGGCTGATCTCGAACTGGGCCTGGCCCGCTACCGTCACGGTGACGGTGATGCGCTTGGCTTCATTTACCGCGGTGAGGACGCCGCCGGTGTCGTTGAGCGTCACCGGTGCCACCGTCACGCTGGCGACGTTGTAATTCTCCAGGCCTGGAATCGGGTTGTTCTCGATATCGCGCATGCCCCCCGCCGTACTGTAGGTGGCGTAGTCGTCGACATCGTTGAAATCCGCCCGGGTCGCGCCTCCCGCTATCGGGTCGTAGGACGTGAGCAGGATTTCCTCGAGCAGCGCCTCGGCGATGGCGACGGCCTGCTTGCGCACCTGCGGGTCGGCGCTGCCGCGCACCGTGTTCTGGAAGACGAGCAGCACCCCCACCAGCGCCGCGGCCACCACCACGATCAGCACCACGATCTCGACCAGGGTGAAGCCTTTAGAGCGGACGCACATAGCCGGTCTCGTGCTCGACTCGGAACTGCAGGGTGCCGTCGCCGGCGACCGCGATGTCGAGCGGCCCGCCGGCCGGATAGCGCCCCAGGCCGTCGAACTGGATGGTGGCCGCGGACACGCTGACCCCGGCGGGCAGCGCCACGCTGAAAGGCACGCTGCCGGTGGGCGAAGCCACCCCGGCGCAGGCGCCTGCGGCGTTATAGCAAAGCTGCGATTGGGCGGGGTCGATGCGCACGTATACCGAACGGCGCTGCGCGATCGCGACCTTGCGCGCGTACTGCACCTGGGAGAGGAGCTCGTCGTAGAAGCCGCGCGTCGTGGCGAAGCTGCCCGAGAAGCGCGTCACTGCGAACACCGACAGGACCGACACGACCAGGATCACCGCGATCAGCTCGGCGAGCGAGAAGCCGCGGGCAGGCACTGCGCGCCTGCGGTTACATCACCTTGATGATCGAGGCGGTCACCGCCGCGGCGGGCGCCGCGCTGTGCGCGAAGATGCACAGCCCGGTCGTGCCCACGCTCATGGCCGCCGCCACCGTCAGCGCGCCGGCCGCAGGATCGGTGACGATGATGTTCTCGGGAATGCCGCCGGTGAGCACGCGGCCGAGCACCGCGGTAGTGCAGGTATTCACCGCCGTTGCCGCGCCGGCGATGCTGCCGTTTTGCGCGAGGAAAGCGCCGTAGTTGATGGCCGCACCCGAGGCCACCGCCCCAGCCACGCCTTGCGCCGAAGCGCGTCGGGCGTCGTCCTGGAGGTCGAAGAAGCGTGGCAGCGCCACCGCCGCAAGAATGCCGAGGATCGTAATCACCACGACCAGTTCTATGATCGTGAAGCCCGAAACTTTTCTCATTGTAATCCCCTGTTTAGAGGCGAAACCTCACCTTTCGCCTGCGGATACTACCACAGCCTCAATCAATGTCCCAGGAATAGGGTTGCCGGGGGCGGATGACCGCCTGGCGCAGCTCGCGGAGGCCCTCGTCCTGGCGCGACGACGGCTCGAGCAGCGCGACGCGAAAGCGCAGGCCGCTCGCGGCGTCGGGCGGCTGGCTGAGGTAGCGCGTGCGGCTCGGCACGTAGACCAGATCCCCCGACTCGCGGTCGTAATGCCAGCTCCGGCGCGGCAGGCTCTCAGGCCCGGGGGCGTACAGGGCGCCGAGGTAGTTCTCCGGCGCGCGGGCCAGCAGATCGACCGGGTTCGCGCCCACTTCCTTCTCGATCGCCGCCCCCCGTCCGGCCACCACCAGCGCGGCGAACTTCATCGTCAGCGCGACGTTGATCGCGGCGATGTTCTGCTCCATGGCGGTGCGCTCTCCCAGCTCCTGGTAGCGCGTCAGCCGGTCGAGCGCGAGGCCGAACAGGATGGCGACGATGCACACCACCACCACCAGCTCGACCAGGGTAAAGCCGCGCGCCCTCAACGCCGGAGCGCGACGCGGGAGAGATCCCAGATCGGCAGGAACACGCCCAACGCCAGGATCAGCACGATGACGCCCAGGAACACGATCAGGATGGGCTCGATCTGCGCCGCGAGGGTCTTGATCTCGTAGTCCACCTCGCGCTCGTAGAGGTGCGCGACTTCCAGCATCAGGTCGTCGAGCTCGCCGGTCTCGTCGCCCACCGCGATCATCTGCAGCACCACCGGGGTGAACACCCCGGCCTGTGCCGAGGTGCGCAGCACGCTCTCGCCCCGCTCGACGCCCTCGCGCATTTTCTCGATGCGCCCGGCGAGGTAATCGTTGTCGACCACGCCCGCCACCGAGGTCAGCCCCTGCACGACCGGCACGCCGCTGCGCAGGGAAAGCGACAGGCTGCGCGCGAAGCGCGCCAGCGTCGCCTTGTGGATCACCTTGCCCGCCACCGGCAGGCGCAGCTTGAAGCGGTCCCAGGCGTACTTGCCCGCCGGGGTGGTTTTCCAGACACGAAACCCGAACACGGCGCCCACCGCGAGGGCGAGCAGCAGCGGCCAGTACTGCAGGGTGAAATCCGAGGCGCCGATCAGGATGCGCGTCATGAGGGGCAGCGGCGCGTTGAAGCCCTGGAACAGCTTGGCGAACGCCGGGATCACGACGATGTTGATGACCACCAGCGCCACCGCCATGGCGGCGAGCACGAACAGCGGATAGCGCAGCGCCGACTTGATGCGCTCGCGGATCTCCTTCTCGAACTCGAGGTGCTCGTAGAGCCGCAGGAAGACATCCTGCAGCAGGCCGGTGCCCTCGCCCACGCGCACCAGGCTGATGTAGAAGTTCGAGAACACCCCGGGATGGCGGCGCATCGCCGCGGACAGCTCGCGGCCGCTGTCCAGGCTCGCGCGCAGGTCGGCGATCACGGTCTTGAAGCTCGGGTTGGTCATCGACTCCTCGAGCCCTGCGAGCGCGCGCAGGATCGGCACGCCCGCCTTGAGCAGCGTGTACATCTGGCGCGAGAAGAGCATCAGATCGACCAGCGACACGGCAGGCGCGAAGTAGCTCGCGAGCGGCTTGCCCGGCGTCGCCTTTCCCTCGGCGAGCAGGATGTCGATCGGGGTGATGCCGGTGGAGAGCAGCTGGTCGGCGACCGCGCCGCTGTCATTGCCCTCGAGGCTGCCCTTGATCAGCTCGCCGCGGCCGTTGCGCCCGGTGTAGGCGAACGAAGGCATCAGTCGCCCAGCTCGCTCGCCACGCGGATCACCTCCGAGACCGGCGAGCGGCCGCTCAGGGCGAGCTGCAGCGCATGGTGCTTGAGCGATTGCCTGCCGGTCGCCTGCTCGGCGAGCGCCCTGAACTCGTTGGTCTGGTTGCGGTTGAGCGCGGCCACCATCTCGGCCGACATCTCCAGCATCTCGTAGATGCCGGTGCGCCCGAGCAGCCCGACGCTGTTGCAATGCGAGCAGCCGCGCCCGCGCTTGAACTTGTGCTCGCCGGGCCGGATGCCGTACTGGGCGGCGAGCCAGCCGAGCGCCTGCGCCTCCGGCACGTAGGGCTCGGCGCAGCTTTCGCAATTCAGGCGCACCAGGCGCTGCGCGATGACCGCGTGCAGCGAGGTGCCCACCATGTAGTAAGGCGCCCCCATGTCGATCAGGCGGATCGGCGTGGTCACGGCGTCCTTGGTGTGCAGCGTGGAGAGCACCAGGTGGCCGGTGAGCGCGGCGCGCAGCCCGATGTTGGCGGTTTCCTCGTCGCGCATCTCGCCCACCAGGATGATGTCCGGGTCCTGGCGCAGCGCCGAGCGCAGCACCGTGGAGAAGCTGAGCTCGATCTTCTCGTTGACCTGCACCTGGTTGACGCCGGGCAGGCGGTATTCCACCGGGTCTTCCACGGTGATGATCTTCTTCTCCACCGAGTTCAGCTCGGCGAGCGCGGCGTACAGCGTGGTGGTCTTGCCGCTGCCCGTCGGGCCGGTGACCAGCGCCATGCCGTTGGAGCGCTGCAGGATCTCGCGGAAGCGCTTGAGCATGGCGGCGGGCATGCCGATGCCGTCGAGCGACAGCAGGCCCGACTTGCGGCTGAGCAGGCGCATCACCACCGACTCGCCGTACTGCACCGGCATGGTGGACAGGCGCACGTCGACCGCCTGCTCGCGCACCTTGACGTTGAAGCGCCCGTCCTGCGGATGGCGCTTCTCCGAGATGTCCAGGCCCGCCATGAGCTTCAGCCGCAGCACGATCGCCGGCCCGATCTTGGTGTCGGCCTCGGCCTGCTTCTGCAGCACGCCGTCCATGCGGAAGCGGATGTGCACGTTGCGCTCCTGCGGCTCGATGTGCACGTCGGAGGCATTGGCCTGCACGGCGTCCTCGAACACCGTCTGCAGCAGGCGCACCACCGGCGCGTCCTCGGCGCCCACCGAGCTGCCGAGCGCGCCGAAGTCCACGTAGGCGTCGCCGAGGTCCTGCGAGAGCTCCCGGGCGAGGCCGCTGATCTCCTCGGTGCGCCGGTAGATGCGGTCGATGGCGGCGAGCAGCTGGCCGTCGCTCACGGCGGCCGGCTCGACCGGCCGCTTCAGCACGCGCTGCAGCTCGTCCTGCGCGAAGAGGTCCGACGGATCGGCCATGCCGACCAGGTAGGCCGTGCTCCGGTCCTCCAGCACGATGGCGCGGAAGCGCCGCGCCTGCGACTCGGGCAGGCGGCGCACGACGTCGTTGTTGAGGTTGTAGGACTTGAGGTTGACGTGCGGCACGCCGAGCTGGCGCGCCACCGCGGCGGAGATCTGCTCCTCCGAGCACATGCCGCCTTCGACCAGGATGCGCCCCAGCCTGCGGCCGCTGCGCTTCTGCTGCTCGAGCGCCTGCGCCAGTTGCTCGGCTGTGATGACCTTCTGGGCCACCATCACGTCGCCCAGCCGGATCTTGACCGCCCTTGCCGGCTCGCTCATGCGAGCTTCCTTATAGTTAGCGATTCTCCTAAAGTATACGCGTGAAACCCGCACCCACCGCGGCGGCAGACTGGCACCGGCAGGGCAACGCGCTGGTCGACGAAGGCAAGCTCGACCGGGCGATCAGCGCCTTCCGGCGCGCGTTGCGCGCAGACGACAGCCTGGCAGAAGTGCACAACGATCTCGGCGCGGTGTACTTCCGGAAGCGCTGGTACGCCGAAGCGGAGGAATGCTTCCGCAAGGCGATCGAGCGCGCGCCCGAGCACGGCGTAGCGCACGCGAACCACGGCGCGGCGCTGCGCGCGCTCGGCCGCATCGGCGACAGCCGGCGCGCCTACCAGCGCGCGCTGCTGCTCAAGCTCAAGGCCCTGCTGCCGCGCTTCTTGCGCCGGAAAAAAATGGGGGCAGACCCCATTTCTCGGCAGGCGAGCGATATCGATCCCATACACCTGCACGCCATGGCGCTTGAAGACCAGCGCGACTATCCGGGCGCCCTTGCGCAAGTGCGCGAAGCCATCGCGCGCCGGCCGGACGTCACCGACTACCACGTCACGCATGCGCGGCTCCTGGTGAGAACCGGAGAGCTCGACGCGGCGCTGCGCGCGGCAATGACGGCGCTGAAGCTCGAGCCCGGCTCGGCGGGCGTGCACGCCACCATTTCGGGCATCTTCCATCCGTGGCGCGAAGACCTGGCCGAGCAGGCCGCGCGCCACGCCATCGAGCTCGACCCGGCCCTGGCGCTGGGCCACGCCAATCTCGCGGCGGCGCTGTGGGGACAGGGCAGGCTGGGGGAAGCCGAGCAGGCGGCCAAAGAGGCGATTCGCCTCAGCCCGCGCGAAGTGAGCTACCGCACCAATCTCGGCATCATCCTCAAGGACCTCGATCGCCTCGAAGAAGTGCGCGCGCTGTATCGCGAGCTGATCGCCGAAGCGCCCGAGCACGCCAAGGTCTGCATCGATCTGGGCACCCTCGCGCTGGAAGCCGAAGGCGACCTCGGCACGGCGCGCGCGATGTACCGCAAGGCGCAGCAAGCCGCCGATGAGCCGCGCGCCCACATGGCCGAGGCCCTGGTCGACTTCCTGGAAAACCGCTTCGAGGCCGCCTGGCCGAAGTACGAAGCGCGCAAGCAGCTGAGCGACCAGCGCGGCCACCACGACCAGTTCGCCGCGCTTCCCGACTGGGACGGCGCACCCCTGGACGAGGGAAAGCTCCTCGTGTACGGCGAGCAGGGGCTCGGCGACGAGGTCATGTTCGCTTCGATGTTCCACGAATTGAAGGAACGCGCGGTGCTGCTGTGCGACGCGCGCCTCGGCGCGTTATTCGCGAGATCCTTCCCGGCGCTGGAAATCGTCGCGGAGCCGCGCGCCACCCAGCGCCAGCGCGTGGTTGCGCTCGCCGGCATCCGCTGCAAGGTCGCGGCGGGCAGCCTCGGCCGCAGGCTGCGGCGCAGCCCGGCGGATTTTCCGCAGCACCGCGGTTACCTCGTCACCGACCCGCGCAAGGTGCAGGCCTGGCGCGAGCGCCTTCCCGAAGACGACAAGCTCCGCATAGGGCTTTCGTGGAAAGGCGGGGTGCAGAAAACCGGGCGCAGCCGCAGGTCGCTTTCGCTGGCGCAGCTGGAGCCGCTGCTCGCGCTGCCGGGCATCGCATGGGTCTCGCTGCAGCACGAGGACGATTCGAACGAGCCGCGCATCCTGCGCTTTGCCGAGGCGACGCGCGACATGGACGAGCTCGCGAGCCTGATAGGGGCCCTGGACCTCGTGGTGAGCGTATGCAACACCAACGTGCACGTCGCCGGCGCGCTCGGCAAGCAAGTGCTGGTGATGGCGCCCTTCGTGCCCGAATGGCGCTACGGCATGAGCGGCGAGCGCATGATCTGGTACCCGTCGGCGCGGGTGTTCCGGCAGGAGCGCTACGGCGACTGGAACAAGGTGCTCGCCGAGGTCGCCTCCGCGTGCAGCGCCCATCTGAGCCCCGGCGGGGAAGCGGCGGCGACCTTGCCGCGCCACCAGTCCGCCGGGCGCACCGTGGCATGAGCGTTCTCGCCGTTCGGTAGCGTCTTGCGCGCGGGATAGCAGGCCACGTTGAGATAGACGAAGCGCACCGCGTAGCCGAAGATCTCCTCGAGGATCCACGGCAGGTCCTGTTCGGGGCAGTGCTCCAGCACGTCGGTGCAGATGACGCCGTCGAAGCGGCCCTGCGGCCGCGTACTGTGCGGCGGGTAGCCCGGGTCGTAGCACTGCACCTCGTCCACATCCCAGTACTCCGCCACCCCGTCGGCGACATGCGCGCCGCCGACCACGATCTTGTGCGGCCGGTATTGCAGGCCCTTGCCCGCGCCGTAATCCAGAATGGTTTTCGCTTCGGTTGCGGCAATGAGGGTTTTGATGCGCGCAAGATGCGGGAACAGGCTCGAGCCGGGAAAGGTCTGCCCGGCCGGAATGCCCAGGCGCGTCTCGCCCTCGGCGTGCATGCGAACGTAAAGCCCCAACAGCTCCCGGTAGCGCGGGCTGGGATTGGCGCGGCTGTAGTCGGCCATCGGCTAAACTCTACGGCATGACGCAAGCCTTCGCCTCCCAGGCCGACCTCAAGCCCAAGCGGATCACGTTCCAGAAGCTCTCCAGGAACTGCTACGCCTTCACCACCGAGGGCGACCCGAACACCGGCGTCATCGTCGGCGACGACAGCGTGATGGTGATCGACGCGCAGGCCACGCCGCTCATGGCGCGCGAGGTGATCCGCCGCATACGCGGGGTGACCTCCAAGCCGATCAGGTACGTGGTGCTCACGCATTACCACGCGGTGCGCGTGCTGGGCGCCTCGGCCTACAAGGCCGGGCACGTCATCGCCAGCCAGGCGACCCTCGAGCTCATCCGCGAGCGCGGCGCGCAGGACATGAAAAGCGAGATCGGCCGCTTCCCGCGCCTGTTTCGCGGCGCCGACACGATTCCCGGCCTCACCTGGCCGACGCTCGCCTTCAGCGGCGGGCTCACGCTCATGATGGGGAGCCTGGAAGTGCGCATCCTCCATCCCGGCGCCGGGCACACCGCGGGCGACACCATCGTATGGGTGCCTTCGCAGAAGGTCCTTTTTTCGGGCGACCTGGTGGAGTACGAGGCCGGCATCTATACGGGGGATGCGCACCTGGAGACTTGGCCTTCCACCTTGGAAAAGCTTCGCCAGCTGAAGCCGAAGGCGCTGGTCCCGGGGCGCGGCCCCGCGCTGACCACCCCGGCGGCCTGCGAGCGGGCGATCGGCTATACGCAGGACTTCATCCGCGGGCTCTACGAGGTCGCCCGGCGCGGGGTCAAGGCGCGCAAGTCCCTGCGGGAGGTGTACGCGATGGCGCGCCGCCGCATGGACCCGACCTACGCCAAGTACCCGATCTACGAGCACTGCATGCCCTTCGACGTCTCGCGCGCCTACGACGAGGCGAGCGGCATCAAGCGGCCGCGCATCTGGACCGCCCAGCGGGACATCGAGATGTGGAAGTCGATCGCCTAGGGGGAAAAGGGGCAGGGCGAAAAAAAGGGGCGGTCCCTTGTGAGGACCGCCCCCCGAGCGACCGGTGCCAGAGGAGGAGGAGGAGGCGACCGGTGCTGCGTTGCAACACACTTTAGGCTTTAACTCGCCCAGTTGCAAACAGAGCGAATCTTAAAACACCTTTGCATATAATGCAAAGGTGGCAGGACTGGATGAAATGGCTGTTTTTGTTCGCGTTGTGGCTACCGGCAGCCTGTCTGCGGCGGGTCGCGAGCTCAGCCTGTCGCCGGCCATGATCAGCCGCCGGCTTGCCGCCCTCGAGGCGCGCCTCGGGGTGCGCCTGGTCAACCGCACGACCCGCAGCCTGCACCTCACCGACGAGGGCGCGAGCTACTACGAGAGCTGCACCCGCGTACTGGCCGAGATCGAGCAGGCCGACGCGGCGGTATCGGCCGCCCGGCAGGACCCGCAAGGCACGCTGCGGGTAGCCTTGCCCACCTCGTTCGGCAACCAGTACGTCGCGCCTCTCGTGCCCGGGTTCGCCGCGCGCTATCCCGCGGTGCAGCTATCGCTCAGCCTCTCGGACCGCAACGTCAACCTGGTCGAGGAAGGCTTCGACCTCGCCATCCGCATCGCCAGCCTCGCCGATTCCTCGCTCGCCGCGCGCAAGCTCGCGCCCAACCGGCGCGTGGTATGCGCGAGCCCGGCCTATCTCGAGCGCCACGGCGGCCCGCGCACGCCGCAGGATCTCGCAGCGCACAACTGCCTGCTCGCCGGGGATTTCAGCGGCGCCTGGGAATACAAGGGACCCGACGGCAAAGCCGACTCGGTCCGCGTCAGCGGCCGCTACGTCTGCGACAACTCGCAAGTGCTGCGCGAGTGGGCGCTCGCGGGCCTGGGCGTCGCGCTGAAGTCCACCTGGGACGTGCGCCGCCATTTGGAGGACGGCTCGCTCGTGTCGCTGCTTCCGGGCTATAGCTTCCACGGCGACGTCGCAATCTACGCGCTCTATCCTCACCGGCGTCACCTGCCCGCCAAGACGCGTGCCTTCGTCGATTTCCTCGCCGCCTCGTTCGGCCCCGAGCCCTATTGGGACAAGCCCCGAAACGTCGGGGACCAACCCCGAAACGTCAAGCCGCGCATCAAGGCGCGTGCCGCGCAATAATTACGACCCTGACCCCGAATTCTGAGATGGAACTCGCCAAGGCATCCCTCGAAGACAAGTACACGGTAGAGCGCGGCCGCGTCTTCATGACCGGCACCCAGGCGCTGATCCGCCTGCTCATGCTGCAGCGCGCGCGAGACGCCGCAGCCGGCCTGAACACCGCCGGCTTCGTCTCGGGCTACCGCGGCTCGCCGCTCGGGGGGCTCGACCAGGCGCTCGCGCGCGCGCAAAAGCACCTCGAGCCGAGCCACATCCGCTTCCAGCCCGGCGTCAACGAGGACCTCGCCGCCACCGCCGTCTGGGGCAGCCAGCAGGTGACGCTGTTCCCCAAGGCAAAATACGACGGCGTGTTCGGCATGTGGTACGGCAAGGGCCCGGGCGTGGACCGCTGCGGCGACGTCTTCAAGCACGCCAACGCCGCCGGCACCTCCAGGCACGGCGGCGTGCTGGTGCTCGCCGGCGACGACCATGCGGCGAAGTCCTCCACGCTGCCGCACCAGTCGGAGCACATCTTCAAGGCCTGCCTGATACCGGTGCTCAATCCGGCCAGCGTGCAGGACTATCTCGACCTGGGCCTGCACGGCTATGCGATGAGCCGCTACTCGGGCCTGTGGGTCGCGTTCAAGTGCGTCACCGACGTGGTGGAATCGGGCGCTTCCGTCGTGGTCGATCCGGGAAGAATCCAGGTCAGGATCCCGGCGGATTTCGCGCTTCCGCCGGACGGCCTCAACATCCGCTGGCCCGACGGCATCCTCGAGCAGGAAGCGCGCATCCTCGACTACAAGGTGTACGCGGCCCTCGCTTATGCGCGCGCCAACGGGCTGGACAAGATCATTTGGGACACCCCCAATCCCCGTTTAGGAATTGTGACGACGGGAAAATCGTTCGGCGACGTCATGCAGGCGCTTGCGGATCTGGGAATCAATGGGGAAATAGCAAAGCACATCGGCCTGCGCGTCTACAAGGTCGGCATGTCCTGGCCGCTCGAGCCGCAGGGCGCGCGGCGCTTCGCCGAGGGCCTGGAAGAGATCCTGGTGGTCGAGGAGAAGCGCCAGCTCATCGAGTACCAGATCAAGGAGGAGCTCTACAACTGGAAGGAGGGCGTGCGCGCGCCGCGCGTGGTCGGCAAGTTCGACGACAGCGGCGAGTGGAGCCGCAGCGGCGGCCAGCCCGCCGGCACCTGGCTCCTGCCCGCGCATTACGAGCATTCGCCCGCGATGGTGGCCAGGGCGATCGGGCAGAGGCTTTCAAAACTCAACATGATTTCTTCGTTGGGAAGCCAATTCGCGGAACGGCTCGCTTTCCTGGACTTCAAGGAAAAGCTGCTGGCGAAACCCCGGGTCACCGCGATCCGCCAGCCGTACTTCTGCTCGGGCTGCCCGCACAACACCTCCACCCGGGTGCCCGAAGGCAGCCGCGCCACCGCGGGCATCGGCTGCCACTTCATGGCGCTGTGGATGAACCGCTCCACCGCCACCTTTACCCACATGGGCGCCGAAGGCGCGCCGTGGATCGGGCAGGCGCCGTTCACCGACGAGAAGCACATCTTCGCCAATATCGGCGACGGCACCTACTTCCACTCCGGCCTGCTCGCGATCCGCGCCGCGGTGGCGGCCAAGGTCAGCATGACCTACAAGATCCTCTACAACGACGCGGTGGCGATGACCGGCGGGCAGCCCCACGACGGCCCGCTCGACC
>CAZJJC010000369.1:0-7285 GCA_964546195.1 uncultured Enterobacteriaceae bacterium | reverse complement strand
TTCAGAAAACATGGCGCGCGAGACGACGTCGCGCGTCGCGCGCTCCGCCATCGGATCGTACCGCGGCATGAAGCGCTGCTTGGCTCCGTTCAGGAGATGGCCGCCGGAGCCGCGCAGGCCTTCTTCGAGCACCGTGCCGGTCATGCGCGTGTGCCTGCCGGCGAGCAGCCCGGTGGGGTGGAACTGCACCATTTCCATGTCGCGCAGCGGCAATCCTGCGCGCAGCGCCATCGCCAGCCCGTCGCAGCTTTTGTCGCCCGAGGGCGTGTGGTAGCGGTACATCGTCGGTCCGCCGCCGGTGGCGAGCAGCACCGCCCTGGCGCGCGCGAAGACGTACTCGCCGGTGCGCATGTCGATGAACACCACGCCGGCAATGGATTTTCCTGAAGAGTCCTTGACGAGCTCCACCGCCCGATGCTCTTCCAGCCGCCCGATGTCGCGCGCCCACACCTGCTCGGCGAGGCGGTTGATGATCTCGATGCCGGTGAGATCGCCCTTGTGCACGGTGCGGTCGAAGGTCTGGCCGGCGAACGCCTTCTGGTGGACGGTGCCGTCGGGATTGCGGTCGAAGAAGCAGCCCAGTTCGTTTTCGAGTTCTTTTATTCTTTCAACGGCTAAAACCACCAGTTGCCACGCGAGCTCCTGGTCAGAGAGCCAGGCGCCGCCCTGGATAGTGTCCATGAAGTGGCGCTCGACCGAGTCCTCGCGCGCTAGCGCGACGTTGTAGCCGCCCTGCACCATGCGCGTGCAGCCGCATTTGCCGAGCAGCCCCTTGACCGCCACGGTCACCGAGAGCTCGGGCGCCGCCTTGTTCGCGTGCAGCGCGGCGAACAGCCCGGCGCCGCCCGCGCCGAGGATCAGGATGTCTGTGTCGAGGGCTTTAAGAACCATTGCAGGCCGAGCACGACCGCGACCAGCGCGAATCCCGCGACGTTGGACCACGTCTTCGGGTAGACCAGCAGGACGCCGGCAACGAACAGCATCCAGCGCTCGTACGCAGCGGTCTTGCGGAACAGCCAGCCCTGGAACGCGCCGCAGAGCGCCAGTATCCCGACCCCCGCCGTGAAGGTGATGAGCGCGATCGACCCCCAGTTCGCCCCGGCCAGCGTCTTGAGCGACCCGGTGAGCAAGAGGCCCGTGCCGCTCGGGTCGAGCACGAAGATGAACGGCACGAGGAAGGCCGGCGTGGTGTACTTCCAGCACTGCAGCGTGGTCTTGTAGGGATCGCCGCCGGTGATGGCGGCGGCGGCGAAGGGCGACAGCGCGGTCGGCGGCGACACCTCGGACAGCACCGCGTAGTAGAAGATGAACATGTGCGCCGCGTACTCGGGCACCTTGAGCGCGATCAGGGCCGGCGCGGCGATCACCGCGCAGATGATGTAGCTCGCGGTGACCGGCACCGCCAGGCCCACGATCCAGACGATGAGCGCGGTGTAGATCGCGGTGAGCAGCAGCGAGTTGCCGGCGTAGGCGAGCACGATGGAGCTGAACTTCAGCCCCAGGCCGGTGAGCGTCACCACGCCGACGATGAGGCCGGCGCCGGCGCAGGTGGCCGCGACGTTGAGCACCGCGAGCGAGCCGCCCTTCAAGGCCTGCAGCAATCCCGAGCCGAGGACGCCGCGCGCCACCGGCATTCTCCCCGTGAACAGCTCGTAGGGAAGCAGCGCGGTGTCGCGGCGCAGGACGAAGATCGTGTGGATGAATTTTACCGTACGCCCAGCCGGCGCAACGCCTCGGCGCGGCGCTGCTGCGCCGCATCGTTGACCCGCGCATAAAGGCTTTCGCCATGGCTATCCATGGCAACGAGCAGGGGGCCGAAGCCGTTGACGCGGAACTTCCACAGCGACTCCGGGTTGAGATCATCGAGGTCCACGTCCTCGATCGCCTCGATCCAGGTGGTCTCGAGCGCCGCCGTGCCGCCGATGATGGCAAGGTAGGCGCCGCCCATTTCTTTGAATGCATTGAGGGAGTCGGCGCGCAAACCGCCTTTGCCGATGATCAAGCGAACGCCATGCTGCTGCATGAGCGGCCGCGTGAAGCGCTCCATGCGGTCGCTCGTCGTCGTGCCGATGCAAAGGGGGGCGTAGCCCGCCGGATTCTTGGAGTCCTTTTCGGTCCTTCTCACGTTCGGGGCGGTATGGATCACGGCATGGCCCGACAGGTCGAAGCGCGTCTTGCGGCCGCGGTCGAACATGTGGATCTGGGTCGCGTCGCGGATGCCGAACAGCGTGCCCTTCAGCGTGACCGTGTCGTTCACGCGCAGCCCCCGGATGCCCGCATCGGCGAACGGCGCGCTGAGCTCGTAGTGCGCCATCGCTCAGCCCTCCATCGTGCGGTGGCGATCCACCCAATAGCCCAGCAATACCGTGACCGCGCCGCCCACGAGGCCTGCCCACGCGACCGCGGCCACGCTCGGCGGCGGCGGTCCGAAGGCGGCGCCGGCGTACGCCGCAAGGAGAAATACCAGCAGGCCCCAAAGGCCCCAGCTCCCCACGCGATCCAGCGCCCGGGTACGGCTGAAGTAGAACAGGAGCGCGGCGGCGAACAGCGCGCCCTCCAGGATCAAGGTCGCAGGGATGGAATTCCAGATGCCCAGGCCGAAGCGTTCCTCGGCTCCCGGCGCGAGCGGCAGGTCCGGCCGATGCACCAGGAAATCGAGGAACCAGTGCGACAGCACGACGGCGCCGACGATCAGCGCGGCGCGCCCATTTCGCCGGAGCAGGAGGTAGAGGAGCCCGAAAGCGATGGCCCATGCCGCCCCCATCACCAGGCTGTGAGTCCACGGATAATGCACGAAATCGAGCGGCGTGAAGGCGGTGACGCCCGGGCGGATCTCGACCCGCTCCAGCCCGGCGAGCAGGAGCACCGGCCATGCGAGGTCGACCAGCTCGCAGGCAATGAACAGCGTGCCCAGCGACACCGTCGGCGCTACCGGCTTCGCGGCAAAAGCGACGGCGAAGTGGCCGATGAACATGCCTAGCCGCCGAGCAGCGCCTTCTTCAGGTCGTCCTGCACCGGGTGCTCGCCGAGCCAGATGCGCAGCAAGGCGCGATAGAAATCCTCGCCCTGGATCGGCCGCCCGGCCGGCTTGCCGTCGATCACCAGCACGGTCTCCTTGCCCGTCCAGTCGAGCGCTATGGCCATGCCTTTCCTCGCTTCCCCGATCCCGGCCATGATCGCGCCGAGCTCGTTCACCCGCGGCTCGAGCGCCTTCGCCTCGGCCTCGGCATGGTTGGCCTTGATGCCCTCGGCGAGCGCCTCGGTGAACTGCTCGGCGCCCACGTCGCGCAGCATGTGGATGTGCACGCGCTTGGGCCCGGGCTGCACGAGCGGATCGGCCCTGGGATCCTGCGCGTACAGGCCGATGGCATAGACCTGGAAGAAAAGACGCTTGCGCAGCCCGGCGCCGGTCAGCGACAGCTCGGTGTTTGCGACGCGCGTCTTGTCGTCGATCTTCACGCCGGCAACTTCCGCTGCCCACGCGGGAAAGGCGAGCAGCAACAAAAGCAGGACCCTAAAAGCCATACTCCACTCCCTTGGGACGGAAGGTGGCGCGGGCGCGCCGTGCGGAGTGGCACTGCATGTTCACCGCCACCGGGTTCATCGTGATATGGGTGGCCGCGGTTTCGACATGTACCGCGAACGCGGTGGAATCCCCGCCGAGCCCCTGTGGCCCGACGCCCAGCAGGTTCACCGCCTGCGTCAGCTCCTGCTCCAGCTTGGCGCCTTCCGGGTCCTCGCAGCGCGAGCCGAGCGGGCGCGTCGCCGCCAGCTTGGCGAGGTGCATGCAGAGGTCCGCGGTGCCGCCCACGCCGACCCCGACGATGGTCGGCGGGCAGGTTTTGCCGCCGGCATCGAGCACGCAGTCCACGACGAACGTCTTGACCGCGTCGATGCCCTCGGCCGGCAGCGCCATCTTCAGCCAGGAATTGTTCTCCGAGCCCGAGCCCTTCGGAATCATTTCGATGGCAAGAACTTCCAAATCATCGCTGAAGTCGATGTGGATCAAGGGCACGCCGCGGCCCGTGGAAGTCTGCTCGTTCACCCGCGTGGTCGGGTGGACGATGGAGGAGCGAAACGAGTATTCGCGCGTGGAGCGCGCGCAGCCGCGCCGGATGGCTTCCTTGAGCGCCGGGCCGTCGATCTCCACCCCGCGGCCGATGCGTACGTTGTAGATCGGGATGCCGGTGTCCTGGCAGAGCAGATTGTCGGTGTCCTCGGCCACGGTGATGTTGCGGATCATCGTGCCGAGCATGCGCTGCGCGCCGGCGTCGGTTTCGGTCCGGGCGAGCGCGTCGAAGCCCTGCTTCACGTCCGGGGGCAGCAGCTTGAGCGCGCGGATGTAAAGCTCCTTCGCCGCCTCCTCGACCTGGAGCGGATCGACTTTCACTGGACCTTGATCTTGCGCTCCCTCACGACTTTCGCCCACAACGCCGTCTCTTCCTTGAGCGCCCGCGCCATCTCCTCCGGCGAGTTGCCGACCGGCGCCAGGCCCTGTGCGTAGAAGCGCGCCTTCATCTGCGTGTCCTCGAGCGCCTTCTTCGTGTCCCGGTAGACCTTCTGGATGATCTCCTTCGGCGTGCCGGCCGGCGCCACGATGCCGAACCAGCCGGCGTTCTCGAAGCCGGGCACGGTCTTCGCGATCGCGGGCACGCCGGGCAGCTGCGGCGCCTCGGTCTTGCTCGTCACGCCGAGCGCGCGAATGCGCCCGCCGTTGATGTGCCCGATGGCGGCTGCCATGTTGCCGAGAAAGAAATCGGTCTCCGCGCCGACCAGCGCGGCGATGCCCGGGCCCTCGCCCTTGTACGGCACGGCCTGCGCCTCGATCTTCGCCTGGTAGACGAAATTCTCGGCCGCGAGGTGGGTTTGCGAGCCGATCCCGGCATGGCCGAAATTGAGCTTGCCGGGATTCGACTTGGCGTAGTCGATCAGATCCTTGACCGTCTTGAAGCGCGAATTGGCCGGCACCACGAGCACCTGCGGCCCCGAGACCACGTTGGTCACGGGAACGAAGTCCTTCTCGGGGTCATAGGCCATCCTGGCGTAGATGTGCTGGTTGGCCGTCACCACCGAGCCCGACGGGAAGAACAGCGTATAGCCGTCCGGATCGGCCCGTGCCGCCTCCGCCGCGCCGACGCCGCCGCCGGCGCCGCCGCGGTTCTCGATCAGCACTTGCTGGCCCCAGATCTGCGACAGCCGCTCCCCGAGCAGCCGCGCCGAGATGTCGGTCGCGCCGCCGGGCGGGAATGGCACGATGAACTTGACCGGCTTCTGTGGCCAGGATTGCGCAGCAGCGGCCGATACGAGCAGCGCGCCGAAAAAGAAAGCCAGGACTCTTCGAAACATCATTTGCATCCTCCTCGAGAAAGATTCTACAGCGCCAGGGCGAACGCGAGCCCTACGGCGACGGTGGCGGCGGCCGCCCCGGCGGTGAGCGCCTTCTGCCGGGCGCTCCAGGGCAGAAACTCCAGCGCCAGTACTCTCAGGCCGCCCGCGAGATGCGCGGCCAGAGCCAGCACGATACCCCATTCGGTGAGCTTCACCAGCGGCTGCTCGGTCCACGCCAGGAACGCATCGAGCTCCAGCGCGCGCGCGAGCGCCCAGAAATGCAGCGGCAGGAACAGCGCGAGCGCGATGCCCGAGACGCGGTGCACGATGGCGACCCAGTAAGACGATTCGGCCTTCAAGCGAACACCGACAGCACCGCGCTGAAACCCATCCACGCCAGCAGCGCCGCGAAAAGCAGCAGAAAGAGGTCGCGCGAGCGTGCGCGCCACTTCAGCCACTCGATGAGAATGCTGCGCAGGCCGATCGGGGCGTGCACCGTGACCGCGAATACGAACAACGCATAGAAAGCGAGCCACGCGGCGTTGCCGCGCGTGCGGCCGAGGATCTCCGCGGCGCTCAGCCCGCCCTGCACCGCGTACATGATGGTCGCAAGGTGCACTAGCACGCAGAAAGCGAGCACCACGGCGCTCGCGCGCTGCGCGATCCACAGAAAGGTTTCCTTCCGCGCCGTCAGAGCTCGCCCCGTACCGCGTTCATCATTACCGCTTTCTTCAAGCCCGCGATCCCTGCCGTGGGCGACAGATGTTTGGGGCAGCGCTCGGTGCAGCTCATGTGCGTATGGCAGCTGTGGCAGCCGGCATCGCCGGCGACCGCGCGCAGGCGTTCCGGCCTGCCGCCGTCGCGCTCGTCCTTGACCAGAGTCCATGCGCGATTGAGCGCGGCGGGCCCGAGGTAGTCGGGGTTCCAGGAAACCACGTCGCACGCGCTGTAGCAAACCCCGCAGCCGATGCATTCAATTCCCGCGTCGACCGCCCTGCGATTTTCCGACTCGGGCTGAACGCGCGCGAAGTCGTCATGTCTGGCGCGGGTGGGCGCGAACTGGCCCTTGGCGCGCGCCCACTTGTCGAAGAATTCGCGCATGTCCGTCACCAGGTCGCGAATGACCGGAAGATTTTTCAAGGGACCTACGGAAAAAGCATCGTTCTTGAGAACCTTGTCGACATGCGTACGGCAGGTCCAGCGCGGCACGCCGCTGACGGTCATGGCGCACGAGCCGCACATGCCCACGCGGCAGGCGTAGCGGTAGGCGAGCGTCGGGTCGAGCGCGCGCTGGATATAGGTGACGACGTCAAGGACCGTCTGGCTGGTCTGGCGCGGGACGTCGAACTCCTGGAAGCGGCCGCGGGACCCGCCTCTCCAGACCAGGATCTTCAAGCGGATTCGTACAGGCGCGTGAGCACGAACTCGCGGTGGCCGAGCGCCTCTGCGGCGGTCAGGCGTCCGTTGGCGGTCTTGAACATGCAATCGAGCAGCCGGTCCCCGGCCTGGTCCGGTGAGAGCTCTTTTCTCAATAAACCAGAAACATCGACATCGATGTGCTCGGCCATGGTCCTGACCGTGCGCGGGTTGGCGCACAGCTTGATCACCGGCAGGATCGGGTTGCCGATCACGTTGCCCTGGCCGGTGGGGAAGAAGTGCACCACGTAGCCGGCGGCCGCGCATAGCGTCACCATCTCGGCCGCCGCGGAGGAGGAATCCATGAACCACAGCCCCGGGCCGCTCGGCGTCTCGGCCTTGTCCAGCACGCCGTCGATGATGCACTTGCGGCCGATCTTCTGGATGTTGCCGAGCGCCTTCTCCTCGATGGTGGTCAGGCCGCCCTCGATGTTGCCCTTGGTGGGCTGCGAGTCCATCAGGTCGCTCGTCTTGTGGCGGTCGATCACCTGCTGGTAGCGGTCGAACACGAACTGGAATTTCCTGCGCACCTCGTCGGTCC
>CAZJJC010000368.1:0-4679 GCA_964546195.1 uncultured Enterobacteriaceae bacterium | reverse complement strand
CTACATCGTCAACGGCCAGAAGATCTGGACCACGCTCGCGCATTACGCCGACTGGATCTTCTGCCTGGTGCGCACCGACCCCAACGCCGAGCGCCGCCAGGAGGGCATCTCGTTCCTCCTCATGGACATGAAGACGCCGGGCATCACGGTGCGGCCGCTCATGCTGATGGACGGTGCGCACGAGGTGAACGAGGTGTTCTTCGACGACGTGAAGGTGCCGACCGGGAACCTGGTGCACGAGGAAGGCAAGGGCTGGACGGTGGCGAAATACCTGCTCGGCTATGAGCGCATGAACACCGGGCGCATCGGCGAATCGAAGCGGCAACTCGCGGCTCTGAAGCAGTTTTCCTCTTCAATAAATAACGATACGAGGTTTCGAGATCGGCTGTCCCGCCTGGAAGTGGAGCTGATGGCCCTCGAGATCACCAACCTGCGCTTCCTCGACCGCATGCGCCGCACCGGGCAGCCGCCGGGCGCCGACGTTTCCATGCTCAAGATCACAGGCACCGAGATCCAGCAGTCGATCACCGAGCTGATGATGCAGGCGGCCGATCCCGCGGCGCACGATGATTTTTCCGGCGCGATAAGGAAAAGGTATCTCTCGATGCGCAAGACCACGATCTATGCCGGCTCGAACGAGATTCAACGCAACATCATCGCCAAGATGACGTTAGGGTTGTAAGGCACAACGGCAGGTTTATGAACTTCGACTACAACGAAGAGCAGCAGCTGCTCGCCGACTCGGTGCGGCGCTTTCTCGCCAAGGACTACGACTTCGAGGCGCGCAGGAAGATCGTCGCTTCCGAGCAGGGCTGGAGCGACAGGGTGTGGCGCACCTTTGCCGAGTTGGGCCTCACCGGACTGCCGTTTCCCGCCGAGCACGGCGGCTTCGGCGGCGGCGCGGTCGATCTCATGGGCGTGATGGAGGCCTTCGGCGAGGCGCTGGTCGTAGAGCCCTACCTGCCCACCGTCATGGCGGGGCGCATCGTGGCAGGCAGCCCGATAGCGGGCGCCATCCTGCCCGCGGTAATCGAAGGCAGGATGAAGCTCGCGTTAGCGCACGGCGAGAAGGGGGCGCGCTACGAGCTTGCGGCGGTAAGGACTGCGGCAAAAAAGTCCGACGGGGGCTGGGTCCTCGACGGCGAGAAAGCGGCGGTGGTCGGCGCGCCGATGGCCGACAAGCTGGTGGTTTCGGCGAAGACGCATGACGGCATTGCGCTGTTCCTCGCCGATCGGCCGCAGGTGGAGGCATTCCGGACGCTCGACGGGATGCGCGCCGCCGACGTGGTTTTCACTTCGACTCCGGCGCAAGCGCTCGAAGGCGGCCTGGACCTGGTCGAGGAAGTCACCGACCTCGCCACGGCGCTGGTGTGCGCCGAGGCGGTCGGGGCGATGAAGTTCGCCTGCGACAGCACGCTCGAATACCTCAAGACGCGCAAGCAGTTCGGCGTGCCCATCGGCGCCTTCCAGGCGCTGCAGCACCGCATGGTGGACATGGTCATCGCGCAAGAGCAGGCCCGCTCGATGGCTTGCCTTGCCTGCTCGAAGATCGATCAATCCATTGATGCTCAAGAGCGGAAGCGCTCGGTGTCTGCCGCCAAGATCAAGATCGCGGACAGCGCGCGCCACATCAGCCAGGAGGCGGTGCAGCTGCACGGCGGCATGGGGATGAGCGAGGAGCTCAAGATCAGCCATGCCTTCCGCCGCCTCACGGGGCTCGCCGGGCAGTTCGGCGACGCCGACCACCACCTCGCGCGCTTCGCTTCCCTGTGACGCAAAACAGGCGCGTGGTGCTCGCCAGCCGCCCGGCAGGCTGGGTCAGCGAGGACAACTTCAGGCTCGAAGCCGCTCCGGTTCCGGCGCCCGCGGAGGGCGAGGTGCTGGTGAGGAATCTATGGCTCTCGCTCGATCCGTACATGCGCGGCCGCATGAGCGAGGCGAAGAGCTACGTCAAGGGCGTCGATATCGGCGAGGTCATGGTCGGCCAGACGGTGGGAGAGGTTGTCGAATCGAAGCACCCGCAGTTCAGCAAGGGCGACAAGGTCCTGACCCAGCTGGGCTGGCAGTCATTCGGTTGTACGAAGGAGCTGGTGAAGGTGGACGAGACAAAGGCCCCCCTCAGCTATTACCTGGGCATGCTCGGCATGCCGGGCATGACGGCCTACTTCGGCCTCAAGGAGATCGGGCAGCCCAAGCCCGGTGAGACGGTGGTGGTGTCGGCGGCCTCCGGCGCGGTGGGCAGCGTGGTCGGGCAGCTGGCGAAGCTGTGGGGCTGCCGCGCCGTCGGCATCGCCGGCGGCCCGCAGAAATGCGATTACGTGAAACGCGAGCTCGGCTTCGACGCGTGCGTCGACTACAAGGCAGAGAATGTTCTTGATGCTTTGAAAAAAGCTTGTCCCGAGGGCGTCGACGTGTACTTCGACAACGTCGGCGGCGAGACGCTCGACACGCTGCTGCGGCACATGAAGCTCTTCTCGCGCATCGTGGTGTGCGGCCTCATCTCGGAGTACAACGCCACCGAGCCCTATGGCCTGAAGAACATCCGCGCGCTGCTCGTCAACCGCATCCGCATCCAGGGCATGATCGTGTTCGACTGGAAGGCGCGCTACGGCGAGGCGCTCAAGGCGCTCGCCGGCTACTACGGCGAAGGCAGGCTCAAGTACCGCGAATCGGTGATCGAGGGCCTCGACAATGCGCCGCAGGGGCTGATCGCGCTGCTGAAAGGTCGGAATTTCGGCAAGCAGCTGGTGAAGCTTGCCTGACTATGCCGGCTTCGGGCAGCGCTTGCTCGCCGCCCTTATCGACTGGCTGATCTTGTTCGTCGTGTCGGCGCCGATCAGCATTCTGTTTTTCGAAGCCTCGGCGGTCATGCCGCTGCTCGCAGCCGCGACCGTCATCGGATTCTGGCGCTATTGCGGCGCCACGCCCGGCAAGCTCGCGGTGGCGGTGAGGATCGTCGACGCGCGCACCGGCCAGCCGGTGGGCACCGGGCGCCTGGCGCTGCGCCTGCTGTGCTACCTGCTTTCGGCGCTGCCGCTGTATCTCGGTTTCCTGTGGATCGCTTTCGACCGCCGCAAGCAGGGCTGGCACGATAAGATCGCCAGGACCGTAGTCATTCAAAGCGATTAAGGCAAAAACAATGATCGAGCTCTACACCTGGCCGACACCGAACGGCCACAAGGTCCACATCATGCTGGAAGAGACCGGGCTGCGCTACAACGTGCACCCGATCGACATCGGCAAGGGCGACCAGTTCAAGCCCGAGTTCCTCAAGATCTCGCCGAACAACAAGATGCCGGCCATGGTGGATCCCGAAGGCCCGGGCGGCAAGCCGCTGGCGCTCGCCGAATCGGGCGCGATGCTGTTCTACCTCGCGTCCAAGACCGGCAAGTTCCTGCCGAAGGACCTGGCCAAGCGCTGGAAGGTGCTGCAGTGGACCATGTTCCAGATGGGGCACATCGGCCCGATGCTCGGCCAGGCGCACCACTTCCTCGGCTACGCGCCGGAGAAAATCGAGTACGCCATGAACCGGTACCGGAACGAGGCCAACCGGCTGTACGGCGTGGTCGACCGGCAACTGCGCGAGTCCAGCTACCTCGCGTGCGACGAGTACACCATCGCCGACATGGCGACCGTGCCCTGGCTGCGCTTTCCCGAGCGCCAGGGGGTGGAGATCGACGCATACCCGGCGCTTAAGCGCTGGCGCGATGCCATCCTCGAGCGGCCCGCGGTCAAGCGCGCGCTGGAGGTGCTGAAGGATGCGCGGCGCGCGGGCGAGATGACCCAGGAGCAGAAAGAGGTGCTGTTCGGCGCGACGCAATATGCCAGGAGGTAAGGTCGCCTGGATCACCGGCGGCGGCTCGGGCATCGGCCTCGCCGGGGGCCTCGAGCTGGCTAAGGCGGGCGCGCACGTCGTCATCTCCGGACGTAACGCCGAGACGCTCAAGCAAGCCGAAAAGCAGCTCAAAGCCGCCGGCAGCGCTGAAGCCATGCCCCTGGATGTGTCGAGCAAGGAGGACGTGGCAAGGGTGGCGGCGAAGATCGGCCGCGTCGATATCCTGGTGAACAGCGCCGGCATCAACAGCCCGCGGCGCAACTTCCACAACGTGTCGCTCGAGTCCTGGGACCAGATCGTCGCCATCAACCTGTCCGGGATGTTCTACTGCGTGCACGCGGTGCTGCCCGGCATGCGCAGCCGCCGGGACGGGCTCATCATCAACGTGTCCTCCTGGGCCGGGCGCTACGCCAGCACGCTGACCGGCCCGGGCTACAACGCGACCAAGCACGCGGTGGTGGCGCTCACCGAGTCTATCAACATGGAAGAGTGCGGCAACGGCATCCGCGCCACCTCGGTGCTGCCCGGCGAGGTGGCGACCCCGATCCTGGAGAAGCGCCCGGTGCCGCCGACCCCCGAGGTGCGCGCGAAGATGCTCCAGGCCGAGGACCTCGGCAAGACCCTCCTGTTCCTCGCCTCGCTGCCGCCGCGCGCCTGCGTGAACGAGATCATCATCAGCCCGACCTGGAATCGCTTCTACCTGGGCGGCCTGGAATCGCACAAGACCTGAGAAGCTCCGATCCTGTCTTCCTTGACGTTGCGCGTCTTCCTGCCGTTCGTCGCCGGCTATTACGTTTCGTACGCCTTCCGCTCGATCAACGCGCTGCTCGGCCCCGAGATCGCC
>CAZJJC010000367.1:0-8839 GCA_964546195.1 uncultured Enterobacteriaceae bacterium | reverse complement strand
GGGCTGACCGCCTTCGGCAGCGGCGAGCGCGCCGTCTACGAGCGCGTGGAGCCCATCCTGCTCGCCTTCACCAGGAAGTCGCACTACGTCGGCGAGTTCGGCTGCGGCATGAAGATGAAGATCGTCGGCAACATCCTGAATCTCGTGCACAACAGCGCCGCGGCCGAAGCGATGGTGCTCGCCATGAAATCCGGCCTCGACCCGAAGCGGGTGCACGAGGTGATCAGCGGCTCGGCCTCCAGCTCGGCGATGTTCGAGGTGCGCGGCGCGATGATGGCGCGCAACGATTACCGCCACGAGGGACTGAACTTCTCCATTCCGCTCAAGGACGCGCGCATCATCAGCGCGCACGCCGCAGACCTGCGCTGCCCGCTGCCGATCTACCACGCCGCGCTGCAGCTCTACTACGCCGCCGCCGCGCAGGGGCACGAAGACGAGGATGCCGCCGCGGTGTGCGCGGCGATGGAGCGCGCCGCCAACGTCGAACGCAAGGAGATCTGAAATGTCTCGGCTCGCGCCATTGCCTGCCGACACCACCCCGGAGCTGCGCGAAGCCTTCGTGCAGTACGAGAAGTCGCTCGGCTTCGTGCCGAACAGCGTGCTCATCATGCAGCGCCGCCCGAAGATGGTGAAGGCGCTGGCGCAGCTTGCCGCGGCGGTGTGGGATCCCGAGAGCGCGGTGGACCGCGGCTTCAAGCGCCTGCTCGCGCATTTCGCCAGCCGCGCGGCCGGCTGCCAGTACTGCATGGCGCATACCGTCGGCGCCGCCGCGCGCCTCGGCGTCGACGAGAAAAAGCTCGACGCTTTGTGGGACTATCGCTCGAGCCCGCTCTACAGCGAAGCCGAGCGCCTGGCGCTGGACTTCGCGCTCGCCGCTGCGGCGGTGCCCAACGAGGTGACCGACGAGCTGTTCGCCGCCATGCGCAAGCACTGGAGCGAGGACCAGGTGGTGGAGATCGTCGGCGTGATCGCGCTGTTCGGCTTCATGAACCGCTGGAACGACACCATGGCCACACCGCTCGAGGAGGAGCCCACCGAAGTCGGCGAGCGCCTTCTGGCGAAACGGGGCTGGCGCCCGGGCAAGCACGCCGCATAATCGGACCGAGGAGGATTACCCATGAGATTGATCGCCGCCGTACTACTCGCATTACTTTTTGGAACGACGCAGGCGCAAACTTATCCCACTCGTCCCATCACCATGATCGTGCCCTTCCCGCCGGGCGGCATCGCCGACATCACCGGCCGCCCGCTCGCCGCGTCGATGGCCAAGGTGCTGGGGCAGGCGGTGGTGATCGAGAACAAGGCCGGGGCCGGCGGCGCGGTGGGCCACGCCCACGCCGCGCGGCAGCCGGCGGACGGCTACAGCATCATGATCGCGCTTTCCTCGATCACCGTGATCCCGGTGGCCGAGGAGGTGAACGGCCGCCAGCCGACCTACCGCATGTCGGACTTCACGCCGATCGCGCTGGTGTCGGCGGACCCCACGCTGCTGCTGGTGCCCGCCGACAGCCCGTGGAAGACGATCGAGGACCTCGTCGCCGACGCCAAGAAGCGCCCGGGCAAGATCAGCTACAGCACCTCCGGCATCTACGGCACCACGCACACCTGCCTCGCGATGTTCACCCAGGCGGCGGGCATCAACATGCTGCACGTCCCCTACAAGGGCGGCGGGCCGTCCATGCTCGCGCTGCTGTCGGGCGAGGTGAACGTCACCGCGCAGTCTCCGGGCGTCTCGCATCCGCACATCAAGTCCGGGAAGGTGCGCGCGCTCGCCTCGTGGGGCACCAAGCGCCTGCCGCAGCTCGCCGACATCCCCACGCTCAAGGAGCGAGGCTACGACGCCGAGTTCTATATCTGGGCCGGCGTGTTCGCCCCCGCCGGGGTGCCTGGCGAAGTAGAGGCAGCGCTGCGCAAGGCGGTGCGCGCGGCCGTGAACGATGCGGACTTCCAGCGCGCCATGGCCGGCGTCAACACGCCGATCCAGCATCTCGAGGGGACCGAATTCGAGGTCTTCCTCAAGAGCGACGGCGAGCGCCTCGCCGGCGTGGTGCGCAAGATGGGCAAGACGCAATGAAGGTATGCACCTTCATCCAGAACGGCAAAGAGCGTCTGGGATTCATCGTGGGGCAGGACGTGGTCGAGGCGCCGGACGAGCTCGAGGACATGCTCGCGTTCATGCAGGCCGGCGAGGCGGGGCGGCGCGCGGCCGAGGCGGCGATGGCGGAAGGCGCGCGCAGGCCGCTCGCGTCGGTGAAGCTTGCGCCGCCCATCCGCCCGGCGACCATGCTGTGCAGCGGCAGCAACTACCGGGATCACAACAAGGAGAAGGCCAACACGCCGATCTCGGGCAAGGAGCCTGAGTTCTTCGTGAAGACCGCCGACTGCGTGATCGGCCACGGCGACAAGATCATCTACGACGAGCGCCTGACGAAGAAGCTCGATGCGGAAACCGAGCTCGCCATCGTCATCGGAAGCGCGGGGCGCCACATCCCCGTCGAGCGGGCGCTGGAGCACGTGTTCGGCTACACCATCGTAAACGACGTCACGGCGCGCGATCGCCAGGTGCGAAGAAACGAGCAGGGCTTCACCTGGTATGAGCTCGGGCGCAGCAAGTGCTTCGAGACCTCCGGGCCTACCGGCCCGTGGATCGTGACCGCCGACGAGATCGGCGACCCGCAGAAGCTGCGGCTGCGCACGCGCATCAACGGGGAGCTGCGCCAGTCTTCTTCCACCGGCAACATGATTTTCTCCTGCGCGCACCTTATCCATTTCTTTTCCGCCAACATGACCCTGAGGCCCGGGACGATCATCATCACCGGTACGCCTGGCGGCACCGCCTGGTCGACCGATCCGGAGCTCGGCGGCAAGTGGGTCGGGGGCGACGGCAGCGAGCAGCTGGTGCCGGCGAAGGGCTACCTCAAGCCCGGCGACGTGATCGAGTGCGAGATGGAGAAGATCGGCGTGCTGCGCAACGTGGTGGGTACCGCCTAGTTATTCGGATGAGTCATTCAGCAGCCTTGGATTGGAATAAATTGCTCTGACCCCTTTTTGGGTCAGCCGTCGGCGATGCTGTTTTCGAGGATGCCGACCTTGTCGATCTCGACCTCGACCCTGTCGCCCGGCTTCATCCACAGCGGCGGGCTGCGCCGCGCGCCCACGCCGCCGGGCGTGCCGGTCACGAGCACGTCGCCCGGAAGCAGCGTGGTCCAGGTGGAGACGTACTCGATGATCTTGGGGATCTTGAAAATCATCTGCTCGGTGGTGGCGTGCTGCATGCGCTCGCCGTTCAGGCGGCACGAAAGCGTCATCTTGGTGTTCGCGGGGATGTCGTCGGCGGTGACCATCCAGGGGCCGAAGCCGCCGGTGGCGGCGAAGTTCTTGCCCGCGGTCCACTGGATGGTGTGCCGCTGCCAGTCGCGCACCGAGCCGTCGTTGTAGCAGCTGTAGCCGGCGATATGGCTCCAGGCGTCCTTCTGGGAAATCCGCCTGCCGGCCTTGCCGATGATCACCGCGATCTCCGCCTCGAAGTCGAGGTGCGTGGACTCGCGCGGCCGCACGATCGGCTGCTTGTGGCCGACCTGCGACTCGGCCAGGCGCAGGAAAATGGCCGGCTGCTCGGTGTTGTCGCGGCCGGTCTCCACCACGTGGTCCTGGTAGTTCAGCCCGACGCAGACGATCTTGTCCGGATTGGGAATCACCGGCAGCCAGGTGACGTCGGATTGCTGGTAGTCCGGGGTGGCGTTCAAATGCTTCGCGGCCTCGGCGAAGCCGTTGCCCGCGATCAGCGACTTGAGGTCCGGGAACCGGTTGCCGACGAGCACTTTGAGATCGACGATGCCTTTGGCGGCAACGATGCCATAGCTCGTGCCTTGCGCGGTCTTGAAAGTTGCGAGTTTCATGAGGCCATTCTAATCAGCGTTGCAGACGGGCGGCGAGCTCGGTTCGCCATTGCTCCACCGGCTTGTAGCCGGGAAGCCTGCGCGCCGTGGCTTGCGCCCACTGCCACAGGGCTTCGTCGGTGAGCGACATATCCATCGGGATGCGCATCGGCTGCTCGACGTACCACGGGGTGTCGACGAACAGCTCGACGCGGTTGCCCTCGGGGTCCTTGAAGTACACCGAGAGCGCGTTGCCGTGCGACACCGGCGAGATCTCGCTTACCGGCTCGGCCTGGATGGCGCGGTACAGCTCGCGCAGGCCGGCGAAGTCCTGCACGCGGAACGAGATCTGGTTGATCGGGTTGAATGCCAGGCGCTCGGGCCGGCCGCTCGCCAGCACGATCTGGTGGTGCTCGCGGGGATCGCGCGTCAGGAACGCGAGCGACACCTTGCCCTGCGGGGTATCCAGCTCGCCGCGGTCGCTGATCGCGAAGCCCAGCACCCGCGAATAGAACCCGGCCATGCGGTCCAGATCGCGCACAAAGAAGCCGAAATGGCTGAAGGCAAGCTCGGGAACGCGCGCCATGGGGGGATTTTATTGTGTTTTGGCGGCGTTCAGAAGCGCTCGAGCCAGGGCCGCAGGTCCACCTCGAAGCTCCACGCCGAGCGATGCTGGCGATGCACGGATAGGTAAGTCTGCGCAATAGCATCCGGGTCGAGCGCGCCGTCCTCGCCTCGCATGATGCGCCCGTCGATGACGAAATGCGCGACGTGGATGCCCTTGGGTCCGAGTTCGCGCGCGACGCTCTGGGCGAGCCCGCGCAGCGCGAACTTGCCCATCGCGAACGGCGCCGACTCGGCGTAGCCCTTGACGCTCGCCGAGGCGCCGGTGAAGAACAGGCTGCCGCTGCCGCGCTCCAGCATGCGCCTGGCCGCCGCCTGCGCGACGAGGAAGCCGCCGTACGCAGTGACCATCAGGCTTTTCTTTACTTCTTCAGAATTCAAAGAAGCGGTCGGGCCGCGTACGCGGTAGCTCGGGTTGTAGACCACGAGGTCCGGGGTGTCGATCGACTCGAACAGCGCCGCGACCTGCGCGGGCTCCGCGGCATCGCAGGCATGCAGCGAGGCCCCCGCGAAGGACTTCAGCTTGTCGGTGTTCCGGGCGGCGAGCGCAACGCGCATGCCCGCCGCGGCGCACAGGCGGGCGAGCGAGCCGCTGAGGCCGCTGCCTGCGCCGACGATCAATGCCAATTCAGCCTGGGCCATGGGTATGGTAAAGAAGGGGATGCACAACTTTACCTATATCGGCCTGCCGATGCGCGTAGTGTTCGGCGCGGGCGCCATCCGGGATCTGCCCGCGGAAGCGGAGCGCGTGGGCGCGAAGCGGGTGCTGCTCCTTTGCACCCCGGGGCGCGCCGAGATGGCTCGCACCGTGGCGGGGAAGCTGTCGATTGCCGGCGTGTTCGACCAGACGGTGATGCACACGCCGCACGAAAGGGTGGAAGAGGCGAGAAGGCAAGCCGAAGCGGTAAGGGCCGACTGCTGCGTCGTGGTCGGCGGCGGCTCGACCATCGGCTTCGCCAAGGCGATCGCGCTGAGTTCCGGCCTGCCGATCGTCGCGGTGCCGACCACCTATTCGGGCTCCGAGATGACCACCATCTGGGGCATCAGCGAGGGCGGCGCCAAGAAGACCGGGCGCGACGCGAAGGTGCTGCCCAAGGCGGTGATCTACGACCCCGAGCTGACGCTCGGCCTGCCGCCGGCCGTTTCGGCGGCGAGCGGCATGAACGCGATGGCGCATTGCGTCGAGGCGCTCTACGCGCACGACGGCAATCCGATCGTCTCCCTCATGGCGGAGGAGGGCATCCGTGCGCTGGCTTCGGCCTTGCCGAAGATCACTTCGAGTCCCGGGGATCTCGAGGCGAGAACCGACGCCCTGTACGGCGCGTGGCTCGCCGGCTGCGCGATCAGCACGACGAGCGTCGCGCTGCATCACAAGCTGTGCCACGTGCTCGGCGGCTTCGGCCTGCCCCACGCCGAGACGCACGCCATCGTGCTGCCGCACGCGGTGCGCTACAACCATGACGCCGCGCCGCAAGCCATGGGCCGCATCCGCAAGGCCATCGGCGGCATCTCCGAGGCCTCCGCCGGCATCTACGACCTGGAAAAGCGCCTGGGCCTGCCCTTGCGCCTGTCCGACATCGGCATGCAGGAAGCCGACCTGGAGCGCGCGGCGAAGATCGCCGCCGAGGCGCCGTACCCGAATCCGCGCAAGGTGGAATACGAGCCGGTGCTGAAGCTGCTGCGCGACGCCTACGAAGGCCGCCGGCCTGCCCGTCCGATCTTCGTGGAGTGAGCCGGCTCGCCCGGCGGCTCGCCCGGCGGCGAGGCGCTCTTCAGGCCCGCGGTAAGGATGAACTTCATCGCCTCCTCGCGCGACATGTCCACGGGCGTGATCGCGCTCTTCGGCACGAAGACGGTATAGCCGCCGACCTGGTAGCTCATCGGCAGGTATACCGCGACTTCATCCGCGCCGGCGATCCCCGGCACATCCTGGAACTCGCTGCGCGTGACGAAGCCGAGCAGGCGCACCTTGCCCGGAAGGCTCACCGCCACCACCTGCATCGCGCTTTGCTTGTCGTCGGCGAACATGCCGAGGAGATCGCGCATCGCCGAGTAGACCGAGCGCACCAGCGGGATCTCGAGCATCACCCATTCCATCCAGCCGAACACGCGCCGGAACACATAGCCGTGCATCAGCACGCCGATCGCGAACACCGCCGCGATCGCCATCAGCAGTCCCATCCCGGTGCGATACCACTCGTCCGGGATGACGAACAGCACCTGTTTTCCGAAGAAGCGCTCCAGCACCGTGAGCATCCACACGGTGAAGTAGACGGTCACGATGATCGGCAGCACCGTGAGCAGGCCGGTGAGGAAGATCTTGCCGACGGTCCTCAGCATGGCGGCATCCTATCAAGTCCGCCTGATATAGTCGCGCCAGGAGGTCAGCGATGATCGCGGTCATCTTCGAGTTCACCGCCGCGCCGGGACGGCGGCAGGAATATCTGGACATCGCCGCGGCGCTCGGCGCCGGGCTGAAGGGCTTCGAGGGCTTCATCTCCATCGAGCGCTTCCAGAGCCTGGGCGACCCGGACAGGTACGTCTCGCTCTCGTTCTGGCGCGACGAGGAGGCGGTGCGCAGGTGGCGCAACGTGCAGCAGCACCGTGAAGCGCAGGCGAAGGGCCGTGCCGGGATTTTCTCCGACTACCGCCTGCGCGTGGCGCAGGTCCTGCGCGACTACGCCAAGGACCGCCGCGCCGAGACGCCCGACGATTCCCTCAGCTTCCACGGCGGGATCCACGGCTGAGCGCTCACACCTTCCTCTTCGAAGAAGGCACCTGGCGCGCGGAGGGCGTATACAGCGACGCGGGCGGCAGCAAGGTCGCCGTGGCCGGGGAAAACGCGGTGCGCCACCAGACGGGCCGCTGGCTGTTCGAGGCGGTGCTGCGCCTGGCCGGCGATCCGGCGCGCGTGCAGCACAACCGCTACGAGATTGAGCCCTTCTCTCCCGGCGGCCGCTCCACGCACTGGAGCTCGAACAGTCCGGCGATCGGCGCGCTGCGCGGGCGCTTCGTGCTCGCCGGCGATGCCATCCTGTCCTTCTACGCCAGCCCGACCGGGCGCTATCGCGGCTTCGAATGCCTGCAGCAGCGCGAACAGGCGCGCTACGCCGTGCGCGGCACGCTGCTCGAGGAGGACAAAGTGCTCTCGACCTGGGCGCTCGAGCTCACGCGGCTGTAGCCTATTCGACGTCGAGCTCGCGCACGCCCTTGGTCGCGCGGCACTCCTCGACGGCCGCGCGCAGCTGCTCGTAGAGCTGCTCGCCGTTGCGAATGGCGCGCAGCCGCAGGACCGGATGCGAGCGGTCCGACGTTCGCAGGGTGATGTTCCCAAGCCCGAACAGCCGGAGAAGAAACGGCTGCTCGAACTTGTAGTCCCTGACGCGGTACAGCTCGATCTCGTCGAGCTGCTTGTTCAGCACCCCGCGGCGCAGCCTGAGGCGCTCGGTGGTCAGCTCGTATATCGTGTTCCTCACCACCAGCCACTGCCACAGCATGATGAAAAGCGGAATCACCAGCCAGGACAGCAGCACCCAGAGCACGTAGAGCGGAAGGTTGACGAGCTGGGACGGGGTGGCGCTCCACAGGGGCTTTTCCTCCGACATGTCCGGTGCGCCTCCTACTCGCCGTCTTTGAAGCCGAGGCTCCAGTGCGTCCCGTCGCAGAAGGGCTTGTTCTTCGAGCCGCCGCAGCGGCACAGCGTATAGCGCCCGGGCGCGGCGCCGGCCGCGCGCCGCCCGCCCAGCAGCTCGATCGCGCCGAGCACCGCGTAGGGGCCGTCCTGCGTGACGCTGATCATCGGCGGCTGCGCCGGCTCCTGCTCATCGTCGCCTCCGGCGAGAGAAAAGCTGAGCGCGCCCGACGGGCAGCGGCGAATCGTCCCGATGATCGCCTCGACGGCGGCGCCGTCGGCATCGATCCAGGGCTCCTCGCCGTACTTGAACACCGCGGCGAGCCCGTCGGTGCAGTGCCCGGCGTGCGCGCAGATCGAGCGGTTGTCGTGAATGGTGATGCGGCGGCCGCGGTAGCTGTCGTGCCGGTCCGGCAGGCCGCCGGTGCGCGCACCGGAGAAGCCATTGCTTTGATGCGTGCCGTCGCAAAACGGCTTGCTCGCCGAGCCGCCGCAGCGGCATAGCGCCATCACGGGCCGGGTGGAAATGCTCGCACCCTGCGCGCCCTGCAGCCGATCCAGCCCCTTGACCACGTAGGGCCCGTCGAGCTTGCATTCGACGGTGGCTTTCACTCTAGATCGACGTGTGGCTTGGGCAGCGCTACGAAAAGCACCGCTCCGGTTTCCGTGAATACGTCGTCGGCGCTCCCTGGCGGCGAGTACAGGT
>CAZJJC010000366.1:0-24360 GCA_964546195.1 uncultured Enterobacteriaceae bacterium | reverse complement strand
CGGAAAGCCTGTCGCCGAAGAGCAGGATGCAGTCGCTCTGGCGCGCGCCGCGGCCCACGCGCCCGCGCAGCTGGTGCAGTTGCGCGAGACCGAAGCGCTCCGCGCTCTCGATCACCATGAGCGAGGCGTTGGGCACGTCGACGCCCACTTCGATCGCGGTGGTGCAAACCAGGACCTGGATCTTTGCGCTCTTGAAGTCTTCCATGATCGCCGCCTTCAGCTCACCAGGCAGGCGGCCGTGCAAAAGCTCGACGCGCAGGCCCTTCAGCTCGCGCGCCACGGTCTCATGCGTCTCGACCGCGGTGCGCAGGCCTTCCTTCGACTCCTCGATCACCGGGCAGACCCAGTAGGCCTGCTGGCCTTCGGCCACCGCGTCGCGAATGCGGCCGAGCACCTCGTCGCGCCGCTGCGCGGCCGCGAGGCGCGTGCGCACCGGCCGGCGGCCCGGCGGCAGCTGGTCGATGATCGAGACGTCCAGATCGGCATACGCGGTCATGTAGAGCGTGCGCGGGATGGGCGTGGCGCTCATCATGAGCTGGTGCGGCAGCGCCTGGCGTTGTTGTTCCGCTTCCTCCGCCTTGCGCCGCAGGGTGAGGCGCTGGCGCACGCCGAAGCGGTGCTGCTCGTCGACCACCGCCAGCGCAAGGCGCGGCAGCTCGATGCCTTCCTGGATGAGGGCGTGCGTGCCGATGACGATCTGCGCGTCGACGAGCTTCTTGCGCTCTTTTTTCGACGAACCGCCATGCAGCCGCGCCATGCGGACGCCGAGCGGGCCGAACCACTCGTTGAACCTGCGCCAGTGCTGCTCGGAGAGGATCTCGGTGGGCGCCATCACCGCCGCCTGCCAGCCGGCATCCGCGGCGACCAGGCACGCGACGGCGGCGACGATGGTCTTGCCGCTGCCGACGTCGCCCTGCAGGAGGCGCTGCATGGGATGGGGCTCGCGCAGGTCGGCGGTGACCTCGTTCATCACGCGCGCCTGCGCGCGCGTCAGCCGGAAGGGCAGGCGCTTCAGGAACGCGTTCACGAGCGGCCCGTTGCCGGGAAGCGCCGGCGCGCGGCGCGCGCGGCGCGCGCGGTAGGCGAACTTCATCGACAGCTGCTGCGCCAGCAGCTCGTCGAACTTCATGCGCCGCCAGGCGGCGGCATTGTCGACCCCCGGCCTCGGCCGGTGCAGCAGCTCCACGCTTTCCCGGAAGTCCGCCAGGCCGTACTGCTTTCTCATTTTTTCAGGCAAGCTGTCGTCGAGCGCTTCGGCATCGAGCGCCTCGAGGATGAGCTGGCGCAGCTCCGTCTGCGGCAGGCCGGCGGTAGTCGGATAGATCGGCGTCAGCGCATCCGGCAGCGGGTCTTCCGGCTGCACGATGCGGTAGCGCGGGTGCGCCATCTCGGCGCCGAACCAGCCGCCGCGCACCTCGCCGAACGCGCGCACGTACAAGCCCTCGTCGGCTGCGCGCTGGAATTGTCGTAATTGAGATTGATAAAAATTAAAAAAGCGCAGCGCGAGTCCCTCGGCGTGGACGACGAGCTGGCGCTTGGGCCGGAACACGACTTTCGCGCTCTGCAGCTTCGCCTGCACCAGCACCGGCTTTCCCGGCGGCGCGTCGCCGGGCGCGGTGAGGACAGTCTCGTCCTCGTAGCGCAGCGGCAGGTGCAGGACGAGGTCGAAGCGGGAGCGCAGGCCCAGTCTTGCAAGCTTGTCTGCCGTCGCCTTGGACTTCACCCCGCGTGCAGGATGGCGTCTATCTCTACCACCGCTCCACGCGGCAACGCCGCCACGCCGACGGCTGCGCGCGCGGGATAGGGTTCGCGCACGTACTGCGCCATGATTTCGTTGACACGCGCGAAATGCGCGAGATCGGTCAGGTACACCGTCATGCGCACCGCATGGTCCAGGCTGAGGCCGGCGGCGTCCGCGACCGCGGCGAGGTTGCGGAACACCCGGTGCGCCTGCGCCTCGATGCCTTCGGCGAGCTGCATGCTGTCCGGGTCGAGCCCGATCTGGCCCGAGAGGTACACGGTGTCGCCGGCGCGCACCGCCTGCGAATAGGTACCGATGGCCTGGGGTGCGCCTTTGGATTGGATCGCGGTCTTCATGGGGGTATCTTAGCCGAATGATTTCGAGCCTTGAAAAGCTGCTCGGCACGCCGCGCGACGGCGCGCTGCTGCGCTATTCGCTCGGCCTGGAATACGCCAAGGCCGGCGATGCCGAGCGCGCCGCCGGCTACTTCCGCGACGCGGTCGAACGCGATCCGCTCTACTCCGCCGCCTGGAAGCTCCTCGGCAACACATTGAAAGATCTGAACCGCGACGAAGAGGCGCTGCTGGCCTACCGCCAGGGTATCGAAGCCGCGAAGAAGAAGGGCGACCGGCAGGCCGAGAAAGAAATGACGGTGTTCGCGCGCCGCATCGAGAAGGCGCTAGGCGGCGGCTCCTAGACGTTCGGCGAGCTTCGCCGCAGGCATGGGCCGGGCGAACAGATAGCCCTGCCCGAGGTCGCAGCGGTGGCGCTGCAGGAAAGCCTTCTGCTCGGCTGTCTCGACGCCCTCGGCCACCACGACGAAGGAGAGATTGTGCGCCATGTCGATGACCGCACGCACGATGGAGGCCGCCTCGCTGCTGGACACGGCGTCGCGCACGAAGCTGCGGTCGATCTTGAGCGCGTTGAGCGGCAGGCGGGTGAGGTAAGAAAGGCTCGAATAGCCGGTGCCGAAGTCGTCCACCGAGATCCTCAAGCCCGCGCCGCGCAGGCTCGCGAGCAGCCGCACCGCGTCCTCCGGGTCCTCCATCAGGCAGCTCTCGGTGATCTCGAGCTCGATCAGCGTTGCCGGCACGCCGGCCGCCGCCAGCGTGCGCTGGATCAGCGCGTCGAGGTCGCGCCGGCGGAACTGCTTTGCCGAAAGGTTCACCGCCACGGGCACCGGGCGCACGCCCTGCTGCTGCCAGGCGCGCAACTGCGCCGCGGCCTCCTCGAGGACCCATTCCCCCACCGGCAGGATGAGGCCCGAATCCTCCAGCGCCGGGATGAAATCCGCCGGCGACACCATGCCGCGCTGCGGGTGGTTCCAGCGCAGCAGCGCCTCGACGCCGTCGATGCGGCCGTCGGCGAGATCGATCTTGGGCTGGTAGTGCAGCACGAACTCGCGCCGCTCGATGGCGCGGCGCAGGTCGGTGTTGAGCTGGAGCTTCGCCACCGAGCGCTGGTTCATCTCGCCGGTGAAGAAGCAGTAGGCGTTGCGCGTCAGCTCCTTCGCGCGGTACATCGCCATGTCGGCGTTCTTCAGCAGCGTTTCGGCGTCGGCGCCGTCGGACGGGAACACCGAGATGCCGATGCTCGCGGTGACGTAGGCCTCGTTGCCGCCCAGGTCGAACGGGTGCGCCAGCGCATCGAGTATCTTCTGCGCCACGATCGCGGCATGGTCGGCCTGGGCGAGCTCGGCCAGCACTACGCCGAACTCGTCGCCGCTCACACGCCCCACGGTGTCGCCGGCGCGCAGGCACTGCTGGAGGCGCCGGCCGACCTCGGCGATCAGACGGTCGCCGACGTGGTGCCCGAGGGTGTCGTTCACCAGCTTGAAGCGGTCGAGGTCGATGAACAGCACCGCGCCCTGCCAGTCGCGCCGGCTTGCCTGGGCGAGGCTCTGGGTGAGGCGGTCGTGCAGCAGGTTGCGGTTCGGCAGGCCGGTGAGGGCGTCGAACTCCGCCATGTAGGCGAGCCGCGTCTGCGTCTGATGGCGCCGCACGGCAGCCGACAGCACGTGGGCAATCGTCTCGGCGAAGCTCAGGTCCTCGCCGTCGAACGCGTTGTCGCGCCACGCCCCCATCATGAGCACGCCGAAGGCGCCGCTTTCGCCGCGGATCGGCGCGTAGACCGCGCTGCCCAGGCGCCGCAGCCACGACGCCCACGGCGTATCGGCGCGGCGCGACTCGAAGTGCCTGCGGTCATGCACCGCGACCGCGCCTTCGGCTTCCAGCAGCACCGCCCATTTCGCGTCGGGCTTGACGGCAGCGCGCTTGCCGACCGCAGCCTCCGCTTGCTCGCCGCAGGCCGCGCGCATGAGGAACTCGCGCTTCTCGCCGCCGAGGCGCTCCGCGATGGCCGCCACGTCGCAGCCGCCGGCGCGCAGGCCGCGCGCCGCCTCGGCGAGCACCGCGTCCAGGTCTGCCTGTCCCAGTGCGAACTGCCCCAGGCGCGCGATGATTTCCTGGCGTTGCGTATGCAGCGCGATCTTGCGCTCGGCCTCCTTGCGGGCGGTGATGTCGACCAGGGCCCCTATCATGCGCACCGGCGTGCCGGAGGAGTCGCGGATCACCATGCCACGGTCGAACACCACCGCGTAGCTGCCGTCCTTGCGGCGCAAGCGGTACTCTCCCGACCAGCTTTTGTAGCCTCCGTCGATCGAGGCACGCACATCGCCCTTCACGAACTCGATGTCCTCCGGGTGGATGCGCGAGGTCCACGCGTCCACGTAGGCGCCCACCTCGTGGGACGCGTAGCCGAACACGGTGCGGAAGTTCTCGTTCCACCACAACTGGTCGGTCACGAGGTTCCAGTCGTACACCACGTCGTTGGTGGCGCGGGCCACGATCTCGAAGCGTTCCAGGCTCTGCTGCAGCCGCTCCTCGGCCTTCAGGCGATCGGTGATGTCGCGCACGATGCCCACGACACAGTTCCGCCCTGCGGCGCGCACCAGGCGCCGGGTGCCTTCGACCGGAACCAGCGAGCCGTCCTTGCGGCGGAAATGCGCGCGCAAGAGCTGGGTGCCGTCGGCGCTCGCCATGAGCCGTTCGTACTCGGCGCGCAGCTGGGCGTCGCCGCGGTCCTCGAACATCGTGTCGGGGTTGCGGCCGATCAGCTCGTCGCGCTCGTAGCCCAGGGAGTGCGCCGCGGCGTCGTTGAGATCGATGATCTGCATGGCCTTGGCGTCTACCAGGAAGATCGAGTCCGGCGAGGCGTTGAGCGCGGCGCGGAAGCGCTTGAGCTCCTCTTCGGCCTGCTTGCGCGCGGTGATGTCGCGGCCGGTGCCGCGATAGCCGCGGAAGGCGCCCGACTCGTCGAACACCGGGTGGCCGCTGACGCTGAAGTGGCCCCGCTCGCCCCCGGGAAGCAGCATCGAATACTCGAAGTCCCGGAACGGCTCGCGGCGCTCGAGCGCCGCGCGGTGCGCCCGCCCTTCCGCCGTGTGCACCTCGAGCTCGCCGAGCTCCCAGTGCAATTTGCCGCGCAGCGCTTCCGGATCGATGCCCAGGCGCGCAAAGATCCCGCCGTAGAGGCGCGTGTAGCGCAGCTCCGCGTCCTGCTCCCAATACCAGTCGGTCGACAGCTCGGTCAGGTTGCGGAAGCGCTCCTCGCTCTCGCGCAGCGCGAGCTCCGCGTTGCGGCGGGCGGTGATGTCGCTGAGCGTCGAGACCACGCCGTCGGCATGCGGCTCCTCGGCGCGCCGCAGGAACGCGGTGTTGACCGAAAGCCAGGTGACCGAGCGGTCATCGCGCACGATGCCGATGACGTAATCCGTGAGCCCCTGGCCGGTGCGCGCGGTGAGGCGGGCCGGGCGATCCTCGGCGGGCAGCGGCGAGCCGTCCTCGCGCAGGCACGCAAAGAGCGAGGTGAAGCCCGGCTTGCCGATCATCTCGCCTGCCGGCACGCCGATGATGCGCTCCGCCGCGGCGTTGGCCGCCACGATGTTGAGCGCCCGGTCGTAGACCAGGATGCCCTCGTTGGCAGAATTCACCACCGTGCGGTAGCGCTCTTCGCGCTGCAGGTTCTCCAGGGCGAACGAGACGTTGTCCGCCATGCGCTCGATCAGGGTCACGAGCTCGGCGTCGAAGCAGCCGGCCTCGGCCGAATAGAGGATGAGCAGGGCGACCGGGGTGCCTGCGCGGCGCAGCGGCACGCAGGCCACCGCGGCGAAGCCGAAGCGCCCCGCCGCCTCGTGCCAAGGCTGCAGCCGCGGCTCGGCGAGAAAGTCGTTGCTCACCGTGCTGCGGCTCTCGCGCAGGGCCTCACCGGCGAGGCCCTGGCCTTCGGCAATCGCCGGATCGACCGAGATGCGCGCGCTGGCGAGGTAGCTCGCACCTTCTCCGGCGCAGCCGGCGGTCCCGAGCCAGCTGCTCGAGCGCTCCAGCGTGCGTACCGTAGCGAGCTTCATGCCGCCCAGGCGCACTGCGATGTCGCAGATGCGCTGGTAGAGCTCGCGCTCGTCCTTGAGCTGCGCCGAGGCTTCGTTCGCCGCGCTGAGCGCCGCGTACATCAGGCTCATGCGCCGCACGCGCGCCTGCGCTTCCTCTGCCTCGGTGATGTCGCGGAAATTGAAGACCACCGCGCGCACGCTCTCATCGGCCCTCAGGTCGGCGCAGCTGCCTTCGAGCAGGCGGTAGCCGCCGTCCTTGTGGCGCGCCCGCAGCCTGAGCGGCTGCGTTTCCCCGGGGTGCGCGCGCGCCGCGGCCGCTACGCCGTCCAGCGCGGCGCGCTCCGCCGGATGAGCGAGGTCGGCGATCTGCCAGCCCAGCGTCTCGCCCTTGGCGTAGCCGAGCACGCGCCGCGCTCCCGGGCTGGCGTACATCATGCGGCCCTGGCCGTCGGCGAGCAGGATGCCGTCGGAGCTGTTCTCGATCAGCGCCCGGAAGCGCCGCTCGCTGCGCCGCAAGGCTTCCTCGGCCTGCCGCCGCAGCGAGATGTCCTCGAAGAGCGCGATCTCATAGCTCGGCGAGCCGTCCGCGGCGCGCACCAGCGAGACGGTCACTTCCGCCCAGACCGCGGCTCCGTCCTTGCGCAGGTAGCGCTTGACGGCCGAGAAGGAATCGATCTCGCGCGCGCGCATCTTGCGGCGCAGCGCGACGGTGACTTCGCGGTCCTCGGCGTGCGATACGTCGAACACCGTGAGCGCGGCGAGCTCTTCGCGCGAGTAGCCGAGGATGCCGCACAGCTTGCGGTTGACGAGCTGGAAGCGCCCGTCGTGCGCGACATGCGCGATGCCGACCGCGGCCTGGTCGAAGGTCGCGCGAAAGCGCTCCTCGAGGTCGACCTGCGAGGTGACGTCGGTGAAATTGGCCACCACCGCGGCGACGTCGGCGTCCTGCAGGCGGTTGCGCAGCGCGGCCTCGAGCATCCGCCAGCTGCCGTCGTGATAGCGGAAATGCGCCTTGCGCGTCACGCGGCCTTCGGGCGCGGCGACCAGGCGGGCGTATTCGGCCTGAACCGATTCGCGCTCGAACGGATGCACCAGCTCCACCAGGTTGTCGCCGCTCCACAGCAGCTTGCGCATGGCGGGATTGCCGTAGAGCAGCTCGCCGCGGCTGCCGAACAACCCGATCGCCTCCCGGCTGTTCTCGATCAGCGCGCGGTAGCGCCGCTCGGTGAGAGGCAGCGAGCGCTCGGTCTGGCTTTGGATGCTGGCGAGCCGCACGACGCGCATCAGGGAGCGCGCGTCGAGCTCGCTTTTCCTGAGCGCCTCGTAGGCGCCGCGCTTGAGCGCCTCCTGCACCAGGGCCGGGTGCGGGTTGCCGGTCACCACGATGACCGGGCCGCGCGTCGCGGCGCCGGCCTTCTCGAGGGTGGGAAAGCCGGCGCTGTCGGGCAGGTCGAGATCCAGCACCGTGATGTGGATGGTCTGCGTCTCGAGCACGCGCAGCGCCTTCGCCAGGCTGCCGGCGTGGACGATCTCGGCGCCGCCGCGCACCGCCTCGGCAAGGCAGGCCTGCAGCAGCTCGGCGTCGTTCCGGTCGTCCTCGACCAGGAGGATGCGCAGCCGGACGTCCTGCCGCATGCGGGAGGACACGGCCTCGCTTGCGGCGGTCAAGCCGCCACTCGCGCGGGGAACAGGAGCGCCAGGATTTGGGTCAGGCCGGAGACGAAGGCTTCCTTGCCGACCAGGCCGTCGGCGCCGGCGTGTCGCGCCGCCGCGGCCGCTTCGGCAGAATGGAACAACGTCATGGCGACGACGGCGGGGGCCCCGGGCACGGCTTTCACGTCGCGCACGACCTCCAGCCCGCGCGCAGGCGCCACGCCCAGGTCGAGCAGCAGCACATCGGGCAGCGCGGCGCGCACCAGGGCCACCGCCTGAGCGGTGCTTTGCGCCGTGCCGGCAACCACATAGCCGGGCAAGCGGGCGACATAGTCGGCCGCGGCGGCGACGAACGCCGCGCTATCGTCGGCGATGGCAATGCGGATCTCCCCCATACGCCGAGGTTACGTAGGCCCCGCCGCGGGGGGTATCGGGGGCTCCCCTAGGGGTTTCCTAGGGATTCCCTGAGACGAGGTTAGAAGTTGTCAGCCCTCGGGCGGAATCAGCCCGGTGCGCAGGGCATAGCGCACCAGCCCGGCCACGTCGCGGATGCCCAGGCGCTCCATGATCTGCGCGCGGTGGGTTTCCACCGTCTTGACCGACAGATTGAGCAGAAAGGCGATTTCCTTGGTGCTCTTGCCCCCCGCCACGAGGCGCAGCACTTCGCGCTGGCGCGCCGTCAGCACATCGGGGCCGGCCTCGCCGCCGACGCGCTGCACATAGCCTTCGACCACCTGCCGCGACACCGCCGGGCTGAGCCAGCTTTCGCCCCGGATCACGGTGCGCAGGGCGAGCTCCAGCTCACCGGTGGCCGCGTCCTTGAGAAGATAGCCGAGCGCCCCGGCGCGCAGCGCCTGCAGCACGTACTCCTCGCCGGCATGCATGGACAGGATGACGACCCGCACCGCCGGCTGCCGCTCGCGCATGCGCGCCGCGGCTTCCAGCCCGGTGATGCCTTTCATCGCGATGTCCATCAGCACCACGTCGGGCCGCTCGCGCGCGGCGATCTCGAGCGCTTCCTCGCCGCTCGAGGCCTCGCCGACCACCGCCACGTCGGCCATGGCGCCCAGCAGCGAGCGGATACCCGCGCGCACCAGGGCATGATCGTCGGCCAGCACGACACGGATCACTGCTTGGTTTCCCTTTCGACAGGCTGCAGCGGGAATGTTGCCAGCAATACGGTTCCTTGTCCGGCGGCCGAGCGCAGCTCCAGCGTGCCGCCGGCGAGCGCCACGCGCTCTTCCATGCCGACCAGGCCCAGGCTTGCGCCGGCCGCGCCGCGGCGCCGGGCCACCTCGAGGTCGAAGCCGCTGCCGTCGTCGCGCACCGAGAGCGCGAGCCGGCCGTCGGCGGTAAACAGGCGCAGCCACAGGTTGCGCGCCCGCGCATGCCGCAGCACGTTGTTGATCGCCTCCTGCGCCACGCGGAAGCAGGCGGTCTCCACCTCCGGCGCTACGCCGCGCGGCGCCTCCCGCGCGTCGAAATGCGGCGCGAGGCCGCCGAGGCTGGTCTGCCGGTCCAGATGCGAGCGCAGCGCCGCCACCAGTCCGAGGTCGTCCAGCTGCAGCGGTCGCAGGCTGAGCGAGAGCTGGCGCACCCGCTCCAGCGTGTGTCTTACCGTATCGACGCATTCTTCGACGCGGGCGCGCGACTCGAGCTGGATCTTGAGCGCGGTGAGCGCCTGGCCGATGTCGTCGTGCAGGTCGCGCGCCAGGCGGCCGCGCTCGTCTTCCTGCACCTCGAGCAGGCGGCGCGAGAGCGCGCGCAGCCGCTCCTGGGAAAGCTCCAGCGCCTTGCGCGTGGCGAGATGGCGCTCGTGCTCGCGGCGCTCCTCGAGCGCGCGGCGCACCGCGCTCGCCAGGCGCGCCAGGCCGTGCTTCAGCACGTAATCGGTGGCCCCGGAGCGCAGCGCCTCCACCGCGCGCTCCTCTCCCATGGCGCCCGAGACCAGCATGAAGGGCACCAGGGCGTCGCGCCTGCGCACATGCTCGAGCGCCTCCAGCCCGGTGTAGTCCGGCAGGCGATAGTCCGCGAGCACCAGGTCGAAGCGCCCGGGCGCGAAGGCGGCCTCGAACGCCGCGCGGCCGTCGGCCAGCGTCGCGGCGCATTCGAACCCGCCTTCGGTGAGCGCCGCCAGCTCGAGCTCGGCGTCGGCCGGCTCGTCCTCGAGCACCAGCACGCGCAGCGGCAAGCCGCTCATGCGGGTTGGATCGTGAAGTAGAAGCAGGCGCCGCGGCCGGGCTCGCCCTCGCCCCAGATGCGCCCGCCGTGGCGGTGCACCACGCGGCGCGCGGTGGCAAGGCCGATGCCGCTGCCCTCGAACTCCTCGGCGCGGTGCAGGCGCTGGAACACGCCGAACAGGCGGTCGGCATAGCGCATGTCGAATCCCACGCCGTTGTCGCGCACGTAGACCGCCGTATCGCCGTCGTCGAGCCGCAGCGCGCCGATCTCCACCACCGCGGCACGCTTCGGCTGGGTGTACTTCACCGCGTTGTCGAGCAGGTTCTGCAGCAGCACGCGCAGCAGCGAGGGGTCGCCGCGCACCGCGGGCAGCGGCGCGATGCGCCATTCGAGCTTGCGGCGCGCGAGATCCGGCTTGAGCTCGACGATCACCTCGTCCACCAGCTGCCCGAGCTGCACGTTGCGCAGGTCGAGCGGCGCGCGCCCGGTGCGCGAGAGCGCGAGCAGATCGTCGATGAGCGCGGCCATGCGCTGCGACGAGGCGGCGATGGTGCGCAGGTAGTGCGCCGTCTTCTCCGTGGCCGGCGGCAGCTCGCGCTCGAGCAGCTTGACGAAGCCGTCGATATGGCGCACCGGCGCGCGCAGGTCGTGCGACACCGAATAGCTGAACGCCTCCAGCTCCTTGTTGGCGGCCTCGAGCTGCTCGGTGCGGCTGCGCACGCGGTCCTCCAGCTCGCGGTTGAGCCGCTCCAGCTCCTGCTGCGTGCGCCGGCGCTCGGTGACGTCGTTCAGCATGACCAGGCGCGCCGGCCGGCCGCGCCAGTTCACCAGGTGCCCGACGCCTTCGATATCGATCGGCTCACCGCTTTTCTTCCGGTGGCGGAAGGCGCCGCGGATCACCTCGCCCGACTCGCGGCGCAGGAGCTCGCGCAACGACCCGCGGTCCTCGGGCAGCCGCACCTCGTCGGCGCTCATGGCGAGGAATTGCTCGCGCGAGTACCCGTAGAGCTCCATGGCGGCCTCGTTCACGCTCAGAAAGCGCAGATTTTCCATGTCGAGCACCCACATGGGCAGCGGACTGTGCTCGAAGAGCATGCGGTAGCGGCCCTCCTGCGGGTCCATCTTGTCGACCAGGCGCTGCAGCGCCGCCGCCAGGAACCGAAGCGCGTTCATCGGCCGGAATGGTAACTTGGCACGCCGATTGCAGCCCGCAGGCGGTGGACCGGCAAAACGGAAATAGTTACAACGAGCAATCGGCAAAGGCGGCCGGCTTGCGCCATGTGTGCGACGCGGCCGAAGGCATCCGGCGCCGCAAAGCCGGCAACGGTTTTCGCTACCTGCGCCGGGATGGCAGCGCAGTGCGCGACCGGGAGACCCTGATCAGGATCCGGGCGCTCGCCGTTCCCCCCGCGTGGCGCGACGTGTGGATCTGTCCGCGCGACGACGGGCATTTGCAAGCCACCGGCCGCGACGCGCGCGGACGCAAGCAGTACCGCTATCACGCCCGCTGGCGGGAAGCCCGCGACGAGAGCAAGTACGGCCGCATGCCGGCTTTCGCAAAAGCGCTCCCGGCCATCCGTCGGCGCGTGCGCCAGGACCTCGCGCTGCCCGGGCTGCCGCGCGAGAAGGTGCTCGCCACGGTGGTGCGGCTGCTCGAAACCACGCTCATCCGCGTGGGCAACGACGCCTATGCCCGCCAGAACGACTCGTTCGGCCTCACCACCCTGCGCGAGCGGCAGGTGCGGGTGCGCGGGGCCAGGCTGCAGTTCCGTTTCCGCGGCAAAAGCGGCGTGCAGCACGATATCGAGCTCGCCGATGCGCGGCTTGCGAAAATCGTGCGGCGCATGCAGGACCTCCCGGGCGAAGAGCTGATCCAGTACATCGACGACTCGGGCGAGACGCGCCGACTCGAGTCGGCCGACGTGAACGCCTATCTGCAGCACATCACCGGCGACGATTTCACCAGCAAGGACTTTCGCACCTGGGCCGGCACCGAGCTCGCCGCGCGCGCGCTGCGCCACTCGGGGCCATTCGCCTCCCAGGCGCAGGCGCGGCGCAACCTCGCGCTGGCGATTGACGGCGTCGCCCGGCAACTGGGCAACACGAAGGCGGTGTGCCGCAAGTGCTACGTGCATCCCGCCGTCATCGATGCCTACCTCGAGGGCTCGCTGGCGCAGCACGCGCAGGGACGCAGGGAGGAAGCCGCGGTCCTGCCGCTGTTGCGGCGTTCCCTCGCCGACGCTCGGCTGACGGCACGCAGATTGCGTGACAAACAACGTCCCACCCTCTCTAGAGGAGCATCTCCATGAAACTCAAACTGCTTTGCACCGCAACGGCGGCTGCGCTGCTGGCGTGGCCCGCCTTCGCGCAGATCCAGTCGGGCTCGGGCATCGGCACCACGACCCCTTCCACCGGCACCAGCGGCGATGCCGCCGGCGCGGCGGGTACCACGGCCCCCCGGTCACCGAGCTCTTCGGAATCGAGCGTTACCGCCAGCGGCACGGCGAGCGGCCCGGCCTCGGCCGGGTCCAGCAGCGGCCTGTGCGATACGCTGACCGGCGATGAGCGGGCGAAGTGCCTCCGGGAGCAGGCTTCGACCGGCACATCCGGAGCGGGCAGCACCGGCATGGGCTCGGGCGCCAGCACCGGCTCGAGCGTCGGCGGCGGCGCGACCCCCGGCAGCGGCAAGTAACTTGACGAGCGTGGACTGACGATTTGCGAGGAGCTTTGGTGGAGTGGAGGAGGATCGAACTCCCGACCTTCGCATTGCGAACGCGACGCTCTCCCAGCTGAGCTACCACCCCCCTGGAGGGGCAAAATTCTACAGGAACAGGCCCGGTAGCTGAACCGGCTACAGCCCCAGCCGCCCAACATTGCAGGGCATAATCCGCTCTCCATGAGCCCTCAACCCCACAACCGCCGCATCGACGACATGTCCGCCCAGGAGGTCAAGGAGTTCTGGCACGGCTTCTGCGAGCGCAAGGGCGTCGACGAAGCGACGCGCGCGCGCGGCGACGCGAAGATCGAGCGCGACCCGAATTACTGGGCGGACCAGACGATGGTGCGCCTGCTCGACGCGGTTTCCAGCTGAGCTGATCCGCCGGGCTTTTTTGCGGTTCCGCGCCGCGCCGTGTAATCTGGCGGGCGGGGCATGGACAACAAGAAGAATGAAGAACTAGAGCAAACCAAGGCTGCGCTCGCAGCCAGCGAGCAGCGCTTCCGTACGCTGGTCCGCCTGTCCTCCGAGTTCTACTGGGAAACCGACGCGCAGCACCGGATGGCCGCGCCGCTCGACGAGATGCTCGCCGCGGCGTGGCAGGCGCACCGGGCTACGCTGGATGCGCACCTGCCGTTTCGCGGCTTCGAGTTTGCGCATGCGCGCGCCGGCGCCGAGGTGCGGCATTACGTGCTCAGCGGCGAGCCGGTGTTCGACACCGCAGGCCGGTTCCAGGGCTACTGCGGAGTCGGCCGCGAAGTCACCGAGCACAAGCGCGTCGAGCAGACGCTCACGCGCCTCACGCACTACGAAACGCTCACCGGACTGCCGAACCGCGCGCTGCTGGGCGACCGCCTGACCCACGCCATCGCGCGCGCCGACCGCACCGGCACGCTGCTCGCGGTGATGATCCTCGACCTGGACAACTTCAAGGAGATCAACGACGCCCTGGGCCAGGGGGTGGGCGACCAGGTCCTGACCGAGGCGGCGCGCCGGCTGCAGGCCTGCCTGCGCGGCGTCGACACGCTGGCGCGCCTGGGCGACGACGAGTTCGCGGTGCTGCTGGAGGGCGCGCCGGAGTTCGACGAGATTTCGCTGGTCGCGCAGCGCCTGCTCGCCGCCGTGGCCGAGCGCGCCGAGGTGGCCGGCAACGAGCTGTACCTTTCGGCGAGCATAGGCCTGGCGGTGTACCCGGTCGACGACCAGGAGGCCGACGGGCTGCTGCGCAATGCGCACCTGGCGATGCACCATGCAAAACGCGAGGGCCGCAACAATTTCCAGCGCTTTTCGCAGGACATGGCGGCGCGCACCGAGCGCCATGCCGAGCTGAAGATCCGGCTGCGGCGCGCGCTCGAGCGCGGTGAATTCACCCTGCACTACCAGCCGCTGGTGGCGCTGGCCGACGGCCGCATCACCGGCGTGGAAGCGCTAATCCGCTGGCTGGACCGGGAAAGGATGGTCTGTCCCTCGGACTTCGTCCCGATCGCCGAGGAGAGCGGGCTGATCTCGGCGATCGGCGACTGGGTGCTGCTCGAGGCGTGCCGCCAGTGCCGGATATGGCTCGACATGGGCCATGCGGCGATGCAGGTGGCCGTCAACCTCTCGCCGCGCCAGTTCCGCCAGAAGGACATCGCGAAGTCGATCGAGGCGGTGCTGCTGCAGACCGGCCTGCCCGCGCGCTGCCTGGAGCTCGAGATTACCGAGACCTCGATCATGCACAGCACCGCGCACACCATCGGCGCGCTGCACGAGCTGACCGCGCTGGGCGTGCGCATCTCGGTGGACGACTTCGGCACCGGTTATTCCTCGCTCGCCTACCTGCACCGCTTCCCGGTGCACAAGCTGAAGATCGACCAGTCCTTCGTGCGCGACATCGGCGCCGACCGCGCCGACGCGGCGCTCGTCAGCACCATGGTGGCGCTCTCGAAGCAGCTGAAGCTCGCCTCGGTGGCCGAGGGCGTGGAAACCGAGGAGCAGCTCAAGTTCCTCCAGGAGACGGGCTGCGACGCCTGCCAGGGGTACCTCTTCAGCCCGCCCCGGCCGGCGGCCGAGATCAGTCCCCTTCTGGGGAAGCCGGCGCCGCGCGCGGCAATGGCGAGCCTGTCGCCCGCGGCGCTGCGCGCATGGGGCCATCCATAGCCGCCGGCCCGGGCGGCGACGCCCCCGGATTCGAGAAGAAGCGGTAGCCGTTCTTGCCGGCCTGCTTGGCCAGGTACATCGCCACGTCGGCGTTCTTGATCAGGGCGGCGGCGTCGTCGGCGTTGTCGGGGAACAGACTCACCCCCATGCTCGCCGAAAGCCGCGCCTGCGCCCCCCCGGGCAGCTCGTAGGGGCGCAGCGCTTCGCCGAGCAGCTTGCGGACCACATTCTCGATGGCGCCCTCGTCCTGCACTTCCTCGAGCAGGACGAAGAACTCGTCGCCGCCCAGGCGGGCGACCACGTCGCTCGCGCGCACGCTGCCGCGCAAACGCCGCGCCACCTCCATCAGGCAGCGGTCGCCGGCGTCGTGCCCGTAGAAGTCGTTGATCTGCTTGAAGCCGTCCAGATCGATGAACACGCCCGCCAGCTTCACGCCGCGCCGCCGCGCGCGCTCCACCGCCTGCTCCAGCGCCGGCCCGAGGCTGGTGCGGTTGGCAAGCCCGGTGAGCGGGTCGCGGTAGGCGAGCGAGGCGATGCGCTCGCGCGTCAACGCGCTCTCGGTGACGTCGCGCCCGACCCCGCGGTAGCCGAGGAAGCCGCCGTCGGCGGCGAGCCTCGGCTCGCCGCTCAGGGCGAAGTAACGGGTCACGCCGTCGGGCATGACGCGCGCGAACTCGAAGTCGCGGAACGCAATGTGGCTCTCGAGGGCCGCCTTGTGCGCGGCCCAGCCGGCTTCGTCGGGGCTCACCGAGGGGGTTTCCCAGGCCGTCTTTCCGGTCAGGCCCTGGCCGATCTCGGCGGCGGCATAGTGAGGGCCGTGCACGAGGCTGACGAAGCGGTGCTGGGGGTCGGTTTCCCAGAAAAAATCGCTCGACATCTGGGTCAGGCTGCGAAAGCGCGCCTCGCCTTCGCGCAGGCTTTCCTCGGCCTGCTTGCGCTGCAGGAACTGCCCCACCTGGCTGCCGATGACGCGGGCCGCCTGCTGCAGCCGCTCGTCGGGCGCGCTCACCGCGTTGCCGGAGAAGGCGAGCACCCCTATGGTCTTGCCGGCCGACAGCACGGCGAAGGCAAATCCCCCCTGGCGCGTCTCGATCTCGCTCGACCATACCGCCTTGCCCGACTGCCAGACCATGCGCGAGCGCTCGACGAAATGCTCGATCGAGGGCTGGCTCATGCACCAGCCCTCCACGAAGCGCAGCGCCCCGGTCACCTCGTCGACGCGCAGGTAGCGGCCGGCGTCCCAGGCTTCCGATTCGCACAGGGCCTGGATCACGGCTTTCAGCCCGCTCGCCGCGTCGTCCGCCGCGGCCAGGGAGCGCGCCACCTCGTGCTCCAGGCGCAGCAGCCGCTCGGCGCGCTTCTGCAGCGTCACGTCGCGGCCCACGCCGTGGTAGCCGGCGAAGCTGCCGTCGGCGCAGAAGAACGGCTCGCCGCTCACGCTGAGGTAGCGCACGCGGCCGCCGGACATCGTGCGCCACATCAGCACCTCGTAGAACGGCTTGCGGGCCTCGAGCAGCGCCCGGTGCGCGTCCCATCCGCCCTCGACCTCGAGGCCGCTTTCCCAGCGCCGGATGCCGATCAGGCGCCGCGCGAGGTCCTTGTCGCCGCCGGCGACGTGCCGACCTTCGAGGCGCGTGAAGGAGTAGCTCGCGTCGAGCTCCCAGTACCAGTCCGAGGACAGATTGGTGAGGCTGCGGAAGCGCACTTCGCTTTCGCGCCGCGCTTGTTCCGCGACTGAGCGCTGCAGCAGCGGCCCGATGTGGTTGCCGATGGCCTGCAAGGTCTCCAGCAGGCGCTCCTCCGGCGCCCTGACCGCGCGGCAGCTCAAGTCCAGCACGCCGACGATGCGCCGGCCATAGCGCACCGGAAAGAGCAGCACCGCGCGCAGGCCGGTCTCTTCGTGCATCAGCGCGTTGTGCGCGCGCGAGTCCTGCGTGGCGTCGGGAATCCACAGCGGCTCGCCGGTCTGCCATACCGCGCCTGCGAGCCCGACGCCGGGCCGCAAGGCGACGTCGTGCGGCTGGCCGCTCGCGCTCAGGCTCGCGCCTATGCCCGGGGCGCTCCACCGCTCGAAGGGGCGCAGCACCCAGGCGGCCTCGTCCACCTTCCAGAAATCGGCGCAGTCCCAGGCGTCGCCTTCGCCGATCGCGCGCAGCGTGGCCCTGAGCGCTTCGGGCGGGCTCGCCGCCTCGGCCAGCGCGCCTGCCACCGCGTGCTCGAGCCGCAGCAGCGCTTCGACGCGCTTTTGCGCCGTAATTTCGCGGCCCACCCCGAGGTAGCCGCTGAACCCGCCGTCGTCGTCGAACAGCGGCTGCGCGCTGAGCGACAGCCATACCGTGCGGCCGTCGTCCGACCGGCACTGGATCTCCAGGTCCTTGAACGGCTCGCGGCGCTCGACCTGGGCGCGGTGATCCTCCCAGTCGGACTGGGTGAGATTGAGCGCGGGCTGCTCCCAGCGCTGCGCGCCGAGGTAGGCGGCCAGATCGACGCCGGTGTTCTCGCCCAGGCGGCTCGACAGGTAGGTCACGCGCAGCCGGGCGTCCTGCACCCAGAACCAGTCGCCGGAGAGCGCGGTGAAGCGGTGCAGCGGGTCGTGGGAGAGGCTGGGCGGGGCGTCGTTGCCGTGCGACGAAGGGCCGGCGCCGCCGGGTCCTGTCTGCACGGACGTGGTCTTCCCCGTTGGCTTGCGCGTCCCCATGTTCCCCTGACGCCAATTTACTGGAGCGCTATGCGCGCGTCCAGTTTTCGTGAACTATTCCACACATGCACTACAAGCGCCGCCGCCTGCTGCTCGCGGGCGCCAGCCTGGCTGCGTGCGGTACCGGTTCGATCCGGATGCCTGCCTACGCGCAAGCTGGGCCGCTTCTGCGAAAAATGATTCCCTCCAGCGGGGAAGAGATCCCGATCGTCGGCCTGGGCACGGCGCGGCGCTACGAAAGCGCCGCCGGCGCGCTGCGCGAAACCCTGGAGCGCTTCGGCGCTCTCGGTGCAACGGTCATCGACACCGCGCCGGTGTACGGCCAGGCCGAAGCCGTGGTCGGGGACCTGCTGGAGCAGCTTAGCCTGCGCCCGCGGCTGTTCCTGGCGACCAAGGTCAGCACGAGCGGCCGCGAGGCGGGCGTGCAGCAGATCGAGCAGTCGTTCAAGCGCCTGCGCACCCGGAAAGTCGACCTGATCGCGGTGCATAACCTGCGCGACACGCAAACGCACCTGCAGACGCTGCGGGAGCTCAAAGAGCAGGGCCGCATCCGCTACGTCGGCATCACCACCTCATCCGACCGGCAGTACGGGGAGTTCGAGGACACGATGCGGCGCCAGGCGCTGGATTTCATCCAGGTCGACTATGCGCTCGACAACCGCGGCGCCGATGAGCGCATCCTGCCCCTCGCCGCCGAGCGCGCCATGGCGGTCATGATCAACCTGCCGTTCGGCCGCGGGCGGCTGTTCGACGCGGTGCGCGGCAAGCCGCTGCCGCCGTGGGCGAGCGAGCTCGACTGCCGCAGCTGGCCGCAGTTCTTCCTGAAATACATCGTCTCGCACCCCGCGGTGACCTGCGCGGTGCCGGGCATGGCGCGGCCGCAGTACGTGGAGGACAACCTGGGCGCCGCGCGCGGCCGCCTGCCCGACCCGGCGATGCGCCGCAGGATGGAACGCTTCATTGACGGCATTTGAGGTAAGGCCGGCATTTGAAGTAAGGCCGAAAGAGCGCCGCGCGCTTGGCTGGTCGCTGCTGTACGTCTTCGCCGTCCTGTCGGCCTACTACGTGCTGCGTCCCATCCGCGACGAGATGGGGGTGCAAGGCGGTGTCGAGAACCTGCCCTGGCTCTTCACGGGGACCCTGCTTGGCATGATCGCCCTCAACCCGCTGTTCGCCGCGCTGGTGAAGCGCCTGCCGCGGGTGCGCTTCATCTCGCTCAGCTACCGCTTCTTCGCCGCGAACCTGCTTGTTTTCGCCGCGCTTTTTGCCCTCGCGAGCCCCGAGCAGAACCTCTGGGTGGGACGCGCGTTCTTCATCTGGCTGTCGATCTTCAATCTCTTCGTGGTGTCGGTGTTCTGGGCGCTGATGGTCGATGTGTTCGATTCCGAGCAGGGCAAGCGCCTGTTCGGCTTCATCGCCGCCGGCGCGACGCTCGGCGCCATCGCAGGCTCGACCATCACCATATCGCTGGTGCGCGAGGTCGGCCCGACCACGCTGTTCTTCGCCTCCATCTTGCTGCTCGAGCTTGCGGTATTCGCCGTAAGGCGCCTATCGCCCCGCCACCAGGCCGGGGAGGAAGCGCCGATCGGCGGCAGCGTGCTGGCCGGCATCTCGCACACGCTGCGCTCTCCTTACCTGCTCAACGTGTGCGTGTTTCTCCTGCTCTTCACGGTTACCTCGACCTTCCTCTACTTCCAGCAGGCGACGATCGCGCGCGACTATTTCGCCGACCGTGCCTCGCGTACCGCGTTCTTCGCGCAGGTGGACCTGCTGGTGAACGCGCTGACCCTTGCCGTGCAGCTGTTCTTCACCGCGCGCATCCTGCGCAGGTTCGGCGTGGCGCTCACGTTGGGCATCCTGCCGCTGTTCACGCTGCTGGGCTTTGCCGCGCTCGCGGCTGCGCCCGTGGTCGCCGTGGTGGTCGCCTTCCAGGTCCTGCGCCGCGCCGCCAACTTCGCGCTCGCCCGCCCCACGCGCGAGCTGCTCTACACCGTGGTCGCGCGCGAGGACAAGTACAAGGCAAAGAGCTTCATCGACACCGTGGTCTACCGGGCGGGGGACCAGGTGGGAAGCTGGTCCTACCTGCTGCTCTCGGCCATGGGCCTGGGCATCGGGGGGGTCGCCCTGGTCGCCGTGCCGCTCTCGGCGCTGTGGCTGCTGAACAGCCTGTGGCTCGGCCGCCGGCAGGCGCGCCTGGCTACCGGTTGAAAATTTCGAGCTGAGTCCTGTGATCGATTGCGCGGCGCAATCCCACCGGCGCGCCTAATATCGTGCAATCCAAGGGGGTAGCTTTATGAAGAAACCGCTGGTAATCGCCCTGGCCGCCGCGCTCGCGGGCTGCGGCGTCGAGACCGCCGCGACCGCGGCAAGCGCCGCCTCGATCAAGCAGCAGGAGCTGGAGCAGGCGCAGAAAACGATGGCGCAGGCGCAGCAGAAGATCGACGGCGCGATGCAGCAGATGCAACAGCGCGCCGACTCCATGGAACAGTAAGGCGCTAGAAATCCTTGAGGGCGGCCACGGCTTTCTCCATCGACCTGGCCGCCCTTTGCCATTGCGCTTTCGTATAGCGCTCGTTCACGGCAGCCATGGTGAGGGCCAGGGCAAGGCTCAGGGTCTCGTGGTCCATGCCTTCGACATCCCGCAGCGAATAGACCTCGTCCTTGCCAGCCAGCCCCCTGACCAGGCGCAGCAGCAGCTGGGCGTTCTTCCTCGGCCAGTCCGAGATCACGATGCCCCTCGCCTTGGGCAGCGGGTCCGGGATGCGGCGAGGCCGTCCCAGGTCTGCCCGCAGCGCGAGCAGGGCTATGAATTTGGCGGTGGAGAGCGGCTTCACGGTCCGGTGGAATCGCCTTTTGACAATAGGACAAATGGCCTACGCAATCGAATGATCTTTGAAGGGTGCTCCATGGCTAGATGGCCTGGTTAGCGCGCTCGCACCAACGCGAGCGGCCCAGAACGCCGGGGAGCGCACATGCGGACCAGGGAAGCTTCGGTATTGGCGCTTGCCATTGCGACTTGTTTCCCGGGTGGCGCCAGCGGATTCGATCCCGACAAGCCTGAGCCCGAGGCGCCGCCAGCGCTTGGGGCAGGCATCCCGGCCGCCGCGCTGCTCGGCGCCGGTCTCGCCGCCGCGGCGCTCGCCGCCGCTGGCGGCGGAGGAGGCGGTGGCGGGGGAGGCAGCAGCGCCGGAGGAGGAGGCGGCGGGTCAGGCGAACCCGGCGCAAGCAACCCGTCGCGCACGCTGAGCTACACCAGCGCCGCGGACTTTCAGACACCCGAATACAGCGCGCAGCACGGCCTGCGAATGGTCAAGGCCGAAAGCCTTTATTACAACGGCCACTACCGCTGGTACGTGGGCGAGGCGTCCGACCCGGCCGCAGGCACCGGCATAGGAGTGAAGATTGCCATCGCCGACACCGGAATCAATGCGCGCGAGGCCTCGACCGGCAGCCTGATTGCAATCGATGCCGTGGCGAGCTACGACTACGTGAACAACCGGGCGGGCTCCGCCGCCGACGATATGGGGCACGGCACGCATGTGGCGGGCATTATCGCGGCGCCAAGAAACGGCGAAGGAATGCACGGCCTCGCCTACAACGCCTCGGTCGTCAACTTCAAGGTGGGAAATTCGGACGGTCTCATCACGGCGAGCGACGCGCAGCTCGCCGACATGATGGTTCGGGCAAGCCAGGCCGGCGCCAGGATCATCAACAATTCCTGGGCCTCGGGCAGCTCCATCACCTCGCGTACCGCCGAGCAGCTGCACAAGTCCATGCCGCAAATGATCGAAGCCTCCCGCGCCTACGTGGCGAACGGCGGCGTGGTGGTGTTCGCTGCGGGCAACGCCGGCGCCTCGCAGCCGGCGGTGCAGGCGGGCCTGCCGTACCGGATCACGGGCATCCAGCCCGGCTGGCTGGCGGTGGTGGCGATTGACGGCTCAGGCGCGCTCGCGAGCTACAGCAATTCCTGCGGCGTCGCGGCGGCCTGGTGCCTCGCCGCGCCCGGCGGTGGACCGGACAGCGGCCTGTATTCCATGTACAACAACGGCGATTACGCGAGCATGTACGGCACCTCGATGGCTGCCCCGCATGCCGCCGCCGCGCTCGGCGCGTTGCAGAGCATGTTTCCGAATCTCAGCACCCTGCAGATTCGCGACCGGCTGCTCTATACGGCGAATAGAGGCGGAACGTACGCCGACGCGAGCGCCTACGGTCAGGGGCTCATGGATCTTGGCGCTGCCTCTTCGCCGGTGGGCGGCATCGCGGTTCCGACCGGCACCTCGGCGGACGGCACCACCGCCGCGGTGACGGGCAGCGGGGTCGAATTCCAGGCCGGGGCGCTGCGGGCGCTCGGCATGCAAAGCTGGGTGCTCGTAGTGGACAACTACCAGCGGGCGCCGTTCTGGGTGCCGGCGCGGACGTTTTTCCGGGAGGCGACGCCCCGCCTGATCGAGCGGCAATGGGCTTCGCTGAGATCGCGTGCGCAAGCTAGGGTTGACAGGAGCGGGGCCTTCAGCTTCAGCCACGCGCCCGGGCTGAACAACGTGGTGTCGGCCGACCTCGCCACGTATCGGTTCGGCTTCTCGAGCGGCGCAGGCGGCGAGGCGATCCTCGGCTCGCACCTGGAGCTCGCGTGGCTGCCGCAGCTCGCCGCGCCCGCCGTCGATTCTGTCGCGCTGGGCTATGCATCGCACTTCGGCGGCTTGCGGGTCGGTTTGCTCGGCACGCTGCCGACGGCGCAGGCAACGAGCGGGCGGACCCTCGAATCCTCGAGTCTCGGGAGCCGCAGCGCGCTGGGCTTCATCGCGCAGCACCGGGCCGCCGGGACGACCTACGGCCTGTCGCTCGCCATTGCCGGCGGCTTTGAACGCCCGATCGGCATCGCGACCAGCGGCGCCTTCGGCGTCGGTGACAGCGCGGCGGTCTCCAGCGGCACCTTCGTGCAGCACTCCGTCGGCAGCAATACGGTTCTCAATGCCTCGCTGGAGGTCGCACACCATAGCCCCGAGGCGAACGGCGCGCTCAGCGCGCCGGCCTATGCCGTGCGCTCCCTGAACCTCGGCGCCCGGACGCGACTCGGGGCCAGAACAACGCTCTCCGCAGGTCTGAAGCACGAATGGAGCGGCAGCGATGCGGTGCGCCTGCATGTTCCCCTGACGATCAACGAGAACGGCGACATCGGCCGAGTGACCTACACGCTGCCCTACGACGACCTGGTCGGACGCACCGCCTTCACGCTGCGCCTCGATCATGCGCTCACGAGGCAGATGGACCTGCGCGTCAGCCTCATCCGCGAGCGCGATGGCTTCGGCGCTTCCGTCACCGGCGTCGCCGCTATGCTGGAGATCGCGAACTAGTTCTTTACGGGTGGGCCGGCCTGGAGCGCCCGGATTTGTCCTCCCGCTAGCCTCCAAATGAAAAGCCCCGCAGGTGCGGGGGTTTATCCGTGCCGCCGCAACAAGCGCCTCAGCCACAAAGCGGTTGGTGCGCCGGCATGGCGGGACTCAAGCGTACCGCAGCATTGCCGGGCGCCGTAAGCGGCGCACCGTACAGACCCTGGCACGAGCACGGAAGATAGTCAGTCCATCAGGAGCAGCACCATGGAACGATGACCACCATGAAGCAACGTCGAGCAAATAGGGGCTGGTTTTGCGACACGCACCTGCTCAAGGGGCGCTGGACCTTGGAGGAATACAACACCCTGATGAGGACCAATTTCAGCAGCGTCGAGCAGGCTCTGCGAGTAGCTCAAGCGGTTCGTCATCGAGCAGCTCGAGCAGAAAAGCCGGGGCGGCGAGCAGCAACTCGAGCCTGACGAGCGCAGCAAACAAAGAAGAAGGGCCGCTTTCGAGCGGCCCTTTTCATTGCGGCCCCGGGCCTCGCCTGACGGCGCCTGCTGCCCGCCAGCCGCTGCGGCGGTGCCCTGCACTCTCGAGCAGCGCGCATCCTGCGCGACCCTGCGACTTCCACCGAACTGTATATGGAGGTCGGATATGACGAAGAAAGTTAACCGCCCTCACCTCAAGCCCGGCCGCGTTGAAGGCGCCGCCCAGCGCGCCGGTGCGCAGCGGGGTGCCGCCCGCGCTTCGTTGCGCCGTTCGACGCATCGAGGCACTCGCGGCTTCCGGGCACTCCAAAGTCGGGATCGCGCCCGGGCTCAACACGGGAAACGCCGCGCGGCTGACCGCCACTCCGGCCAAGCGCCGCCCTGCTGGCGGTGTGGTGATGGTTCGCTAAATCCTGTTTAAGGGCGCACTATGTGCAATGTCCCCCCCTACCGAGCAAGTCTTGCTGCGCGCTTCCAACGCGCTGGGCGGTAGCCAGGCTCTGGCCCGTCACCTAAAGGTCGAACATGCGACCTTGCGTATGTGGATGCGCGGCCAAGCTCCGCCACCGGAAGATCTCCTCCAGCTGGCGGAACGCATCACCACAGAACGAATTTACAAGGGCATCCGTTCCACCGCGCAGATCTAGCCCGCCCCCGCTGCTTTCTGGCTCCTTCCAAGAGTCCTAGCGACGTTTAACCGACGTTTTAGAGATAGGTCGATCTTGGCCTGCGGGGTAAGTCATTGTTTCTGTGTGGGCCGGCCTGGATTCGAACCAGGGACCAAGGGATTATGAGTCCCCTGCTCTGACCGGCTGAGCTACCGGCCCGTTGCTGCTGTTATAGATAAAAAAGGCCGCGCAGTGCGGCCTTTTTGTCGAGATCGGGCTCTGACCCCGAATTAGCCTTCCTGGTCGAGGAAGCTCTTCAGCCGCTCCGAGCGCGAGGGATGGCGAAGTTTCCTCAGCGCCTTCGCCTCTATCTGGCGGATGCGCTCGCGGGTGACGTCGAACTGCTT
>CAZJJC010000365.1:0-9664 GCA_964546195.1 uncultured Enterobacteriaceae bacterium | reverse complement strand
CTTCGGCAGGCACAAGAGGCCATGGGTGCGCTCAAGGGCGGCGCGTTCGGCAACCGGCAGGGATTCGCGGACTACTTGCGCGCTTTCTCGCGGCAGTCGGTGGACGGCCTGTGGCTCACGGCATTCACTATCACTGGCGGCGGCGAGCTCGAGATTCGCGGGCGGGTGCTGCGCCCCGACCTCGTGCCGAACTACATTCAGCGCCTCAACCGGGAAAAGGTGTTCGCCGGGAGCAGCTTCGCGCGGTTCGAGATGAGCCGCCCCGAGGCTGAGCCGGCAGCCAAAGGCGGCAAGGATGCGCGAGCGCCGCGCTTTCTCGAGTTCAGCCTCGCCACCAAGGAAGCGGCCAAGAAGGCCGAGAGGGCGCAATGAAAGAGCAATGGCAGAAGCTCGCTGCCCGCTTCGACGCTCTCGCACAACGCGAGCGCATCCTGGGGTTCGTCGTGGCGCTCGTCGGCTTCGCTGTCCTGTTCCAGATGCTCGCGCTCGACCCGCTCGCGGCAAGGAAGAAGCGCCTGACCCAGCAGCTCGCCGAGGCGCGCCAAGGCCTCGCCCTTGTGCAACAACAGCTCAAGGCTCAGCAGGGGCTCGCCGATCCCGGCGCAGCCAGGCGGTCTCACCGCGATGCCCTGCGCCAGCAGCTCGCCGATTTCGACAAGGGCATGGGGGAGGCGCAGCGCGGGCTGGTGCCGCCCGAGCGCACGGCGAAGCTGCTCGAAGAGGTGCTCACACGCAGCCGCGGGCTGCAGCTGGTTTCGCTGCGCACGCTGCCGGTGCAGCGCTTCGATGCCTTGGCGAGCGTCCCCGGGGCGCAGGTCAAGGGCGCGCCAGCCGCGCCGAAGGACCCCGAGCGCGTGCTCTACCAGCACGGCTTCGAGATCACCTTGCAAGGCTCGTATGCCGAGGTGCACGACTATCTGACGCGGGTCGAGCAGCTGCCGTGGCAAATGTTCTGGAGTCGCATCAGCGTGAATACCGAGCAATACCCCGCACTGACGGTAACGCTGACGGTGCAGACCCTGAGCCTCAGCAAAGCCTGGCTCGTCGTATAAGGATTCTTCTGCTGGCGGCGACGCTATGGGCGTCGGCGCTGCAGGCGCACGCGGAGCCGCGTCCGTTATGGGAGCTCGGCATTGGCGCCACCGGCTTCAGCCTGCCGGACTACCGCGGTGCCGATCAGAGCCGCAGCTATGTACTCCCGTTGCCCTACCTCGTCTACCGGGGCGAAGTGTTTCGTATCGGGCGCGAGGGCATACGCGGCGTGCTGCTCGAGTCCGAGCGCGCCGAGCTCGATATCAGCCTCTACGGCACGCCGCCGGTGAACAGCGACCGCAACCGCGCGCGGCAGGGCATGCAGGATCTCGATCCGACCTTCGAAGTGGGGCCGCGGCTCAATCTGACGCTCTGGCGAGAGCGGAAGAAGGACGAGCGCCTGGAGCTGCGTTTTCCCCTGCGCGCGGTGTTTGCGACCGACCTTAATTACGTCCGCCATGCCGGATACCTGTTCTATCCGCACGTCCAGCTCGACCTGCGGCCGGACTTTCTGGATGGCAAGTGGAATCTTGGCCTCCAGTCCGGCCCACTGTACTCGACCAGCAAGCACCACCAATACTTCTACGGAGTCGACCCGCAATTCGCGACCGCCACGCGCCCAGCGTATGCGGCGCGCGGCGGCTACTCCGGCACGCTCGCGCTGGTGTCGATCTCGCGCCGTTTCCGCGCCTTCTGGGCGGGCGGCTTCGTGCGCTACGACTGGCTGCAGGGCGCAGCTTTCGAAGACAGTCCTCTCGTCAAGCGCAGGCACAGCGTCATGGCCGGCGTCGCGCTGGCATGGATTTTCGCCCAGTCGACCCGCACCGTGGAGAGCGACGACTGAAGATAAACTCCATGCCATGGAACCCGATACCGCGAAAATCGAAGCCCTGGTGCACCAGCTCTTGATCGAGCTTGGCGAGGATCCGAACCGCGAAGGGCTGCAGAAGACGCCGCTGCGGGTGGCGAAGGCGCTCAGCTTTCTCACCCACGGCTACCGCACCGATCTTGCGCGGGTGATCAACAACGCGCTGTTCACGCAGGACACCAGCAGCATGGTGATCGTCAAGGACATCGAGGTCTACAGCCTGTGCGAGCACCACATGCTGCCCTTCTTCGGCCGCTGCCACATCGGCTACATCCCGAACGGCAAGGTGTTCGGCGTCAGCAAGCTCGCCCGGCTGGTGGAGGTCTACGCCCGCCGGCTGCAGCTGCAGGAGCGCCTGACCGACCAGATCTCGCAGGTGGTGATGGACTCGGTCGACGCCCGGGGCGTGGGCGTCATGATCGAGGCGCGCCACCTGTGCATGATGATGCGCGGCGTGGAGAAGCAGAACTCCACCATGCTCACTTCATCGGTGCTGGGCGTGTTCCGCGACCACCTCGCCACACGGGAAGAGTTCTTGTCGCTGGTGGGACGCCGCTAGCAGAGAAAAGGGGTCAGAGCAATTTATCCGAAATGAACGGAACGCAGCTTGCGACGTTATGCGGATAAATTGCTCTGACCCCTTTTCTCTCGGTTACCAGTTGTTGCGCAGCTCTCTCAACTTGAGAAATACGCTCTTCGGGTCGGGGTTCTCGGGCAGGTCCGGAAACGTCTCCCGCAGCCTGGCGATCACGGTGGGGCTGGTCAGGCGGAAGAAGGTGTTGATCTCGCGCTCCACCTCCAGCGTCGACACATAGGCCTTGCTCGGGTCCTGCCCGCGCAGCCGGTCCAGCATTTCCTTCGCGCGGCGGTTGTCGGGCTCGCGGTCGAGGGTGAAGCGCAGGTTGTTCTCGATGTAGTCGTGCCCGGGGTAGATGCGCGTGTCGCCGGGCAGGCGCGCGAGCTGCTCGGAGAAGCTCTTGTAGAGCTCTGCAGGATGGCCGCCGTTATGGCAGTTGCCGGCGCCCGCATTGAACAGCGTATCGCCGCTGAAGAGCGCGGGCTCGCCGGTGTGCGAGCGCAGGCAGACGTGGCTCATGGTATGGCCCGGGGTATCCATCGCTTCGAGCTCGACCGTCTTGCCGACCTTGACCACGTCCCCGGCGCCCAGGCCGCGGGTCATTTCCGGGATGCTGTGCTTCGCGTTCTTGTGGGCCAGCACTTTCGCCTTTGTCTTCCCGATCAAGGCGGCATTGCCCCCGGTATGGTCGCGGTGCTCATGCGTGTTCACGATCTGCGTGATCGTCCAGCCGGCGTCCTGCGCCGCCCGCAGGCACTTCTCGTGGTCGAGCGGGTCCACGGCGAGCGCCTCGCCGGTCTCGCCGCAGGCGATCAGGTAGTTGAAGTTGCGGTAGCTGTTGCCGGTCCAGATCTGCCTTACGATCACTCGCGCCCCTCAGCGCACCGTCTTGATCCCGGCGTCCTTCAGGATGCCGCGCATCTGGCCGGTGAACTCGTCGTAGAACTTGGTCAGCTCGGCGGCGTTCTGATAGCCGTCCTCGAACTGGTTGTCGGCGAGGAACTTCTTCCACGATGCGGTCTGCGTCAGCTTGCGGAACACGCCTTCCCAGTACGCCACGTTCTGCCTCGGGATGTCGGGCGGGGCGACCACGCCGCGCACCTGCGGCACCACCGGCACGTCGAAGCCCGCCTCTTTCAGCGTCGGCACGTTCGGGAAGCCCGCAAGCCGCGTGTCGCTCACCTGGGCGAGCACCCGCATGTTGCCCCCGCGGATGTGCTCGCCGGCCTCCGCCGGCTCGATCACCATCAGATTGACGTGGCCGCCGAGCAGCGCGGCGATGCGCTCGCCCCCGCCCGGAAACGAGATGAAGGTCCAGCGCGCGCCCGTGTCCTTCTGCAGCAACTGGCGCACTACGTTGTCGCGGCTCATGATCGAGCCGCCCGACTGCTTGAGCTGTCCGGGGTTCTGCTTGGCCGCAGCGATGAACTCGGCGAGCGTCTTGTAGGGGGCGTCGGCCTTGACCGCGATGAGGGCCGGCTCGAGCACCAGGCGCGCGACCGGCGTGAGGTCCTTGAGGGTCACCTTGGCCTTGTCGGTCGTCAGCGGGTTGGTGAGCCACACGCCGGTGAAAAGCCCGATGGTGTTCTCGTCGCCTTTCTTCTCCGCCATGTAGGCCGCGGCGACCGCGCCGCCGCCGCCGGGCTTGTTGAGCACCTGCATGCGCACCGGCAGCAGGTTTTCCTTGTCCATCATCACGGCGATCGCACGCGCCAGCACATCGCTGCCGCCGCCGGGCCCGGTGTGCACCACCAGCTCGACCGGGCGTGCGGGCTTGTAGCCCTGGCCGACCGCGGGCGCGGACGCGCCAAGACCGGCCGCGGCGATAACCGCGGCCAACAGGACTTGCTTAAACGGTGCTTTCATGTCTGCTCCAGGGCGCGCAGGCGCCACGAATTGACCTTGTTGAACAGCGGGATCAGCAGGATCAGCAGCGCCAACGATAGCATCACGGCCGAAATCGGCCTAGTCGCCAGGATCGAAAGGCTGCCTTCGGACATCATCAGCGACTGGCGCAGCGCCCGCTCCATGCCCCCGCCCAGCACCAGCCCGAGGATCAGCGGCGCGGCCGGATAGTCGAGCTTGCGCATCAGGTAGCCCAGCAGGCCGAATGCGGCGAGCAGGCCGAGGTCGAACAGGCTCCCGGAGACGCTGTAGACGCCCACCATCGACATGCCGAAGACCAGCGGATACAGCACGTAGCCGGGGGCGCGCAGCACCTGGGCAAAAAGGGGCACGAGGGGCAGGTTGAGCACGAGCAGCATGACGTTGCCGATGTACATGCTCGCCACGAGGCCCCAGAACAGCGTCGGATTGTCGCTGATGAACAGCGGCCCCGGCTTGAACCCCCACAGCACCAGCGCCGCGAGCAGGATGGCGGTGGTCGCCGAGCCCGGGATGCCGAGGGTGAGCAGCGGAACCAGGGCGCCGCCGGTCTCCGAATTGTTCGCCCCCTCGGGCGCCGCGACGCCTTCGACCACGCCGCGGCCGAACTGCTCGCGGCGGCGCGACACCGCCTTTTCCACCCCGTAGGAGATGAATGACGCGATGGTCGAGCCGGCGCCGGGCAGCACGCCGATCAGAAAGCCGATCACCGACCCGTTGGCGAACGCGAACCGGCAATCCTTCAGGTCGCGCGCCGTCGGCAGCAGCTTCCTGAGGCCCGTGGGAACGGGCAGCAGCTGCCCCTGGCCGCGCACCTCCATGCAGGCGAGGACCTCGCCGATCGCGAATACGCCGATGGCGACCACGACGAAGTCGATGCCCGAGAGCAGCTCGAGCTGCCCGAAGACGAAGCGCGAGGTGGTGCTGAAAAGGTCCGTGCCGATGCCCGAGAGCCACAGGCCGACGAGCATCGCGAGCAGCGCCTTCACCAGCGAGCGCCCGGCCAGCAGCACCACCATCGCCAGCCCGAACGACATGAGCGCGAAATATTCCGGCGAGCTGAACGCCAGCGCCATTCTGGCGAGCGGCGGCGCGATCAGCATCAGCCCGAGCACGCCGACCGTGCCGGCGATGAAGGAAGCGATCGCGGCGATGCCCAGCGCAGGGCCGGCGCGGCCGTTGCGGGCCATCTGGTGGCCGTCGAGACAGGTGACGACCGATGCCGACTCGCCCGGGACGTTGAGCAGGATCGCCGTGGTGGAGCCTCCGTACTTGGCGCCGTAGTAGATGCCCGCCAGCATGATCATCGCCGCTGCCGGATTCATCGCGAAGGTGAGCGGCAGCAGCATCGCGATCGTCCCGGACGGGGCGAGGCCGGGCATCACGCCCACCACCGTGCCGAGGACCACGCCCAGGAAGCACCACAGCAGGTTCGCCGGCTGCAGCGCGACTGCGAACCCCTGCATCAACCCGGAAAGAATTTCCACGGCGGCGCGCTAAAAGCCCAGCACGCCGGTGGGCAACGGAACGCCCAGCGCAAGCGCGAACAGCACATAGAACGCCGCCGCGCTCGCGAGCGCCATCGTGGCGGCCACGCGCAACGGCTGGCGGTACATCACGGCGACCAGGAAGAAGGCGAGGGCCGCGAAGCTGACCAGGAAGCCCAGCAGCTTTAGCGAGGCCACCGACAGCGCGAGCGCGAGCCAGGCGGCGAACGCCCGGCCTGCCTTCGGCCAGTCGATGCGCTCCCCGGCGCCCGGCTGGCGCAGCACGCTCGAGACCACGAGGCCAAGCGAGAGCGCGGCCATCGCGATGCCGTACCACAGCGGGAAGAACCCGGGGCCCGGGCCGTCCGGTCCGAGATATTCCCATTGCGCCGCCTCGGCAATGATGTAGGTCCCCAGGCCGGCAAGCGCGAGCCCGGACCAGAAGTCCGCCGTAGCGAGGCGCTTCAAGGCTTTTTGTAGCGCCCCTTGGGCACGATCTCGCAGACCGTGCCGCCCGGGGCGCGGAACTTGACGGGAATCACCCCCGGGTCGCTGATCACCTCGCAGCCGTACGACCTGACCTGGCGCGTGGCGGCCTCGACGTCGTCGACTTCCACCGCGAAATGATGGATGCAGGGGCCTTCGCCCGCCGCCTTCGACTCGGCCGACTGCGTGCCCGGGTCGTACTTGATGAGCGCGAGGTCTATCGTGCCGTCGGTGAGGTGACGCGAGGTATGGTCGCGCACTTTCTCGGTGTTGGACTCGGCGAAGCCGAAGACTTCCCGGTAGAACCGGGTAGTGCGCTCCAGATCGTCGACCTTCAGCGCGAGATGCACGATGCGGTTCATGGCTCTCCTCGGTTAACCGCGCAGCAGCGGCCTGAGCTTGCGGACATCGTCGATGCTTTCCAGGCGCCAGAGCGCGTCGCACAGCTTGCGCGCCCGAGCGCTTCCGATCACCGGCGCGATGAGATCGTAACTCTTCGCGTCGACTTCGGCACGCGCCATCGGGTTCTCGGCGGTGCCGCGCACCGCCCGGGTGTGGTGGCGCAGCTCGCGGCCGTCGCGCAGCCTGATCTCCACCACGCCCTGCCGGCTGGGCATGGCCCGGGTCAGCGCGTCGTCGCCGACCAGCTCGATGCGGCGGCGCAACGCGAGCACCTCGGGGCTGCGCATGCGCCGCTCGTCGTGCGAGGATTTGAAGCTGACCCCGCCGTCGAGCAGCATCACCGCGCACATGTGCTGCAGGCAGATGTCGGGCATGTGGCGGTCGTCGACCGTGTTCGCGCCCTGGTGCGCCACGCGCACCACCAGGCGCTCCACCTCGTCCGCTTTCAAATTGGTCGTCTGGATCAACTCTGCGAGCGAATCGAGCGGCGCCTGGATCGGCGAGCCGACCGACCAGCGCTTGATGTTGGTGCGCAGGATCTCGTAATCCTCGCCGAGCGCGCGCACGAGCTCGTCGGGCCGGGGCGCGCGGCCGTAGGCGACGAAGAAGCCGCGCTCGCCCGAGAACACGTCCTCGACGCCGGTGAAGCCGTGCGCCACCATCGCCGCCGCCGCGACGCCGTTGCGCGCCGGCATGCCGCCGAAGTCGAAGGCCTTCTCGATGTGCTCCTCGTCGCGCATCCAGCACGAGATGCCCGAGGCTTGCTGGGCAGTGTAGGAGAGCAAGTAGCGGGTTTGTGGTTCATTCAAACCTGCGAGTGCGCCTGCGGCGGCGGCGGCGCCGAACAGCGGGCCGAAGCTGTGCGTCGAATGGCCGTCTTCGCGGAACTGGTAGGCGTCGAGCGACTGCGTCAGGCGGCAGCCGACGTCGTAGCCCAGCGCGACCGCGCGCAGCAGCGCCGTGCCGTTGCGCCTTTCGCGCTCGGCCATCGCGAGCGCCGCCGGCACGATGCCGCAGCCCGGATGCGTGAGCGAAGGCGCGTGCGAGTCGTCGGTCTCGTCGGCGTGCGCGAGCATGCCGTTGGCGAGCGCGGCGTTCGCCGCCGCGGTGACGATGCGGCTGCCGATCACGCAGGCTTCGCTCGCGCCCCCGAGCGTGCGCACGAAGGAGATCGCCTTCCTGCCCGGCGGCAGGCGCGATCCGGAAAGCATCGCCGCGAGCGTGTCGAGCACATGGTGCTTGGTCTTCTCGAGCACCGCGGCGGGCAGCGGCCGGCGCAGCGCCCGGGCGATATAGGCGCTCAATTGCCGCATCACCGGGGAAACGGTTTCCCGGCTCACGGCATGAAATTGCCGCCGTTGACGTGGATCGACTGGCCGGTCACGTAACGCATGTCGGGGCCGCAGAGCGTGCGCACCATCGCGGCGATCTCCTCGGGCTCGCCGCGGCGGCCGACGGGCGGCAGCGCCCGGCGGTTCTCGGGCCGCTCCGGGGCGCCGGGGAGGCCGCGCACCGTCTCGATCGTTCCCGGCACCACGCAGTTCACCGTGATGTGCTGGGGCGCGAGGTCCAGGGCGAGCGCGCGCGTCATGCCCGCGATGCCCGACTTGGCGGTGATGACGTGCGCGCGGCCGGCCGCGCCCTTGTGGGCCGTCAGGCCGCCGAGGTTGACGATCGCCCCGCCGCCCGAGCGCGCGAGGTGCGGCAGGCAGGCCTGCGTGCACAGGAATGCGCCGTCGAGCACCGTCGAGAGCACGCGCCGCCACTCCTCGAAGCGGATTTCGGCGAACGCCGTCTCGGCCCGCACCGCCGCGTTGTTGACCAGCAAATCGAGCCGGCCGAAGCGCTTCACGGTCGCCTCCACCATCGCCGCGACCGCGGGCGCGTCGGTGACGTCCGCGATATGCAGCGCCGCCCTGCCGCCCGCCGATTCGATCATCGCGACGGTCTGCTCGGCCTCCGCGCGCGACGTGCGGGCGTTGACCATCACCGCGGCACCGCCCGCCGCCAGCGAGCGGGCGATCGCGCGCCCGATGTTGCGCGCGCCTCCGGTCACCAGCGCAACTTTGCCCGCGAGCTCCTTGCCGGGAGTCATGCCGATGCTGCTGGTCACTCGAGAACCTCCTTTTCTTCTAGAGTACCCGAAAAAAAAGGGCGCCCGCAGGCGCCCTTCGTGTACTGAAAGCTGGCTTAGCTGCCGCCGGCTGCCGCAGTGGCTTCCGGCGAAGCGACCGCCGGCTCGGGCGCGGCGGCGACCGCGATCTCGGCGAGCACCGGCTCGGCGGCCTGCGCCTTGCGGATGTTGTGGTACGCGAGGCCCGTGCCGGCGGGAATCAGGCGCCCGACGATCACGTTCTCCTTCAGGCCGCGCAGCTCGTCGCGCTTGCCCATGATGGCCGCCTCGGTCAGCACCCGGGTGGTCTCCTGGAAGGAGGCCGCCGAGATGAACGAATCGGTCGACAGGGACGCCTTGGTGATGCCGAGGAGCATGTTGCGGTAGGTCGCCGGCTTCTTGTCCGCCGCCACCGCCTTTTCGTTCTCCTCCAGCAGCTCGGCGCGCTCCACCTGCTCGCCCTGGATGAAGGGCGAGTCGCCCGGATCCTCGACCTCGATGCGGCGCAGCATCTGCCGCACGATCACCTCGATGTGCTTGTCGTTGATCTTCACGCCCTGCAGGCGGTACACGTCCTGCACCTCGTCGATGATGTAGCGCGCCAGCTCCTCGATGCCCAGCAGCCGCAGGAGGTCGTGCGGGTCCACGGGGCCGTCGACGATGCTCTCGCCCTTGTTGACCACCTGGCCGTCGTGCACCAGCAGGTGCTTGTCCTTGGCGATCAGGTACTCGTGCTCCTGCTTGTCGAGGTCGGTGATCACCAGGCGCTGCTTGCCCTTGGTGTCCTTGCCGAAGCTCACCGTGCCGGTGACTTC
>CAZJJC010000364.1:0-2958 GCA_964546195.1 uncultured Enterobacteriaceae bacterium | reverse complement strand
GGCGACTACGTGCCGCGGGAATTGAAGTGCCTCGCCGACGAAGGGCGCCTGGTGTTCATCGCCTTCCTGCGCGGCCCCAAGACCGAGCTCGACATCAACGAGGTCATGCGCCGGCGCCTGGTGATCACCGGCTCGACGCTGCGTCCGCGGCCGGTCGAGTACAAGGGCGCTCTCGCCAAAAGTCTGCGCGAGAAAATCTGGCCGCTGATCGAGGCGGGCAAGATAAAGCCGGAGATCTACAAGACCTTCCCGCTGGAGCAGGCGGCCGAGGCGCATCGCCTGATGGAAAGCTCGCAGCACATCGGCAAGATCGTGCTTACCGTCTGAGAATTCGGGGTCAGAGCCCGAACTCGCGTCCGCGTACGCGCATGTTGAGTTCGGGCTCTGACCCCGAATTCTGTCCTTACCGTTTAGCCGCTTCGTCTTTCAGCCAGCCCAGGAAATCCGCGGCTTCGCCCGTAGCCCTTTTGGAAAGAATCGCGTAGTAGGCGCGCGCCGGGTCGGCGGTGCTCCTGAACGGGGCCACCAGCTCGCCCGACGCGAGCAGGTCCTTCACCAGCGGGCTGCGCCCGAGCGCCACGCCGTGCCCCGCGACCGCGGCCGGGATGATCTGCTCATAGCCCGAGAACGAGAGCGTGCCGGCGGGCCGCAGCTCGGCGATGCGCTCCACCTCGAGCCAGGTCTTCCAGTGCAGCCAGGGATGGCGCCCGTCCGGGTCGTCGTACTGCAGCAGCACGTGGTGCTTCAGGTCCGCGGGCTCGTCCAGGGGCTTTTTTTTGAGCAGCTTCGGGCTGCAGACGGGAAACACCTTCTCCCCCATGAGCCGCACCGCGTTCGGGCCGGCGAGGGAGGCCGGGCCATGGCGGATCGCGATGTCCAGGCCGTCGCGGTCGAGATCCTGCACGCGCGTCTCGGCGGTGATGCGCACGTCGACGCCGGGATGCGCGCGCGTGAATCCGGCGAGCCGGGGGATCAGCCACAGCGCCGCGAACGAGTGCGTAGTGGTGACCGACACCGACCGCTTCGCGCTGTGCGCTCGCAGCCGGTCGGTCGCCGCTCGCAGGGTGGCGAGCACCTGCGCCGCCGTGGCGTAGAACTGCCGCCCCGCCTCGGTGAGCGCCAGCGCGCGGTGGCGCCGCTGGAACAGCGCCAGCCCGAGCTCTCCCTCGAGCTCCTTCATCTGCCGGCTGACCGCCGACTGGGTGAGGAAGAGCTCCTCGCCCGCCTTGGTGAACGACAGGTGCCGGGCGGCCGATTCGAAGCCGACCAGCAGGTCGAGCGGGGGTAACGCATTCCTTTTTCTCATGCCAGAAATGAATTTTTACCGTTTGTCGGCGCTGCAGCAAGCATGCATCCTTCGCATACCAAAAAGCAAGGAGCCGCCATGCAGATCGAACTGAGCGCCGGGGCCGTGAGACTGGCCCCCAACCAGACCCTCCGGGTGGTCGACGGAGCGGGCAGCACCGTGTGCGCCGTCGAAGGCGCGGTCTGGATCACCGAAGAGAACGACTCGCGCGACATCGTCCTGGAGGCCGGCAAGTGCTACCGGCTCAAGCGCGAAGGCGTCGCCATCCTCAACCCGCTTTCCGGAGAGGCCTCGGTTTCGCTGCGCTGAACGCCATGACCTACGACTACCTGAGACAGCACCCCGAGACCCTCGATGCGCTTCTGCTGCAAGCACGCCGCGAGCGTGCCGAGGCGATGCATCGCCTGGTCGTACTGCCGATCAAGCGTCTGCTTAGAATGGAGGCATGTTCAAAGACGGCCTCCTCGCAGGCAAGCGCATCCTCATCACGGGGGGCGGTACCGGCCTAGGCCGGGAGATCGCCGCCGGCTACCTCGCGCTGGGCGCCGAGCTATGGCTCGCCGGCCGGCGCGGGGGTGTCCTCGAATCTGCAGCGGCGGAGCTTGTCGAGCAAGCCAAGGCCAAACCCGGTTCCGTCAGAACCCACGCCGTCGACATCCGCGACGCGGCGGCGGTGGACGCGATGGTGCAGCGGATCTGGGACGAAAGCGGCCCCCTCACCGGCCTGGTCAACAACGCCGCGGGCAACTTCATCAGCCCGACGAAGGACCTGACGCCGAACGGCTTCAACGCCATCGCGAGCATCGTGTTCCACGGCACCTTCTACGTCACGCATGCCGTCGGCAAGCGCTGGATCGCCGGCGGCCACAAGGGCTCGGTGGTGAGCATCCTGGTCACCTGGGTGCATACCGGCTCGCCCTACGTCGTGCCTTCGGCGATGTCCAAGGCCGGCCTGCATGTGATGACCAAGTCGCTCGCCGTCGAATGGGGCCGCTACGGCATCCGCCTCAACGCCATCGCGCCCGGCCCCTTCCCCACCGAGGGCGCATCCAAGCGCCTGCGGCCCGGCGGCGGGTTCCAGGATTCCGCGAAGCTCAATCCCATGCGGCGGGTCGGAAAGATGGAAGAGCTGCAGAACCTCGCCACCTTCCTCATGGCCGAGGGCTGCGAGTGGCTCACCGGCGAGACCATCGCCGTCGACGGCGGCGGCTACCTCGCCACCGGCTCGGGCGGCTACTTCACCGAGCTCGACCAGCTCTCGGACGCCGATTGGGAAAAGATGCGCGCCATGATCAAGGCGCAGAACGACAAGGACCGGGCAGGCCGCACGGCGTGATGACCGCGTCGATCCCGCGGCCCGCCGCCACCCTGATCCTGCTGCGCGCGGGCGCCGGCGGCCTGGAGACGCTGATGCTGCAGCGGACGAAGGCCGCGGTGTTCCTCGGCGGCGCCTACGTCTTTCCCGGCGGGTCGCTCGATCCCGCGGATGCCGATCCGCGCGTCGCGAAAAGGGTGCTGGCCGGCCCGGACGACGAGTCCATGCCCTACTACGTCGCCGCCATCCGGGAATGCTTCGAGGAAGCCGGCGTGCTGCTCGCGTGCGACCAGGACGGCCGGCCAATCGACGCGGCGCGCGCCGAGCGCCTCATGCC
>CAZJJC010000363.1:0-19864 GCA_964546195.1 uncultured Enterobacteriaceae bacterium | reverse complement strand
CGCGCCCTCGAGCCCCCCGAATTCGGACAATTTGCCTCTGCGTCCGTTCCCCGTTCAATCCACCGAGCATTTAGCGTTCATCCTGCGGTCTATCCTAATCGTTGTGGGGGGGCGGTGCAATGCGGCAGGCGGCCGATGCGGGCCGGATTACGGTGCTTTATCACGGCCTTGCGCGTAAGCAACAGCTTCGGGCTCGGCCCTTGACGAGCCCCGGGCGGGCGCGTAAAAGGCGGGCTGTGTTTGGATTCAGGCTGTCTGTTTCGCCATCAGGTTGCAGTTCGGGCGGCGGGGTCGGGGAGTTCCAGGCATGGCCCGGGTAATTAAGAGCGTCTACGACGCAGGCCCGGTAGCTCGATCAACAAACAAGGAACCAGGGAGAGAGCATGGCAACAGGCACCGTGAAGTGGTTCAACGATGCGAAAGGCTACGGCTTCATCACGCCGGACGACGGCAGCGAAGACCTTTTCGCGCATTTTTCCGCGATCAACATGTCGGGCTTCAAGACCCTGAAAGAGGGCCAGAAAGTGAGCTTCGACGTGGTGCAGGGGCCCAAGGGGAAGCAGGCCTCCAACATCCAGAAGAGCGGCTAAGCCGCCCGCTCCAGGCTAGAAAGGCCGCCCGCGGGCGGCCTTTTTCGTTGCTACATCCGCTCGATCATGGCCTGGCCGAAGCCGGAGCACGACACCTGCTTGGCCCCCTGCATCTGGCGCGCGAAGTCGTAGGTGACGATCTTGTCGCCGATGGCCTTTTCCATCGACCGGATGATGGCGTCGGCGGCCTCCACCCAACCCATGTGGCGCAGCATCATCTCGGCCGACAGGATCTCCGAGCCCGGGTTGACGTAGTCCTTGCCGGCGTACTTCGGCGCCGTGCCGTGGGTGGCTTCGAACATGGCCACGGTGTCGCTCAGGTTGGCCCCGGGAGCGATGCCGATGCCGCCCACCTCGGCCGCCAGCCCGTCGGAGATGTAGTCGCCGTTCAGGTTGGTGGTGGCGAGCACATCGTACTCGGCCGGCCGCAGCAGCACCTGCTGCAGCATCGCGTCGGTGATCATGTCCTTCACGACGATGTCGGCGCCGCCTTTAGGGTTCCTGAAGCTGTGCCAGGGGCCGCCCTCGAGCGGCTTGGCGCCGAACTCCCTGACCGCCAGCTGGTAGCCCCAGTCGCGAAAGCCGCCCTCGGTGAACTTCTGGATGTTGCCCTTGTGCACCAGCGTGACCGACCTGCGCTTGTTGTCGATGGCGTACTGGTAGGCCCGGCGGATGAGGCGCTCGGAGCCTTCGATGGACACGGGCTTGATGCCGATGGCCGAGGAGTTCGGGAAGCGGATCTTCTTGACCTTCATCTCGTTGATCAGGAAGTCGATCACCTTCTTCGCTTCCGGGGATTTGGCCGGCCATTCGATGCCGGCGTAAATGTCCTCGGAATTCTCGCGGAAGATGACCATGTCGACCTTGTCCGGCTCCTTCAGCGGCGAGGGCACGCCCTTAAACCAGCGCACCGGGCGCAGGCAGACGTAGAGGTCCAGCTCCTGGCGCAGCGCGACGTTGATGGAGCGGATTCCTCCGCCTACCGGCGTGGTGAGCGGCCCCTTGATGGACACCACGTACTCCCTGGCGGCTTCCAGCGTCTCTTCCGGCAGCCATACGTTCTCGCCGTACACCTTGCAGGATTTCTCGCCGGCGTACATCTCCATCCAGACGATCTTCTTCTTGCCGCCGTAGGCTTTTTTGACCGCCGCATCCACCACTTTGAGCATGACCGGCGTGATGTCGACGCCCGTACCGTCGCCCTCGATGTACGGGATGATGGGGTGGTCGGGCACCGACAACGAGAAGTCCTTGTTGACGCGGATTTTCTCGCCGCCCGAGGGGATCTTGATGTGCTGGTACGCCATGAACGCTCCTGAAAAGGGGTCCGATTATACTGTTGATTTCCAATGGATTAGGCGGTGTTCGTCAACCTTCCACCCTGGCTTGCGTTAAAGAGAGCGGACCGGCTCCGGCCGGTCCATCTCGAACCCACTCTAGAGGAAGGGGATGACAATGAAGCAGTTCATTACGGTGCTGGTCGCGGCCCTGTTCGCCGCCGCGAGCTTGACCGCCGTCGCGCAGGAGAAGAAGGCGGAGCAGGGCATGGAGAAGTCGAAGTCGATGAAGTCGGACACCACCAAGAAGGCCTCGGCGAAGAGGACCGCCAAGAAGAAGTCCGTAAAAAAAGGCGAGGCAAAAAAAGAAGAGATGAAGAAGTAACCCGCTTGAGCTCGAAGGAAAGGCAGGGGCTATCCCTGCCTTTTTCATTTGAGCGCGGCTTGTTCGCCGCCTTGGCGTTCGTATTTTCGTCCGCGATCGCCCAGCACCCCCCCGTGGCGGAGCTGCGCGCGGGCATGCACCTCATCCGCGCCGAAGTGGTGTCCGACCCTGCGACGCGCGCCCAGGGACTGATGCACCGCAAGAGCCTCGCGCAGAACGCCGGCATGCTGTTCATATTCGACGACCAAGGCATCCACTGCATGTGGATGAGGAACACGCTCATCCCGCTGTCGGTGGCCTTCATCGACGAGCGCGGCGCTATCGTCAACATCGCCGACATGCAGCCGCACAGCGAGGCCTCGCACTGCGCCGCGCAACCGGTCAAATACGCGCTGGAGATGAACCGCGGCTGGTTCGCCGCGCGCGGCATCAAGCCGGGGGCCCGCCTGGGCGGCGTGCCCCCGAACTAGCGGCTACAGGCCGCCGTTCTGCTGCGCCACCATCATGTACAGCATCGGCACCGACAGCATGGTGTTGATGCGCGAGGTGAGCATCGCCTTGCGCGCCGCAGCCGCCTTTTCGTCCGCCGGCACGGTGACCATGCCGAGCGCCTTCTTCTGCGCCGGCCAGATGATGAACCAGACATTGAACGCCATGATCAGCCCGAGCCACATGCCGATGCCGATGGCCTGATTGGGCGCCTGGAGGCTGAGCGCTCTGACGAGATAGCCAGGGTACATGCTGGCGAGAATCAGCCCGGTGGCCAGAGTCGCGAGAGCGCCCCAGCGGACCCAGAACAGCGCCGCCGGCGCGATCACCTTGCCGATGGCGGGCTTCTGCTCGTCGGGAATCTTGGGCATCGACGGGATCTGGACGAAGTTGAAATACCAGAGGATTCCGATCCACATCACGCCCGAGAGCACGTGGAGCCAGCGGAAGAAGAACCGCCACCAGTCCATGTCGCCGGTCATCTTGAAGCTGCCGGCGATGCCCATGATGATGAGCAGGATGACGACGCCCGCGGTGACCGTGCGCCCGAGAGACTGGAAGATCGCACCCATGGTTATCTCCTATCTTGTTGGATGGGTTTGAAGCCCGAAGAGGATAGCACGGCGTCAGAGAGGGAAGAAACGCGGCAGCAGCAGCGCGTAGGCGGCGAGCATGATGCCGAGCAGGGGCAGGCCGCCGCGCACGAAATCGGCAAACCGGTACCCGGCGGCGCTCATCACCAGCAGGTTGGTCTGGTAGGCCATGGGCGTCACGTAGCAGAGATTGGCACCGAACAGGATGGCCAGCACCAGCGGCTCGGGCGAAACGCCGAGGCTGCGGGCGATGCCGACGGCGATCGGCGTACCGACGGCGGCCGCGGCGCTGTTGGAGACGAAGTTGGTGAAGGCCGCCGTCACCAGCATCAGCAAGGCGAGCACCCACTCGCCTGACAGGCCGCGCGTCGCGGTGACGAACTGCTCGGCGAGCCAGGCGGTGACGCCGGTCTGTTCGAGCGCGGCGCCGAGCGCCAGGCTGGAGGCGATCACCAGCACTACCTTCATCGACAGGGCTGCGGCGACATCCTCCCAGTCCAGGCAGCGGGTCAGGATCATCGCGGCCACCCCGGCGAGCGCGGCGATGGAGATCGGCGCGAGCTTGAACGCGGCCGCGGCCACCACCGCAGCGAGGATCGCCAGCGCAAGGGGCGCGCGCTCGGTGCGCGGCAGCTCGTAGCTCTGGTCGAGGACGAGGAGGCGGGCGCGCGACTTGAGCTTGCGAATCGCCTCGTCGCTGCCCTGCACCAGGAGCATGTCGCCGACGCGCAGCCGCACAGCGCCGATGTCGGCCTGGCCGCCGGCGGCGCGGCCGCCGGGGCGATGCAGGCCTACGATGCTGACTTCGTGCCAGTCGCCAAAGCGCGTGTCGCTCAGGGTCGAGCCGTTGAGCACCGAGCCCTCGGTGACCACCACTTCGGCGAGGCGCTGGTCCTCGGCGGCGAGCGGGTGTTCCTCGTCCACTCTCTGGTTCAGGTCGTCTGGCTTGTACAGCGATGCGCCCAGTTGCTCCGAGAACTCGTGCAGGTCCTTTGCGCCCGCCGCGACGAACAGACGATCGCCCGGCTGCAGCACGAGCGAGGGCAGCCGCGCCAGCTCCAGGGCCTCGCCGCGCACCACGCGCTTGACGCGGAAGGCCTCGCCCGCTTTCTTCTGCACCTCGGCAAACGGCGTGCCGTCGGCGAACCCGCCTTCCTTGATGTGCAGCACTGCGGAAAACACTTGCGGCGCCGCGTCGGCGAGCGGCGAGCTGCGCTCCGGGATGAGGCGCGGCAGCACCAGCCACAGATAGAGCAGGCCGCCCACGGCGGCGAGCGCCGTGACGTGGATGAAGTCGAACATGCCGAAGGGTCGCACGCCGAGATCCGCGGCGATCGACACCACGATGAGATTGGTGGAGGTGCCGATGGTGGTGCCCATGCCGCCGATCAGCACCGCGTAATTCATGGGCAGCAGCGTGCGCGCGGGCGAAGTTTTGGTGCGTAGCGCCGCGCCGACCAGGATGGGCATCATCAGCACGACGATCGGGGTGTCGTTGAGCATGCCGCTCGCGGAGGCGCACAGCACCAGCACCACCAGCATGGCGGCCTGCGGCCGCGCCTCCAGCATGCGGGCCAGGAGGCGCGCGGCCGGCTCGAGCGCGCCAGTGACCACCAGGCCGCGGCCGAGCACCATCAGGCCGGCAATCGCGACCAGCGCCTCGTGCCCGAAGCCGAAGAAAAACGAGGTCGGGGAGACACTCGCCCCGCCGCGCTCGTAAGGAAACAGCTGAAAGCCCGCGGCGATGAGCACCAGCACCAGCAGGCTGGTGGTGGCGATGGGCAGCTTGTCGCTCGCGAACAGCCCGAAGGCCGCCGCGGTGAGCGCCAGCACCGCCAGCGCATGCGGCTCAAGCGTCACGGTAGGGCGGCGCGAGGGCGCACTCTTGAAAGATGCGCGCGCTGCAGCGGGCGCAGGTCTCGGGATTGAGGCGGCGGAAAATCTCCGCGATCGCCTCGCGCTTGCTGCCGAACAGGTTTTCCTCGCCGATGTCCTCGAGCAGGCCGCTGTTGCGCAGCACAGCGGCCACCGGCTGGCGCAGGTCGCATAGATACAGGCGGCCGCCCGACCAGCGGCGCTTGCGCGCCTCGCTCGCCAGCGCCTCGGCGCCCGCCACATCGATGAAGTTGATGTTGCGCGCCACGATCAGCAGGTGCTTCTGGTCCGGCGCGATTTCGCGCAGCGTGTCCAGATGCGACTCGACGTGGTCGACCGCGCCGAAGTAGATCGAGCCTTCGATGCTGATCACCCTGAGCTGGGGGCACTCGGTCAGACCGTCGGCCGCGGCCGCGAACTTGCGCTTGGAGTGCCGTGGGTCGGGAGCCAGCGTGCGCATGTGCGGCCGCGAGGTGCGATTGAGGTACACGAGCAGCGAGAGCATCACCCCCGCCAGGATCGCGATCTCGAGATTCATGAGCAGGGTCGCGGCGAAGGTAAGTCCGAGCACCAGCGCCTCGCCGCGCGCGGTGCGCCAGATGGTGCGAATCGCGGTCCAGTCGTACAGGCCCCATGCCACCATGAAGAGGATCGCCGCCATCGAAGCGTGCGGCAGGTAGGCGACCAGCGGGGCCACCGCGAAGAGCAGCGCAACCAGCAGCGGAGCCGAAAGCGCCGCCGCGAGCGGCGTACGCGCACCCGCCTCGTAATTGAGACCCGAGCGGTTGAACGAGGCGGAGGTCGGATAGCCGGAGAAGAAGCTCGCCGCCACATTCGCCAGGCCCTGGCCGACGAACTCCTGGTTGGCGTCGATGTGCTGGCCGGAGCGCAGCGCGATGGCCCGCGCGATCGAAAGCGCCTCGGTCAGCGAGAGCACGGTCACGCCGAGCGCGATTCCCATCAGAGTGCGCAGCGTGTCGGCCGAGAGATCGGGGTGGGACAGGGGCGGCAGCGCGCGCGGCAACGCCCCGAGGGTGGTGATCCCGGTCCGCTCGCCGCCCAGCCAGGCATTCAAGGCGACGGCCGCCAGCCCGCCGGCGATCAGCGCGACGATCATGTACGGCAGCTTCCTGAGGTAGCGGCGCGACAGGATGCCGGCGGCGAGGGTCACCGTGCCGACGACTACGACCCAGGGATTGATCTCCGCGAGGCGCGAAACGAACTGCTGCAGCGTGGCGATGAAGGAGCTGCCCGGTGCCATCTCCACGCCGAAGAAGTTGCGCAGCTGGCTGGCGATGATCAGGGTGGCGGCGCCGGCGGTGAAGCCCACCACCACCGTGTGGGAAACGAAGTTCACGATGCGTCCGAGCCGCATGAGCCCCAGCGCGAGCATCAGCACGCCGGCCATGAACGACAGCGTGAGCGCCAGGCTAATGTACTCGCCGGACCCGGGCGCCGCGAGCGGCGCGAGGGTGGCGAAGACGAACAGCGACACCGCGTTGGTCGGGCCGGAAACGGCATGCCGGGATGAGCCGAACAGCGCCGCGACCACCGCCGGCACCATGGCGCAGTACAGGCCGTATTCGGGCGGCAGGCCGGCCAGCGTGGCGAACGCAACGCCCTGCGGCAGCACCACGACCGCGCCGATCAGCGCCGCGGTCGCATCCGCGCGCAGCGAGGCGCGGTCGACGCGGGGCCACCAGGCAAGGAACGGAAACAGGCGTGTCAGGCGAACGGGCAGCGGCGTCGGGCTGTTATTCTCTCGGAGGCTGTCATCTTATGCCGAAACTCGCCGCCAATCTTTCGACGCTGTTCAAGGAAGTCGCGTTTCTCGAGCGCTTCGCGGCCGCGCGCAAGGCGGGCTTCCGGGCGGTCGAGTACCAGTATCCGTACGACTTCAAGGCCGAGGACGTTGCGGCAGCGGCGCGCGAGGCGGGCGTGCAGGTCGTGCTGCACAACATGCCGCCCGGCGATGCGCAGCGCGGCGAGCACGGCACCGCCTGCCTGCCCGGGCGCGAGCAGCGCTTCCGCGACGACCTCGAGCGCGCCATCTCGTACGCGCAGGCGGCAGGCTGCACCAGCCTGCATTGCCTCGCCGGCGTGACGCCGCAGGACGCCGGCGCCGGCCAGGCGCACGCCACCTACGTGGCCAATCTGAAGTACGCGTCGGACCGGCTGCGCCGCGAGGGCATGCGCGCGCTCATCGAGCCGCTCAGCGCCCGCACGCTCGCGGGCTACTTCCTCACGGGGAGCGCGCAGGCGGCGCGCGTGCTGGAGGACGTGGGCGCCGGCAACGTTCTGCTCCAGTACGACCTGTTCCACATGCAGCTGCTCGAGGGGAACCTCGCCGCCACCATGGAGCGGCTGCTCGCGCGCATCGGCCACATGCAGCTTGCCGACGCGCCGGGGCGCAACGAGCCGGGCAGCGGCGAGATCAACTTCGATTTTCTCCTCGCGCATGTCGACCGCCTCGGTTACTCCGGCTGGGTGGGTTGCGAATACAATCCCAGAGGTGACACCGTCGAAGGTCTGAAGTGGGCGCAGCGCTACCTGTCGTAACGGCACTGCGCGCCTTTCTTCCGCAGCGCGCCGTGCTGTACGAGGAGGAAGACACCCGGCCCTACGAGTGCGACGGCCTCACCGCCTACCGGCAGCTGCCGATGGTGGTCGCGCTGCCCGAGACCGAGGAGCAGGTGCGGCGCGTGCTGCAGACCTGCGCGGCGCTGCGGATCCCGGTGGTGCCGCGCGGCGCCGGAACCGGGCTGTCGGGCGGCGCGCTGCCGGCGGGGGACGGCGTGCTGCTGTCGATGGCGAAGTTCATGCGCGTGCTGCGCATGGACGCGCGCGCGCGGCTCGCGGTAGTGCAGCCGGGCGTGCGCAACGCCGCGATCTCGGAGGCCGCGGCGCCCTTCGGCCTGTACTATGCACCCGATCCGTCGAGCCAGATCGCCTGCACCATCGGCGGCAACGTGGCCGAGAACTCCGGCGGCGTGCATTGCCTGAAATACGGGCTTACGGTGCACAACGTGCTGCAGGTGCGCGGCTTCACCATGGCGGGCGAGCCGATCACGCTGGGCGCCGAGGCGCCCGACGCGCCGGGCTACGATCTGCTCGCGCTGGCGATCGGCTCCGAAGGCATGCTCGCGGTCATCACCGAGGTCACCGTCAAGCTGCTGCCGAAGCCGCAATCCGCGCGGGTGATCATGGCTTCGTTCGACGACTTGGAGAAAGCCGGCGATGCCGTCGCCGAAATCATCGCCGCCGGCATCATCCCGGCGGGCCTGGAGATGATGGACCGGCCGGCCATCCATGCGGTGGAGCAGTTCGCCGGCGCGGGCTACGACCTGGAGGCGGCCGCCATCCTGCTGTGCGAGTCGGACGGCACGCCCGAGGAGGTGGAGGACGAGATGGCGCGCGTGAGGGCGGTGCTCGAGCGCTCCGGGGCGACCCGCATGACGCTGTCGCGCGACGAGGCCGAGCGCCTGCGCTTCTGGTCCGGGCGCAAGGCGGCGTTTCCGGCCGTGGGGCGCATCTCGCCCGACTATTACTGCATGGACGGCACCATTCCGCGCAAGCGGCTGGGCGAGGTGCTCGCCTTCATCGCGCGGATGGAGGCCAAGTACGGGCTGCGCTGTCCGAACGTATTCCACGCCGGCGACGGCAACCTGCATCCGCTCATCCTGTTCGACGCCAACAGCGCCGATGAGCTGCATCGCACCGAGCAGTTCGCGGCCGAGGTGCTGGAGAAATGCGTGCAGGTCGGCGGCACCATCACCGGCGAGCACGGCGTGGGCGTCGAGAAGATCAACCAGATGTGCGTGCAGTTCCGGCCGGACGAGCTGGAGCTTTTCATGGCGGTGAAGCGCGCCTTCGACCCGCAGGGGCTGCTCAATCCCGGCAAGGCGGTGCCGACGCTCGCGCGCTGCGCCGAGTTCGGCCGCATGCGCGTGCACGGCGGCAGGCTGCCGCATCCCGAGCTGCCGCGCTTTTGAGCCTTCAGGACCTACAGGAGCGCATCCGCGAGGCGGCGGGCCGCGGCGCGCCGCTGCGCCTGCGGGGCGGCGGCAGCAAGGATTTCTACGGCAACGAGCCCCGCGGCGAGGCGCTCGACACGCGCAGCTACGCCGGAGTCGTGAGCTACGAGCCGACCGAGCTGGTCGTCACGGCCCGCTGCGGCACGCCGCTGTCGGAACTGGAATCGGCATTGGAAGAACAACATCAATGTCTCGCATTCGAACCGCCGCATTTCGGCCCGGGCGCGACGTTCGGCGGGTGCATTGCCGCCGGGCTTTCCGGCCCGCGCCGCGCCAGCGCCGGCGCGCTGCGCGACTTCGTGCTCGGCGTGAAGCTGGTCGACGGGCGCGGGCGCGCGCTCAGCTTCGGCGGCCAGGTGATGAAGAACGTCGCCGGCTACGATCTCGCCCGCCTCGCCGCCGGCTCGCTCGGCACGCTGGCGCTCATCGCCGAGGCATCGGTGAAGGTGCTGCCCAAGCCCGCCGCCGAGCTTACTTTGCAGCTCGAGCTGTCCGAGGACCGGGCGCTCGAAGCGATGCATCGCTGGGCCGGCCAGCCGCTGCCGGTGTCGGCGAGCGCCTGGCACGAAGGCGAGCTGCACGTGCGCCTTTCGGGAGCGGCGGCGGCAGTGCGCGCCGCGGCGCAGAAGATAGGCGGCGTCGCGCTCGACGGGGCGCAGGCGATGTGGACCGGCGTCCGGGAGCAGAGCCATCCCTTCTTCGGCGGCGACGAGCCGCTATGGCGGCTCGCACTGCCCTCGACCTCGCCAGCGCTCCACCTGCCGGGCAGGCAGCTCATCGAATGGGGCGGGGGGCTGCGCTGGCTCAAATCGGACGCCGCGCCGCGCGAGCTGCGCGCGGCCGCGCAGCAGGCCGGCGGGCATGCGACGCTCTTCCGCGCTGCCGACAAGGCCTGTGGCGCGTTTGCGCCGCTCGACCCGGTGCTTGCGCGCCTGCACCGCGAGCTGAAGAAGGCCTTCGATCCGGCCGGCGTGCTCAATCCCGGCCGCATGTACCCGGAGCTCTAGCGGCGCATGCAAACCCGGCTTGCCGACTTCATCCGCGACAGCGCCGAGGGCCGCGAGGCCGAGGAGATCCTGCGCAAGTGCGTGCACTGCGGGTTCTGCACCGCCACCTGTCCCACCTACCAGGTGCTGGGCGACGACCTCGACAGCCCGCGCGGCAGGATCTATCTCATGAAGCGCGCGCTCGAGGGCGCGAGCGTGAGCGGCAAGACGCGGCTGCACCTCGATCGCTGCCTCACCTGCCGGGCCTGCGAGACCACCTGTCCCTCGGGCGTGCGCTATGGGCGCCTGGTCGACATCGGCCGCGCCGTGGTGGAGCAGCGTGCGCCGCCGCGCGCGCCGCTGGATCGGTTGAAGCGGGCCGTGCTGGCGTTCGCGCTTCCTCGCACCGGGCTTTTTGCCTTCTTTCTGAGGCTGGGCCGGGCAGTGCGGCCCCTGCTCCCGGCGATGCTGAAAAGCAAGGTCCCGGGAAAAATGCAGGCGCCGGGCGCGTGGCCCGCGCCGCGCCATGCACGCAGGATGCTGGTGCTCGCCGGGTGCGTGCAGCCCGCGCTTGCGCCGTCGATCAACGCGGCCGCGGCGCGCGTGCTGGACCGGCTCGGCATCTCGCTCATCGAAGCGCCGGGCGCGGGCTGCTGCGGCGGCATCCGCTTCCACCTGAACTATCAGGAGGCCGGGCGCGGCGACATGCGTGCCCTCATCGATGCCTGGTGGCCTGCGGTGGAGCGGGGCGAGGTGGAGGCGATCGTCGTGACCGCCAGCGGCTGCGGCGTCACCGTGAAGGACTACGGCCACCTCCTCGCGCAGGACGAGAACTACCGCGACAAGGCGGCGCGCATCTCGGCCCTCGCCAAGGACCTGTGCGAGGTTGTGCCCTTCGATGGGATTCCGGAAGGCCGGGCGCGCGGGCGCGTGGCGTTCCAGTCGCCCTGCACGCTGCAGCACGGCCAGCAGATCCGCGGCATGGTCGAGGCGCGCCTCGCGCGCGCCGGCTTCGAGCTGGCGGACGTGGCGGACGCGCATCTGTGCTGCGGCTCGGCCGGCACCTATTCGCTGCTGCATCCGGCGATCGCCGGCGAGCTGCGCGCGCGCAAGCTCGAAGCGCTGCAGGAGGATGCGCCCGAGTGCATCGCCACCGCGAACATAGGCTGCCTGAGCCACCTGCAGGAGCGCTCGCGCGTCCCGGTGCGTCACTGGATCGAGCTTCTCGATAGAATGTCCGCATGAGCGCCGAGGTGGTCCGCAGCGCCTGTCCGCACGACTGCCCCGACACCTGCGCGATGCTGGTGACGGTGCAGGACGGCGTGGCGAGCAGCATCCAGGGCGATCCTTCGATGCCGTTCACCGACGGCACGCTGTGCACCAAGGTGGCGCATTACCTCGAGCGCACCTACTCGCCGGACCGGTTGCGCTTTCCCTTGAAAAGAATCGGGAAGAAAGGCAAGGGGGAATTCAGGCGCATAACCTGGGACGAGGCGCTCGACGAGATCGCGGCACGCCTCAAGGCGATCGCAGCGGACAATCCGGAATCGATCCTGCCGTGCAGCTACGCAGGCACGATGGGCATGGTGCAGTACAGCTCCATGGACCGGCGATTCTTCCATCGCCTGGGCGCCACGCGGCTGGACCGCACGCTGTGCTCCACCGCCGGCAAGCACGGGCTCAAGGCGACGCTCGGCGGCTCGGTCGGCATGGACCCGGAGCGCTTCGACGAAGCGAAGCTGATCGTCCTGTGGGGCGCCAACCCCGTGGTGTCCAACGTGCACCTGTGGTCGCGCGTGCAGCAAGCCAAGCGCCGCGGCGCGCAGGTCGTCGCGATCGATCCCTACCGCAGCCTGTCGGCGGAGAAATGCACCCGGCATATCGCGCTGCTGCCCGGCACCGACGGCGCGCTGGCGCTCGGCATGATGCACGTGCTGATCGCCGAGGACCTGATCGACCACGATTACGTCGCCAAGCACACCCTGGGCTACGAAGCGCTCGAGAGCAGGGTTCTCGAAACCTATTCCCCCGAATGGGCCGCGCGCACCTGCGGCATCAGCCGGGAGGAGGTGGTGCAGCTGGCGCGCGAGTACGGCAGCATCCGGCCCGCGGCCATCCGCCTGAACTACGGCATGCAGCGCCACGCCGGCGGCGGCATCGCGGCGCGCACCATCGCCTGCCTGCCTGCCCTGGTGGGCGCGTGGCGCGACGTCGCGGGCGGCATCGTGCTCACCACCGCGGACTTCTACCGCTTCGACCATGCCGCGCTCGAGCGCCCGGACCTGCTGGCAGGGCGGCGGCCGCGCGTGGTCAACCATGCGAAGCTGGGCGAGGCGCTCGGCGCCGCGGAGCCGCCGGTGCGCGCCGTGATCGTCTACAACAACAACCCGGTCGCCGTCTGCCCCGATTCGGACAAGGTGATCGCGGGCTTCTCGCGCGAGGATCTGTTCACGGTGGTGCTGGATCATTTCCAGACCGACACCGCCGACTACGCCGACATCGTGCTGCCGGCCACCACACAGCTCGAGCACCTGGACGTGCACAAGTCCTACGGCCACCTTTACGTCCTCGCCAACAACGCCGCCATTGCGCCGGTCGGCGAGTCGCTGCCGAACTCGGAAGTGTTCCGGCGCCTCGCGGCGCGCATGGGGTTCGAGGAGCCCTGCTTCCGCGACTCCGACGAAGAGATTTGCCGCACTGCCCTCGGCCCCGCCCAAAGTTTTGATGCGTTAAAAAAAGCAGGCTGGCAGCGCCTCGACCTGCCGCAGCGCTTCGCGCCGTTTGCCGCGGGCGGCTTCCCGACGCCCTCGGGCAAGTGCGAGCTCTACAGCGCATGGCTCGAGCAGCAGGGCATCGACCCGCTGCCGTTCTTCAATCCGCCGGCCGAGGCGGCCGACGAGGCGCTCGCCGCGCGCTACCCGCTCGCCTTCCTGTCGCCCCCGGCGCGCCATTTCCTGAATTCCTCGTTCGCCAACCTGGCGCGATTCAGGCAATTCGAGCGCGAGCCGCATCTCGACATGCACCCGCAGGACGCGCAAGCTCGCGGCATCCGCGAGGGCGACCGGGTGCGCGTGTTCAACGACCGCGGCGGCTACACGCTGAAGGCGCGCATCAACGGCAAGCCGCGCCGCGGGGTGGTGGTGGCGCCCTCGGTGTGGTGGAAGAAGTATGCGCGCGACGGCGGCAACGCGAACAACGTCACCTCGCAGCGCACCACCGATCTGGGCGGCGGCGCCACCTTCTACGACTGCCGCGTGCAAGTGGAGCGTGTCGACGCGTAGCGCCGCTCTCGTCCGGCTGACGCGCTTTTTGCTGCCTTACCGTCTGCGGATCGCTGGCGCGATGGTGGCGCTGCTGTTCGCGGCCGCCTGCGTGCTGGCGCTCGGCCAGGGCGTGAAGCATGTCGTCGACAGCGGCTTCGGCAGCGGCGATCCGCGCCTTCTAGACCGGGCGCTCGCCGGGCTGATCGCGGTCGCGGTCACCCTGGCGGTGGCCACCTGGTTTCGCTTCTTCCTCATGATGAGCACCGGCGAGCGCGTGGTGACCGACCTGCGCCGCGCGGTGTTCGATCACATCCTGGGCCTCGAGCCGGCATTCTTCGAGGCGACGCGCACCGGCGAGGTGATCTCGCGCCTCACCAACGACGCCACGCTGCTGCAGCAGGTGATCGGCTACGGGCTTTCCATGTTCGTGCGCAACGCGCTGATGATGGCCGGCGCGGCGGTGATGCTGTTCGTCACCAGCTGGAAGCTCGCGGCCCTGGTCCTGCTCGGCGTGCCCGCGACGCTGGTCCCCATCCTCGTCCTCGGCCGGCGCGTGCGGCGCCTGTCGCGCGACGGCCAGGACCGCGTCGCCGAGGTTTCCTCCTACATCGACGAGGCGGTGCACGAGGTGCGCACCGTGCAGGCCTATGCGCACGAGGACATCGACCGCGCCGATTTCGCGCGCCATGCCGAGGCGGCGTACCGGGCGGGCGTGAGCCGGGTGCGCCAGAAAGCCTTCCTCATCTCCTCGGTCATGCTGATCGCCTTCAGCGCGGTCGGCATCATCCTGTGGATCGGCGGCCACGATGTGCTCGCCGGGCGGCTTACGGCGGGCGAGCTGGCCGCGTTCGTGTTCTATGCGGCCATCGTCGCCACCGGCGCAGGCACGCTATCCGAGGTGTGGGGAGAGCTGCAGCGCGCGGCCGGGGCGACCGAGCGCCTGCTCGAGCTGCTGGACACGCCGCCGCGCATCGTCGCGCCGCAGGCTCCTTGCGCCCCGCCCGCGGGCGCGAGCCTTGAAATCGTTCTGGAGGAAGTGCATTTCGCCTATCCTGCGCGCCCGGAGACGCCGGCGCTGGAGCGCTTGTCCTTGCGGGTCGCGCCGGGCGAGCGGGTGGCGCTGGTGGGGCCTTCGGGCGCCGGGAAATCGACCGTCTTCGCGCTGCTGCTTCGCTTCTATGATTCGCAGCAGGGCGCGATCCGGATTGACGGCACGGAAGTTAAAGCCCTGGACCCCCGGGCGTTGCGCCGCCTGATCGCCGTGGTGCCGCAGGAGCCGGTGCTGTTCGCCGCCAGCGTGCTCGAAAACGTGCGCTACGGGCGCCCGCAGGCGACGCGCGAAGAGGTGCTCGCGGCCTGCGACCGGGCCTTCGCGCTCGAATTCATCGAGGCGCTGCCGCAGGGGCTGGACACCGCGCTCGGCGAGCGCGGCGTGACGCTATCCGGCGGCCAGCGGCAGCGGCTGTCGATCGCCCGCGCCGTGCTGGCGGACCGGCCGATCCTGCTGCTCGACGAGGCGACCAGCGCCCTCGATGCGGCGAGCGAGCTGATGGTGCAGCGCGCCCTGCAGGCGCTGGAGCAGGGCCGCACGACGCTCGCCATCGCGCATCGCCTCGCCACGGTGCAGCACGCCGACCGCATCCTGGTGATGGAGCGCGGTCGGCTGGTGGCGCAAGGCACGCATGCCGAGCTGCTGCGCGAAGGCGGGCTGTACGCCCGGCTCGCCGCCTTGCAGTTCCTCGGTCCGGACGCAAAGTGGGAGCGCGCGGCCTAGGCGCCCTGCTGCTGGCGCTCGCCGCCTGCACCGTGCAGGCGCAGGACAGCCTGCGCGTGGGCTCCAAGCGCTTCACCGAGTCCTACATCCTCGGTGCGCTGCTGGCGCAGGTGGCCGGCGCCGAGCACCGCCCGGGGCTGGGCAACACCGCGATCCTGTACGAGGCGCTGAGAAGCGGCGCCATCGACGTCTATCCGGAGTACACCGGCACCATCGCGCGCGAGATCCTGAAGACCCAGGAGGACCTCGACCTCGCCGCGCTCAACCGGCGGCTGCAGCCGCTGGGTCTGGCCGCCTCGGTTCCGCTGGGCTTCGACAACAGCTATGCGGTTGGCATGTTGCGGGAAAAAGCCAGGGAGCTTCGCATCGAAAGGATTTCTCACCTCGCAAATCATCCGCAGCTGCGCATGGGCCTGTCGCACGAATTCCTCGGCCGGCGCGACGGCTGGCCGGGATTGCGCGAGGCGTACGGGCTGGCGCAGTCGCCGCGCGGGCTGGACCACGGCTTCGCCTACGAGGCGCTGGCAGCCGGCGAGCTGGACGTCATCGACGTCTACAAGACCGATGCGAAGATTGAGCGCTATCGCATCAATGTGCTGGAGGACGACCGGCACTTCTTCCCGTCCTACGCCGCGGTGCTGCTGCACCGCGTGGATGCGCCGGCGCGGTTTCCCGACGCTTTCGACGCGTTCCGCAAGATCAAGATCGACACAAGGACCATGGTGCAGCTGAACGCGCGCGCGGAGATCGACAAGGTGCCCTTCGCGCAGGTGGCGGCCGAGTATCTTGGGGGGTCGGCGCAGGAGTCGCGCTCGCTGTGGTCGGCGGTCTTCGCGCCGGATTTCGGCCGGCTGCTGGCCGAGCACCTGGGCCTCGTGTTCGGTTCGCTCGCGGCCGCCCTATTGATCGGCGTACCGCTGGGCATTCTCGCGGCAAGATGCCGGCTGCTGGCGCAGCCGGTGCTGCTCGCCTGCGGCCTGATCCAGACCATTCCGTCGCTCGCTCTGCTCGCCTTCCTGATCCCGCTCACCGGCGCGATCGGGGCCTGGCCGGCCCTCATCGCCTTGTTCCTCTATGCGCTGCTGCCCATCACGCGCAACACCCATGCCGGCCTCGCGCAGGTGCCGCGCGGCCTGATCGGGGCGGCGACCGCCCTGGGCTTGCGCAAAAGGCCCGTTCTCATGAACGTCGAATTGCCGCTCGCGCTGCCCACCATCATGGCCGGCGTGAAGACCTCCGCGGTCATCAACGTCGGCACCGCCACCATCGCGGCCTTCATCGGCGCGGGCGGGTTCGGCGAGCGCATCGCCCAGGGGCTGGCGCTCAACGACCACAGCGTGCTGCTCGCCGGAGCGCTGCCGGCCGCGGGGCTCGCGCTCGCGGTGCACGCGGCGTTCGAGCTTGCCGAGCGTTCCCTGGTCCGCGTGCCGCGGTAGAATTTCGCCCGACCCCAGGGAGATGCATTGATGAGAATCGGCGTGCCCGCCGAGACGCGCGCAGGCGAAACCCGTGTTGCCGCGACCCCCGAGACGGTCAAAAAACTGGCGGCGAAGAACGAGGTGCGGGTACAGGCCGGGGCCGGCGCAGGCTCCAGCTTTCCGGATCGCGACTACCAGGCCGCCGGCGCGAGGATCGTCGCGTCGGCCGCGGAGGCCTGCGACGCCGACATCGTGCTCGCGGTGCGCAGCCCGCAGCCCGAGCTCCTGAAGAGCGGCACGGTGGTGATCGGCATGCTCGACCCCTATAACAAGGACGCGCTGGAAGCGCTCGCGCGGCGCGGCGTCGCCGGCTTCGCGCTCGAGCTGCTGCCGCGCACCATCTCGCGCGGCCAGGCGATGGACGTGCTGTCCTCGCAGGCCAACATCGCCGGCTACAAGGCGGTGATCCTTGCGGCCGCCGAGATCGGCAAGTTCTTCCCCATGCTGATGACCGCGGCCGGCACGGTCAAGGCCGCGCGCGTCCTGGTCCTCGGCGCGGGCGTCGCCGGCCTGCAGGCCATCGCCACCGCGAAGCGCCTGGGGGCGGTGATCGAGGCCTCCGACGTGCGCCCCGCGGTGAAGGAGCAGATCGAATCCCTCGGCGCGAAGTTCGTCGACGTGCCCTACCTGACCGACGAGGAGCGCGAGATCGCGGAAGGCAAGGGCGGCTATGCGCGCCCGATGCCCGCCGAGTGGATGCGCCGGCAGGCCGAGGCCGTGCACCAGCGCGCCCTTCAGTCCGACGTCGTCATCACCACCGCGCTCATACCGGGCCGTCGTGCCCCGATATTGATAAAAGAATCGACTATAGAGGCGATGAAGCCGGGCGCGGTGATCGTCGACCTGGCGGTGGAGCAGGGCGGCAACGTCGAGGGCAGCGAGCGCGGGCGCATTGTGGCGAAGCACGGGGTCAAGCTGATCGGGCTCGAGAACCTGCCGGCCACCGTGCCCGCCGACGCCTCCGCCCTGTATGCGCGCAACGTCTACAACTTCCTCGCGCTGATGCTCGATGCGAAAAGCGGGGAGTTCAAGCTGGACAAATCGGACGACCTGGTCGGCCCCACGCTTGCGTGCGAGGGCGGGGCCGTCGTGAGGAAAGGCTAATCATGGGCGGCACAGTAGACCCCACCGTCATCAACCTCGTGGTTTTCGTGCTGGCGGTGTTCGTCGGCTACCACGTGATCTGGAACGTGACCCCGGCGCTGCACACGCCGCTCATGAGCGTCACCAACGCCATCTCGAGCGTGATCATCGTCGGCGCCATTCTGGCCGCGGCGCCGCAGGAGACCGACTTCGGCTCGGTGCTCGGCGTGGTCGCGGTCGCGCTGGCGTCGGTCAACGTGGCCGGCGGCTTCCTCGTGACCTATCGCATGCTGGCGATGTTCCGGAAGAAGAAGAAATGAGCGCCAACCAGCTGACGCTGTGGTACCTGGTCGCCTCGATCTGCTTCATCCTGGCGCTGAAGGGGCTGTCGCACCCCGAGAGCGCGCGCCGCGGCAACTGGTTCGGCATCGCCGGGATGACGATTGCCGTGCTCACCACCATCGCGGTGGTGGCACGGGGGCGCATCGACCTCATTCTCATCGCCATGCTGGTCGGCGGCACGGTCGGTGCGCTGGTGGCGCGGCGCGTGCAGATGACGCAGATGCCGGAGCTGGTGGCGGCGATGCACTCGCTGGTGGGCATGGCGGCGGTGCTCATCGCCGTCGCTGCGGTCAACAATCCGGCGGCCTTCGGCGTCCCGGATCCCCTGCCGACGGGCAACAAGCTGGAGCTGTTCATCGGCACCTTCGTCGGCGCCATCACGTTCTCCGGGTCGGTCATCGCCTTCGGCAAGCTCGCGGGGCTGGGCAAGCATTTCCGCCTGTTTTCCTCGGCGCCGGTGGTTTTTCCCGGGCAGCACTGGGTGAACCTGCTGCTCGCGCTGGTCATGATCGGCTTCGGCGCGGCCTTCTTCACGGCGGAGGACAAGGCCTGGAGCGCGTTCTTCGCCATGACCGCAATCGCCTTCGTGCTCGGCGTGCTGATCATCATCCCGATCGGCGGCGCCGACATGCCGGTGGTGATCTCGATGCTGAACAGCTACTCGGGCTGGGCGGCCGCCGGCATCGGCTTCTCGCTCAACAACGCCATGCTCATCATCGCCGGCTCGCTGGTGGGCTCCTCCGGCGCGATCCTGTCCTACATCATGTGCCGCGCCATGAACCGCTCGTTCATCTCGGTCATTCTCGGAGGGTTCGGGGCAGCCGAGGGGGCCGCGGCCGCCGGCTCGGAGCAAAAGACGGTGCGCTCGGGCGCCGCCGAGGATGCCGCCTTCCTCATGGCGAACGCGGAGAACGTGATCATCGTCCCCGGCTACGGCCTGGCGGTGGCGCGTGCGCAGCACGCGGTGAAGGAGATGGCGCACAAGCTCCAGGAGAAGGGGGTGAACGTGCGCTACGCGATCCACCCGGTCGCCGGCCGCATGCCGGGGCACATGAACGTGCTGCTGGCCGAGGCCGAGGTGCCCTACGACCAGGTGTTCGAGATGGAGGACATCAACGGCGAGTTCGGCAATGCCGACGTGGCGCTGGTGCTCGGCGCGAACGACGTGGTCAACCCGCTCGCCTACGAGAAAGGCAGCCCGATCTACGGCATGCCGGTTCTCGACGTGGTCAAGGCGCGCAGCGTGCTGGTCAACAAGCGCAGCATGGCCTCGGGCTACGCCGGCCTGGACAATCCGCTGTTCTACATGGACAAGACCATGATGGTGTTCGGCGACGCCAAGAAGGTGGTAGAGGACATCGTCAAGGCCTTAGACTAGCCCGGTGACCCCGCTGAGGCGCTCGGCGCGCGCGCTGCGCGAATTTCTTTCCCGCAGGCTCACGCCCGACGCGCTCAAGATCGGCGTCTCGGCGCGCCTGTTCCACCCCCGGCCCGACGCCAAGGGCATCCAGTCGAAGACGCTGCAGTACCTGGAGCAGTCGGTCGCGCACTGGGTCATGTCGCGCGACGTGCTCGTATTCATGGTGCCCACCGTCGACAAGGACGGCCTGCTCCACCGCAGCGAGGTGCGCCTTGCCGACTATGCGCGCGCGCTGGACGGCCTGGTGCTGCAGGGCGGCTCGGACGTCAGCCCTT
>CAZJJC010000362.1:0-5179 GCA_964546195.1 uncultured Enterobacteriaceae bacterium | reverse complement strand
TGCTGCCCTTCGACGAGACTTTCCGCCGCGGCGCGGCGAGTCGAACGATCAACGATCGCGTGGTCGCGGTAGCGCCGTGACGCCCTCGCGCCTTCGCGGGTTCACGCTGACCGAGCTCGCCGTAGTACTGACCATCGTCGGCCTGCTGCTGCTCAGCCTGATGTACACGCTCTCGGCACAGACCGAGCAGCGCAACTTCGAGGAAACCCGCCGGCGGCTCGAGGCGGCGCGCGAGCTGCTGCTGGGATTCGCCATCGCCCACGGCCGGCTGCCCTGCCCGGCAAGCAGCACGAGCGCGGGCGACGAGGCGCCGCTCGGCGGCGGCGCATGCACGGTATTTCCGAACCACAACGGCCTGCTGCCTGCCCGCAGCATCGGCTTCCAGATCGTCGATGCCGAAGGCTACGCCGTGGACGCCTGGAACAACCGCATCCGCTACGCGGTGGTCAACTCGCCCCTCGCCGCCTGCGCGGCAGCTTCCACCACGCCGCACTTCACCGACGCGGCCACCCTGAAGGCCAACGGCATGACCTGCCTGCCGAACGAGCTCGTGGTCTGCAAATCCGCGACCGCGATCACCGCCACGACCTGCGGTCCGGCGCTCAACGCCCTGACCAACCAGACTGCGGTCGTGGCGCTGGTCTTCTCGCTGGGCAAGAACGGCTCGGCCGGCGCGGGGGGCATCGACGAGGCGGCCAACCTGAACGGCGACGCGGTGTTCGTCTGGCACACCCCCACGCCCGCGGCTGCGGCTAACGGCGAGTTCGATGACCAGATGCACTGGATCACGGTGGGCGAGCTCTACGGCAAGCTGATCGCCGCCGGCGTGCTGCCCTAGGCGGCGGGCCCGAGCAGCGCGAAGCACACCCGGCCGTCGCGGTTGGATTCCAGCGCAAGGGCGTAGCCCGCGGCCTCGGCCTGGCGCGCCGCCTGGTACAGGCCGATGCCCAGGCCGCCGCGCGAGGCGACCGGCTCGCGCAGCAGACCTTTCGCCACCTCCGCCGGGACCGCGTTTCCGCTGTCCTCCACCCTCAAGGCCAGCGCTGCGCGGTATTCGAGCGACGCCTGCACGCGCGTTTGCCCGTCCTCGGCGCGCTTAGCGAGCGCGTTGCGGATGAGGTTGTCGGCCACGCTGTCGAACAGCGAGCGCGGCAGGCGCGCGTCCGGCGGCACGCGCGCCGGCGCGAACTCGACCCCCTCGCGGGCGTACTGGCGCGCCAGCATCTCCCACCAGGCGGCCGCGGAGACATAGGTTTCGGTCTCCTCGCTGGGGCGCTGCAGCTTGGCGAGGGTCTCGGACAGGCGCTGCGCGATCACCGGCAGCTGGCGGCGCACCAGCGCCTGCAGCTCGGGCGAATCGCGTTTGTCCTCGCGCGCCGCCACGGAGCAAAGCACGTTGAGCGACTGCAGCAGGTTCTTGATGTCGTGCGTCATGCGCGCGCCGGTCTCGTGCACCGCCTGGACGTAGCTCGCCTGGCGCAGCTTCTCCTCGCGCAGCTTGGCGATGTAGAACTCGCCGAGCAGCTGGCCCAGCAGGTGCAGGTGCCAGTGCAGCGCCGGGCCGAGCTTGTGGCGCGAATGGATGCTGAGCGTCACGACGCTGTTCTGGAACTCGACCACGTTGCCCGTCTTGAGCCCTTCCTCGCCTTGCGCGTCCGCGGTGCGCCAGCTGACGGCGCTCACCGAGGGCAGCCGCAGCAGGGCGCCTATCGCCTCGGTCAGAAAGCGCTCGGGCCGCGCCTCCATCTGCAGCAGCTCGGCGAGGAAGTGCAGCCATTTCTCCACCGGCAGGCCGATGGAGAAGATGTAGCGCGCGAAGAACACGTTCAGCCCGGCGACGCCGCTGCGCGGATTCCATGCCAGGCCGACCAGCAGCACCGCGCCGGCGGTGAGAAACACGGTGTAGGTGAGCGCCTCGAGATAGCTGGTGCGCCCGACCGTCATGAAGGTGAAGCTGCCGAGGATCACGACCATCAGCAGCAGCATCAGGAAAACGCTGTAGAAGAAGTCGATCATCTGCGCCGACTCCCCGGCGTCGGGCTCGACCGGAAAGAGGGCGATCAGCAGGAACGCGAGCGGCAGCAGGTACTCGGCGACGCCGCGGATCTCGGGCGTGATCTCGCGCCGCGGCGCGATCTCGGGAAGAATCACGATGGCGAGCAGGGCGAGCAGGTAGCCCAGCACCACGAGATAGCAGCGCCTCTGCCAGCGCGCGTGCTGCTGGTAGACCTTGCCGCCGACCAGCCCGGCCAGCACCACCACCCAGCCCGCGAGGAACCACCACGACAGCTGCAGCATGACCGCGAAGGCGACCAGCGAAAGGATGAAGCCTTGCGTCGGCGAGACGCGCTGCTCGGCGCGCAGGAAAGGCTGCCACAGCAGCAGCAGGCCGAGATGCGCGAGCAGCAGGGCGCGCGCCCACGGGTCGGCCACGCCGCGGAATACCGCGACGTGCAGCAGCGCGAGCATGGCCACCACCACCAGCCGCCAGTAGCGCTGGCTGAAGCCCCAGGTGGCGTTTGCGGCGCGGCGCAGCCCGGGCCGCGGCAGGGTGGCGGTTTGCATGTTGCGATCTCCGCGACTAGTCTACAGAAGCCGTGCCCGCCGCCGCGCTCGCCCGTCTCGTGCTGCTGGAAGCCCGCCGCGGCGGGCTGCCCTGGCTCGGCGCCGCCTCGATCCTGCTTGGCCTGGCGCTGGCGGCGTTCCTTTCCCAGGTGGCGCTCACCGAGAGCCTCTCCCTGCAGGCGGCGCTGGTCGCCGCGCTGCTGCGCGCGTGCGCGGTGTTCCTCATCGCGGCGCACGTCGCCACCAGCACGCTGCGCGAGATCAACGACAAGACACTGGAGCTGACGCTTTCGCTGCCGCTGTCGCGCGCGGCGCAATACCTGGGCCGGCTTGCCGGCTTCGTCGCGTGCGGCGCAGCCCTCGGCGGCGCGTTCTCCCTGCCGCTGCTGCTCTGGGCGCCGCCCGCGGCGGTGGCGCTCTGGGCGCTTTCGCTGGCGCTCGAATGCGCCCTGGTGGCCGCCGCGACGCTGTTCTTCGCCATGACCCTGGCACAGCTCGTTCCCGCGCTTGCCGCCACCGCCGGCCTGTATCTGCTCGGGCGCTCGATTGCGGCGATCCAGGCGATCGCCGGCGGCCCGCTCGCCGTTGCCTCCACGGCGCACGACATCGCGCGCTGGAGCGTCGATGCGCTCGCCTTCCTGCTGCCGCCGCTCGATGCGGCGACCCGCACCGAGTGGCTGCTGTACGCCACGCCCGCGCCGGGCGCTTATCTCGCCGCGCTCGGCGGCCTGCTCGCCTACTTCGCGCTCCTCGTGGCCGCGGGCCTGTTCGATTTTTACCGGAGGAACCTTTGAGCCGGCACGAGCGGCGCCTGTCGGCGGTGCCCGCCTGGGTTTGGGGTGCGCTTCTGGCCGCGCTTGCCGGCCAGCTGGCCCTCACGTCGTCCAGGACGGGTCAGGCAGCCGCAGAAGGCGCCTTGCCGCCCGCCCCTGGCGTGCATGCGCTCAGGCTTGCGAGCTTCGGCGAGCGCGAGGCGGCTGCGCGCATCGCGATGCTTTACGTGCAGAGCTTTGCGAAGCCCGACTACCCGCGCCTGGTGGAATGGCTGCGCGTGATTCTGCAGCTCGACCCGCGCAGCGCCTATCCGCTGTTTTCCGCCGCGCGCGTCTATGCCGAAACGCAGGACGCCGCGCGCAGCCGCATGGCGCTCGAATTCGTCTATCAGGAATTCCTGCGCGATCCGGACCGCCGCTGGCCCTGGCTGGCGCACGCCGCGCTGCTGGCGAAGCACCAGCTCAAGGACCTCGCGCTGGCGCGGCGCTACGCCGCCGCCGTCGAGCGCCACACCACCGCGCCCGATGTTCCGCTGTGGGCAAGGCAGATGGAGATCTTCATTCTGGAGGACATGAACGAGCTGGAGGCGGCGACGATCATGCTGGGCGGACTGCTCGAAAGCGGCGCGGTGCGCGATCCGGCGGAGGCGCGCTTTCTCGCCGAACGCCTCAAAGCACTGGAAGCTCGCCTGGGCAACTCGAAGTAAGCGTCGCTGCTCCGACGCTTGTGTCGGGATTCCGACGCCGGCCGCCGGGAATTGCGGACATTCCTGAGGTTTTTCAATGCTTCATGCGTGGCATGGTCCTTGCGCTTAGGTAGCCACGGGCCCAGGGGAGCTGGGACTATAAGGGGCAAAACATGAAAACACCGCAGAAGGGCTTCACCCTCGTCGAGATCGCGATCGTGCTGGTCATCATCGGGCTGCTGCTGGGCGGCATCCTGAAGGGCCAGGAGATGATCACGCAGGCGAAGATCAAGAACGTGATCGCCGACTTCAGCGGCATTTCGGCTGCGTACCACGGTTACCAGGACCGTTACCGGGCGATCCCGGGAGACGATCCCAACACCGAGACGCGCTGGGGAGCGGCGGCCAAGAAGGGCGACGGCAACGGCGTGGTCGGCGGCGTCTACAACAACGCCGGCGCCGCTTGCGCCGATACGGTCGAGGCCTGCAACTGGTGGGATCACCTGCGCCGCGCCGGCTTTGTTTCCGGTTCCGGGGTCACGCAGCCGTTCAACGCGCTCACCGGCCTCATCGGTGTTCAGACCGGCAACGGCGCAGGCAGCACTGTCATGGGCGGCTTCAGCGGCCTGATCATGTGCTCGGCGAACCTGCCCGACAAGATCGCCATCGCCACCGATACGCAGATGGACGACGGCCTGCCGGGCACCGGCACGGTACGCGGCGATCTGCAGGCGGCGCCGAACCCGGACCTGGACGACACCCCGGAGACGAGCTACGCGGAGACCGGGACCAACGTTTACGTGCTGTGCCGCTCGTTATAAAGGAGCCTGCGTGAAAACAAGCCAGAAGGGCTTCACCCTCGTCGAGATCGCGATCGTGCTGGTCATCATCGGGCTGCTGCTGGGCGGCATCCTGAAGGGCCAGGAGATGATCACGCAGGCGAAGATCAAGAACGTCATGGCGGATTTCTCGGGCATCTCGGCCGCCTACCACGGCTACCAGGACCGCTACCGCGCAATCCCGGGCGACGACCCGGGATCCGCTCGCTGGGGCCTGACGCCTCCCGCGGGATCCGGCAACGGACTGGTAGGGGGCGCCTATAACAGCACCACGGCGGCCGACGAATCCAGGCTCTGGTGGGATCACCTGCGCCGC
>CAZJJC010000361.1:0-2062 GCA_964546195.1 uncultured Enterobacteriaceae bacterium | reverse complement strand
TCCCTGGTGGCGCTGGTGATCCAGATCGTCTCCGGGATCTTCCTCACCATGAACTACAAGCCGAGCGCGGCGGAAGCCTTCGCCTCGGTCGAGTACATCATGCGCGACGTGCCCGGCGGCTGGCTGCTGCGCTACATCCACTCCACCGGCGCCTCGGCGTTCTTCATCGTGGTCTACCTGCACATGTTCCGCGGGCTGATGTACGGCAGCTACCAGAAGCCACGCGAGCTGGTGTGGATCCTGGGCATGCTGATCTACCTCGTGCTGATGGCCGAGGCCTTCTTCGGCTACCTCCTGCCCTGGGGGCAGATGTCGTACTGGGGCGCGCAGGTGATCGTGAACCTGTTCGGCACCATCCCGTTCATCGGTCCCGACCTCGCGCTGTGGATCCGCGGCGACTACGTGGTGTCCGACGCCACCCTCACCCGCTTCTTCGCGCTGCACGTGATCGCCTTCCCGCTGGTGCTGCTCGGCCTGATCGTGGCGCACATCCTGGCGCTGCACGACGTGGGCTCGAACAACCCCGACGGCGTCGAGATCAAGAAGCTGAAGGGCGCCGACGGCAAGCCGCTCGACGGCATCCCCTTCCACCCGTACTACACGGTGAAGGACATCATGGGGGCGGTGGTGTTCCTCGCCCTCTTCTGCTTCGTGATGTTCTTCGCGCCCGAGATGGGCGGCTACTTCCTCGAGCACAACAACTTCATCCCCGCCGACCCGCTGAAGACGCCCGAGCACATCGCGCCGGTGTGGTACTTCACGCCCTACTACTCGATCCTGCGCGCCGTGCCGCCGGTCTTCACCTCGCAGTTCCCGGGCGTGCTGGCGATGGGCGTGTCGGTGATGATTCTGTTCTTCCTGCCGTGGCTCGACCGCAGCCCGGTGAAGTCGATCCGCTATCGCGGGCGCCTGTACAAAGCCTGGCTGGCTGTCTTCGTGGTGGTGTTCGTGATGCTGGGCTACCTCGGCGTGAAGCCGACCACGGTGTGGGGACAGTTCCCGGATCCTTGGGGGATTCTCGATACCAAGGAGGTGGCAATTTGGGTGGCGCGCCTGTGCACCCTCCTGTACTTCCTGTTCTTCTTCCTCATGCCCTGGTACACCGCGCGCGACAGGGTCAAGGCGGTGCCTGAGCGGGTGACGGTATGACAAGGGCGCTGTTGATTTTCCTGTTTCTGCCGTTCACGGCTGTCGCTGCTGAAACCGGTTACAGGCTCGACCGCTCGCCGCACGAGGCGAACGATCTCGTGAGCCTGCAGGCGGGCGCCAAGCTCTACGTCAACTACTGCCTCGGCTGCCACAGCGCGCAGTACATGCGCTACAACCGCCTCACCGAGCTCGGCCTGACCGAGGAGCAGATCAAGTACACCCTGCTCTTCACCGCCGAGAAGGTGGGCGAGACGATGAAAATCCCGCTCGAGCCCAAGGCCGCCAAGCAGTGGTTCGGCGTGCCGCCACCCGATCTGTCGGTGGTGGCGCGCTCGCGCGGCACCGACTGGCTGTACACCTACCTGCGCACCTTCTACCGCGACCCGAAGACGGTCACCGGCTGGAACAACGCGGTGTTCGAGAACGTCGCCATGCCGCACGCGCTGTGGACGCTGCAGGGCGAGCGCGGCTACGACCGCGACAAGCGCAGCTTCACCGAGATCAGCAAGGGCCGCCTCTCGCAGGCCCAGTACGACACGGCGGTGCGCGACCTGGTGAACTTCCTCGCCTACGTCGGCGAGCCGGCCGCCGGCAGGCGCAAGGCCATCGGCATCGTCGTGCTGTTCGTCTTGGGCGTGCTGTTCGTCTTCGCTTACCTGCTCAAGAAGGAATTCTGGAAAGACGTGAAGTCACCATGATGCAACTCTATTCAGGCACCACCTGCCCCTTCAGCCACCGCTGCCGCTTCGTGCTCTACGAGAAGGGGATGGACTTCCAGGTGATCGACGTCGACCTGTACAACAAGCCCGAGGACATCGCGGTGATGAACCCGTACAACCGGCTGCCGGTGCTGGTCGAGCGCGACCTCATCCTGTACGAGTCGAACATCATCAACGAGTACATCGACGAGCGC
>CAZJJC010000360.1:0-4962 GCA_964546195.1 uncultured Enterobacteriaceae bacterium | reverse complement strand
GAGCTGGAACAGCGAGAACACCAGCGAGATGGCGGTGAGCGCCTTCTCGCCCCCCGAAAGCAGGTGAATGCTGGTATTGCGCTTGCCGGGCGGCTGCGCCATCACCTGCACGCCGGCGTCGAGGATCTCCTCGCCGGTCATCAGGAGCTTCGCCTCGCCGCCGCCGAACAGGGTCGGGAACAGCGCGCCGAAATGCCGGTTCACGCTCTCGAAGGTCTCGCGCAGCAGCTCGCGCGTCTCGCGGTCGATGCGCCGGATGGCGTCCTCCAGGGTGTGCACCGCCTCCTCCAGGTCGGCGGCCTGCGCATCGAGGTAGCCCTTGCGCTCCCGGCTCGTGCCGAGCTCTTCGAGCGCTGCCAGGTTGACCGCGCCGAGCTCGCCGATCGCCTGGGTGATGCGGGTGATCTCGCCCTGCAGCGACGAGGCGCGCGGCGCGCGCGCGGCCTCTTCGGCGAGGCGCGCCTCGTCGGCCCCGGTCTCGCGCAGCTGGGTGTCGAACTGCTCGAAGCTGAGCTGCGCCGCCTGCTCCTTCAGCCGCAGCTCGCCCACCCGCTCGCGCAGCGGCGCGACGCGCGCGTCGACCTGCAGCCGCGCTTCCTCCAGCTCGCGCAGCGCGCCGGCCGCGGCTTCCACCGCGTTGCGCGTCTGCGCGAGCGTGCGCTCGCAGGCGATCCTCGCCTCCACCGCCACGCCGAGCGCCTCGCGCAGCGCCGGGATCGGGTCGTCGGCGAGCTCCCCGGTCAGCCTCGCGAGCTCCTCGCCGGCGCGCTCGATCTCGCGGTCGATGAGCTTCACCGAGGCGTCGATCTCGCTGATCTTCGAGCTGCACTCGCGCTCGGCGAACAGGGCGTCCTGCGCTTCGCGCTCGGCCTGCTGCACGGCACGCCGCTGCCCGGCGAGCGCCGCCTCCGCCGCCCCGTGCGCGCCGCGCGCGGCCTCGAGCGCTTCGCGGGCGGCGGCGATGTCCGAGGCGATGCGCTGCTGGCCGGCCTGCGACTGCGCGAGCGCCCCGTCGCTCGCCTGCGTCTCGGCGCCGATCGGGTCCAGCTCGGCGCGCACCTGCGCGCTGCGCTCGCGGTAGCGCTCCTGCGCCTGCAGCGCCTTCAGCTGCTCGATCTGCCCGTCGTGCTGCGCCTTCTGGCGCAGGCTGATCTCCAGGCGCGCCTCCTCCAGCGCCGCGTTGCGCTCTGCAAGCTGCCCTTCGAGGCTTTCCAGGTCCTTCTGTGCCGAGCCAAGGCGCCCGCCCAGGCCCTGCAGGCGCTCTGCCAGCCCTTCGATCTCGGCCTGCCGCGCGAGCAGCCCGGTGTCGGCGGCGTCGGGAGCATGCAGGCTCACGCTGTGGCGGGTGAACTGATGGCCTTCGCGGTTCACCAGCGTTGCGCCGACGGGCAGCCTCGAGAGCTCCGGGACCCCTTCGGCGACGAATACGCCGCCGAGCCAGTCCCGCAGCGCGCCGGAGACGGCGGCGTCGGCGTCCTGGATTTTCGAGAACAGGGATTCAAAGCCGGCCACGACCTCGGGAACAACGTTGCCCGGAACGAACAGGCTCGCCTTCGAAGGCGGCTGGTCGGCGACCAGCCCGGCAAGGCGCGCGGCGTCGGAGAGCTCGAGCGCGTGCAGGCGCTCGCGCAGCACCGCCTCCACCGCGGTTTCCCAGCCGGGCTCGATGCGCAGCTTCTGCCACAGCGGCGGCAGGCCGGCGAGACCCTGACGCTCGAACCAGCCGCGCAGCGCCGCGTTGTCTTCGGACCCCGCCTGGATCTGGCGCAGCGTCGCCACCTGCGCTTCGGCGGCCGCATGCTCGCGCTGCGCCGCGTTCAGGGTCTCGAGGGCGCCCGCCCTGTCTTCCTCCAGCCTGGAGACCCCCGCCTGCAGCGCATCGCAGGCCTGCTCCGCGGCCTTGACCGCCTGCTCGAGCTGCGCGAGCTGCCCTTCGAGCGCGCCGAGCGCGCCGGCATCGGGCTCGGACAGGGTCTGCAGCTCGCTTTCGAGGCGCTCGCGGCGCTGCTCCAGCGCCTGCCTGCCGCGCTCCAGGTGGGCGAGATTCGCCTGCTCGAGCTGCAGGCGGCTGTCGGCCTGCATGAGCTCCTCGCGCGCGGCGTCCTGGCGCTGCTGCGCGCCGCGAAACGCCTGCTCCGCCTCGGGCAGCGCTTCGTTTTCTGCTTCGAGTCTTTTGCCGGATTCGGCGACCCTCTCCTTGGCCGTGGCTGCGCGCGCCGCCCAGGTGTGCAGCGCCTGGGTGAGCTGCGCGCGCTGCTCGCGCCACTGCGCGAGCTGCGCCCCGCGCTCGGTGTGCTGGCTCTCCAGGCGCTGGCGCGTATCCTCCACGTGCCGCAGCTCCGACTCGTGCCGCGCCACCTCGGCGTTGGCCGCGTACAGGCCGGCCTGCGCGGCGTTCAGGCCGTCGCCGGCGCGGTAGTGCGCGGCGCGCGCGCTCTCCAAACGCGACTCGATGCTGCGCAGCTCGGCGCTTTCGCGCTCCAGGGAGTGGGTCGCCTTGCCGGTCTCCTGCGCGTGGCGCTCGCGCTCGGCCGACGCGTCGCGCCGGCGCAGGTAGCAAAGCAGGTGCTGCTTGAGCTGCACCTCGGAGTGCAGCTCGTTGTAGCGCGTGGCCACCGTGGCCTGCGCCTCGAGCTTCTCGAGCTGCACGCCGAGCTCGGTGCGGATGTCGGTGATGCGCCCGAGGTTGTCGCGCGTCACGCCGAGGCGGTTCTCGGTCTCGCGGCGCCGTTCCTTGTACTTGGATATGCCCGCGGCCTCCTCGAGGAACACGCGCAGCTCCTCGGGCTTCGCCTCGATCACGCGCGAGATCATGCCCTGCTCGATGATGGCGTAGGCGCGCGGGCCGAGGCCGGTGCCGAGGAACATGTCGGTGATGTCGCGCCGGCGCACATGCGTGCCGTTGATGTGGTAGCTCGACTCGCCGTCGCGCTGCAGGACGCGGCGCACCGAGATTTCGGCGTACTGCGACCACTGGCCGGCGGCGCGCCCCTGCGAATTGTCGAAGATCAGCTCGACCGCGGCGCGCCCGAGCGGCGCGCGGTTCACCGAGCCGTTGAAGATCACGTCCTGCATCGAATCGCCGCGCAGCGCCGCGGCGCGGCTCTCGCCCAGCACCCAGCGCACCGCGTCGATGACGTTGGACTTGCCGCAGCCGTTGGGCCCGACCACCCCGACCAGCTGGCCGGGCACGTGGATCGAGGTGGGATCGACGAAAGACTTGAATCCGGACAGCTTTATTTGAACGAGGCGCACGCCAAAAATGATAACATTTGCGCGCCTGCCTTCCGCCGATTTTCAGTGCCGTCCCGTCCAAGCAAGCGCCTAGAAACGTTTGCCAATCCCGCGCCTGCGCGCGACTACCGGATCCACATGGAAATCCCGGAGTTCACCTGCGTCTGCCCGATGACCGGGCAGCCCGACTTCGCCACGCTCACCCTCGACTACGTCGCCGACCGCCTGTGCGTCGAGCTGAAATCGCTCAAGCTCTACGTCTGGTCCTACCGAAACGAAGGCGCGTTTCACGAAGCGGTGACCAACCGCATCCTCGACGACCTGGTGAAGGCCACGAAGCCGCGCTACATGCGCCTCGAGGCCAGGTTCAACGTGCGCGGCGGCATCACCACCAGCGTGATCGCCGAGCACCGCAAGCGCGGCTGGGTCGAGAAGAATTGAATCCGCTTCTGGAACGGCTGCAGCCGTACCCTTTCGAGAAGCTGCGGGCGCTGCTCAGCGGGGTCACGCCCAATCCCGACCTTGGGGGGATCAACCTTTCCATCGGAGAACCCAAGCACCCGACGCCCGCGCTGGTGAAGGAGGCGCTCGCGGGCGCGCTCGAGGGCCTCTCGGCCTATCCCGCCACCGCCGGCCTGCCGGCGCTGCGCCAGGCGATCGCCGGCTGGCTCGCGCGGCGCTACGGCATCCCGGCGCCCGATGCCGAGACGCAGGTGCTGCCGGTGAACGGCACGCGCGAAGCGCTCTTCGCTTTCGCGCAGACGGTGCTGGCGCCCGGCGCGAAGGTGGTCTGCCCCAACCCGTTCTATCAGATCTACGAGGGCGCGGCGGTGCTGGCCGGGGCTACGGCCCTGTACTGCGAAAATTTCCTTGAATTAAAGGACTGGAGCGGCGTGCAGCTCCTCTACGCCTGCTCGCCGGCAAATCCCAGCGGCAGCGTCATGACTTTGCAGCAATGGAAAGAGCTCTTCCGACTCTCCGAGCGCCACGGCTTCGCCATCGCCTCCGACGAGTGCTACTCCGAAATCTACTTCGACCGCCCTCCCCTGGGCGCGCTCGAAGCTGCATCCAAGCTCAAGAAAAGCGATTTCAAGCGGCTGGTGGTGTTCTCCAGCCTGTCCAAGCGCTCCAACTGCCCGGGGATGCGCTCGGGCTTCGCCGCCGGGGACGCGGCGCTGCTGAAGAAATTTCTCCTTTACCGCACCTACCACGGCTCGGCCATGAGCCTCGCCGTGCAGCACGCCTCGATCGCGGCCTGGGGCGACGAGGCGCATGTGCGGGAAAACCGGCGGCTCTACGCGGAGAAGTTCCGCGCGGTCCTGCCCCTGATCGGGAATCCCTTGCAAGCGCAAATGCCCGAAGGCGGCTTCTACCTGTGGGTGCGCACGCCGATCGACGACGCCGAGTTCGTGCGCCGGCTGTATGCGCAATACAATGTGCTCGCCCTGCCGGGCAGCTATCTCGCGCGCGACGCGGGCGGCGCCAATCCCGGCCGCAAGCATGTGCGCGTGGCGCTGGTGGCGCCGCTCGACGAATGCGTGGAGGCCATCGGCCGCATGACCCGGTTCGCTGCCAGCCTATGAAAAACGTGATCGAGCAGGCGTGGGAGAACCGCAGCGCCCTCAACCCGGGCAGCGCGCCGCGCGCGCTGCGCGAGGCGGTGGACGAGGCGCTGGCCGGCCTGGACGCGGGGCGCCTGCGCGTGGCCGAGAAATCCGGCGGCGGGTG
>CAZJJC010000359.1:0-12534 GCA_964546195.1 uncultured Enterobacteriaceae bacterium | reverse complement strand
GAACCGGGCCGTGGTGCAAAGCGCGTGCAAGGCCTATCGCCTGCCTGCGCGGGCGTTGAAAGCGCGCTTTGCCGAAGGCGGCGCGCTGCAGCTCATCCTGCTGAAGTTTACGCAGGCGCTCATCACGCAGATCTCGCAGACCGCGGTGTGCAATCTGCATCATTCCGTGGACCAGCAGCTGTGCCGCTGGCTGCTGTTGAGCCTCGACCGCCTGCCCGAGAATCGATTGCAGATGACGCAGGAGCTGATCGCCAACATGCTCGGCGTGCGCCGCCAGGGCGTCACGGAGTCGGCGGGCAAGCTCGAGCGCGAAGGCCTGATCACCTACAGCCGCGGCCTGATCACCGTGCTGGACCGTCCGGCCCTCGAGAAGCGCTCCTGCGAGTGCTACGCGGTGGTGAAGAGGGAGTCCGCGCGCCTGCTGCCCCAACTAATTCCCCAGTAGATCGGCCTACGGCGGTGTCCGCTGCCGGACAGAGCGCGGACGGGGAAATCCCGACAATGCGGGTGTGCTGCACGAATTCCTGAGCGACAACCGCGCCGAACTGATCAAGCGATGCATTGCCAAGGTGGCCCGCAGGTCCTCGCCGAAAGCCACCGACGCCGAGCTCGAGCATGGCATACCGCTGTTCGTCGGGCAGCTTATCAAGACGCTCCAGGTGGAGCAGACCGCCGAGCCGATGCGAAGCCGCAGCATTTCCGGTCCGGCGGGCGGCGGCACACGGGCCGCCTCGGAGGTCGGCGAGACGGCGGCGCGGCATGGACGCGAACTGTTCCAGCACGGGTTCACGGTCGACCAGGTGGTTCACGATTATGGCGATCTCTGCCAGGCCATAACGGATCTGGCAGCCGAGCGGCGTGCGCCCTTCGAGATCGACGAATTTCGAACGCTCAACCGCTGCCTGGACAACGCCATCGCCGATGCCGTCACGGAATTTTCCTACCAGCGCGATCTCCGGGTCGAGGACAAAGGCGCCCACGCGATGAACGAACGGCTGGGCTTTCTCGCGCACGAGCTGCGCAACCTGCTCAATACCGCCATGCTCGCGCTGAGCGCCATGAAAGCGGGCAACGTGGGGCTGGCCGGCGCGACCGGCGCGGTGCTGGACCGCAGCCTGATAGGCCTGCGCAATGTCATCGATCGCTCGCTCTCCGAGGTGCGGGTGAGCGCCGGAATGCCTGCGCGGCACCAGCGGATCTCGCTGGCCGACTTCATCGCGGAAATCAACATCTCCGCGTCGCTCGAGGCGCGGGCGCGCGGCTGTCAGTTCGTCGTCTCCACGGTCGACCCGAAGCTGGCGGTCGCAGTCGACCGGCATCTGCTTTTCTCGGCGCTGGGCAACCTGCTGCAAAACGCGTTCAAGTTCACCGAGCAGCACACCGAAGTCTCGCTGCGCGCTTACGCCGCAGGCGATCGCATCCTGCTCGAGGTGGAGGACAAATGCGGCGGCCTTCCGGCGGGTGAGGCGGAGCGCATGTTTGTGCCGTTTACGCAGGCCGGCGCGGATAAATGCGGCCTGGGGCTTGGACTGTCCATCGCCCGGCGCAGCGTCGAGGCGAATGACGGAGTCCTCAGCGTCCGCGACCTGCCTGGCTTGGGCTGCGTGTTCACCATCGACCTGCCCCGCCACTGCCTTTAAGGTCCTCGCTTTACAACATCGCCTTCAGGCCGGCATTCGTGATGTGGAAGACTTGGCCGTCGACCGATCCCGCTATCAAGCCTTTGTCGATGAGCCCGGAGTACCCGCCCCGGTACGCGTCGTAGTGCAGGGCCGGCCAGCGGGCGCTCAGCAAGGCGAGTCGGTAGCTGCGGGCGGTGGCTTCCAGAAACAGGTCCCGGATCTGGCCCAGTACGGCGCGCTCGCTTGGTATGAGATTCAACCGAACCCTCCGCAGCGGTCTGTTGGATGCGATCTTGGCGTTTCGACCGCATGCCTGGCAAGGCTCTTGACACTTTTTTTCAGCGCGCGGCCCTGTCGAGGAATTCAAGCACGCGCGCCGGCGCGCTTTGCTCGGTCTGCGCCTCGGGCAGGACGTCCCAGTACTCCGAGCCCGCCAAACATTCCTCGAGGTAGCGCGCGGCGGAGGTGGCATGCGATGCGTCGCGGCCGGGGATGACGAGCGCCGGGATATCCAGGCGCATCAGCGCCTGGGGGTCGGCGCCGGGGGCGGTGTCCCGGTCGTAGAGCGCGCGGCTCATCCGGGCGACGATGTGCTTGTACTGCTCCTTGTCCTGGCGTGCATAGGCCTCGGCGAAGGCGCGGTCGCGGCGGACGACGGCCGCCCAGGGCCCGCAGCGCGGATCCTCGGCGAAGCTCCTGGCGCTGCCGGAAGCGAGCGCAGCCACCTCGGCCAGGCTATGCTCTTCGACGTAGTCGAGGTGCTGGGCGAAGCGCTGCTGGCTGTTGATGCGGTAGCGCGGCCCGCCGACCGGCCAGTACAGCACCATGCTTTGCACAATCTCCGGATGGCCGACCGCGAAGGCAAGCACCGGGCAGCATCCCATGCACGCCCCCATGAGGTGGGCGCGCTCGATGTTCAGGTGCGCGAGCAGCCCCCTGCCCTGCGTGACGTAGTGCTCCCAGGTCACGGCTTCGACCCGGCCGCCCGACAGGCCGCTCTCGCGGCGGTCGAACAGGATGCAGCGGTAGCGCCGGGGCAGGTGATCCAGCAGCTTGATGCGCGCGTAGATGCCCTGCGTGCGCCACTTGTCCAGGGTGGCGTCCAGGCCGCCGGGGGAATACATCAGCAGCGGCGGTCCTTCGCCCAGCACCTCGTAGCGGGTCTCGATGCCCTCGATGACGGTGCTAGGCAGGGCGCTGACCCTTCAGGTGGCGCGCCGCGCGCACATCGTCGGCGTATGCGCCGAGCGCCTCGAGCGCCATGCGCGCGACGTTGGCGTAGGTTTCGGTTTTCGAATCGAGATGCGAGCACGCGTAGCCGATGGCCGCGTGCGCCATGCGCAGCCGCCCGTCCAGCCAGGGCCCGCCGCCCAGGCCGCCGAGCACCGGAACCGAGACCGCCTGCACCACCGCCGCGCCGGCTTGCGGACCCGAATGGCGGAAGTCGAGCAGCGCGGCGCCCGCCGCTTCCAGCGCTTTCGCTTCATCGACCAGCTCCGCGCTCGGCCGCCCGCCGTGAAACTCCGCAAATAACGCAATGCCGGCGCCTGCGATGCGCGCTACCGTTTCCGGGCCGGCCTCGACTTTCACCATGTCGGCGCCGGCGTCGAGCAGCCGCTTCGCATTGTCGATGCCGATAAAAGCCGGCGGCAGGTCGCAGCTCAGGAGCGCGCGCTTCACGCCGCGGCGCACCGCCCGGCAGACGGTCAGCATCTCCTCCAGCGTGATCTCGCCTTCCTTCTGGCCCCACAGGTTAACGCCCACCGAGTCGCCCACCGACACCAGCTCGACGCCCGCGCGGTCGACGATCTGCGCGATCTGGTAGTCCCAGGCCACCACCCCGACGATTTTCCTGCGCTCCTGCTTCATCCGCTGCAGGCTGGCAAGGTCCATCAGATCCTGTAGCCCTTCTCCTTCAGCGCCTTGTCGACCCAGCCGCGATCCACGCTGCCCGCCTGGATCTCTCTCATCGCGGCGGTCTCCTTCTCGAGGATGGCCTTGGCCGAGGCGAGCACGCGCTCGGCCTGATCCTGGGAGATCGCCACCAGGCCGTCGGCGTCGCCGACGATGATGTCGCCGGGGGACACCGGCATGCCGCCCATCGCGATCGGCACGTTGATTTCGCCGGGACCGTTCTTGTACGGCCCGCGGTGGGTGACGGCGCAGGCGAACACCGGGTAGCTGCCGGCGCCGAGCTCCGCCGAATCGCGGATCGCGCCCCAGATCACCAGGCCCGCGATGCCGCGCTGCCGCGCGTGCGCGGCCATCAGCTCGCCGATGATGGCGTGGTCGGGAAAACCGCCGGCGTCGACCACGACGACGTCGCCGGCGCGCGCCATGTCGAGCGCCTTGTGCACCAGCAGGTTGTCGCCGGGGGCGGTCTTCACCGTGAACGCCGGCCCCGCCAGCGTGGCGCCCTTGTACATCGGCCGCAGCTGCGGCCCGCCCGCATAAAGGCGTTCCATGCTGTCGGAGAGGTGTGGCGTGACCGTCTTCGCGAACTCGGCGACCAGGCGCGGGTCGGGCCGCCTGGGGATATCGAGGATGCGCAGCGACGCGCTCATGGCTTTCCCCTGCCTTTCTTCATCGGGAAAACAGCGTTTTTAGCATGCTCTCGACGGCCTTGATGCGGCCCGCGGTTTGAGCGCGCGCGGGCACAACCGCTTCTCCGCCATGCGACTAGCATACCCAGTCAGCGCGCGGGGCGCTTCAGAGGTTCAAGCAGCTCGAGGATGCGCCCCGGATCGCAGGGCTTGGCGAAGTGATGGTCGAAGCCGACCTGATGGGCGATATTGCGGTCGGAGGCCTCGTTCCAGATGCCGGTGATGGCGATCATCAGCGGGCGCCGCGCCTCGGTAAAGCTATGCCGGATCTCGTGGGCTACCGCGTAGCCGCTCATGCCGGGCACCGAGATGTCGAGGATGATGGCGTCGGGCCGCACCACGCGGGCGATAGGCAAGACGTCCTTGCCGGTATAGACGCCGTGCACCGTATACCCGGCGTCGCTCAGTATCGCGCTCAGCGTATCGACGGTGTCCCTGTCGTCATCCGCGATGATGACTCTAGGGGAGTCGCTGCCCAGACGCCGGTTCGCGGGGCTTTGCACCGGCAGATTGTGAGCCAGCGGGACCTGTACGGATGCTGCAGGCAAGTGGTCCGGCCCGACTAGCCCTGTCGGTAAACGGCGACGACCCAATCATCAAAGCAACGACAGCCGCCCACCGGCGCGCCTGCTGCGCTGCAAGTATCATTGTGTCCAGTGAAAATAAACGAGAAACGACCCGGCCCGGGCATGGCCACAGTCTTTAGCCTCAAGCCTGCGCTGCATCCCAGGCGGCGCGTGCTGGTCGTCGAGGACAACCTCGACTCGGTGCATTCCATGGCCATGCTGATCAAGGCCATGGGCCATGAAGTCCAGTTCGCCATCAACGGGTTCGCCGCGATCGAGGTCGCGCGCAAGTTCCGCCCCGAGATCATCCTGCTCGATATCGGCCTGCCCGATTACGAAGGCGACGACATCGCCCGACAGCTGAAGTGGGAGCCGGGCCTGGAGGGAACGCGCATCATCGCGATCAGCGGCCGGGCGGGGGACGAGCCGCGGCAGCGCGCGCTCGAAGCCGGCTGCGAGGAGTTCTGCATCAAGCCGCTCGACCCCGCCGTGCTAGAGACGCTTCTGGCGAAGTAGCCGCTCCAGCCGCGGATAGACGCGGCGCGCATTGCCTTCGAAAATCCTGGCGCGCTGCTCCTGCGTCAGGCCCTTCACCTGGTCGAGGTAGCGCTTGGTGTCGTCATAGTAGTGGCCGGTCTCGGGGTCGATGCCCTTCACCGCGCCGACCATCTCGGAAGCGAACAGGATGTTGTCCACCGGGATCACCTTGGTCAAGAGCTCGATGCCCGGCAGGTGGTACACGCAGGTGTCGAAGAACACGTTTTTCAGCAGGTGCTCGCCGAGCGCCGGGCGCTTCATCTCCTGGGCGAGGCCGCGGTAGCGCCCCCAGTGGAAGGGCACCGCGCCGCCGCCGTGCGGGATGACCAGCTTGAGCGCCGGGAAATCGGCGAACAGATTGCCCTGGATGAGCTGCATGAAGGCGGTGGTGTCGGCGTTGATGTAATGCGCGCCCGTGGCGTGGAAGTTCGGGTTGCACGACGAGGACACGTGGATCATCGCCGGCACCTCGAGCTCGCACAGCTTCTCGTACAGCGGGTACCACCAGCGGTCGGTGAGCGGCGGATCGGTCCAGTAGCCGCCCGACGGATCCGGGTTGAGGTTGACCCCGACGAAACCCAGCTCGTTCACCATGCGCTCGAGCTCGGGAACGCAGTTCTTGGGCGCCACGCCGGGAAACTGCGGCAGCTGGCCGACGCCGGCGAAGTTCTCGGGCAGCAGGCGGCAGATGCGGTGGATGAGATCGTTGCAGATGCGCGTCCATTCCAGGCTCACCGCCTCGCTGCCGACGTGGTGCGCCATGCCCGAGGCGCGCGGCGAGAAGATGGTGAGATCGCCGCCGCGCTCCTTCTGCAGCCTGAGCTGCGTCTCGACGCTTTTGACGAGCGCCTCGTCGCTGATGCCCAGCTCGGCCGAGGCGGGCCTGCGCGCCGCGTCGGCCAGCCCGGCAAGCTGCTTGTCGCGGAACTGCTGCAGCGCCGCCGGCTCGGTCGTGTAATGGCCGTGGATGTCGATGATCATGAGCGGCGCGCGGCGCGCCAGCGGCCGGCGCTGCGGCCGCTCACCGTGCCTTTCATGGCGTTGCCGCTCACCCGCCCTTCATAGTGCGCCATGCCGGCGGTAAAGCTGATGCGCTCGCCGGACAGCCGCGCGTCGGCGATGGGGATGGTGCGCCCGCCCGTGGACAGCGTGCCGCTCAAGCTGCGGAAGTTCTGCTCCAGGCGCAGATCGCCCTCCGGCAGCTGCCACGTCCCGGCGACGTTGGCCGGCACGATGTAGAGGTACGCGGTGCACCAGCTGACGCAGTCGCCCCCCGCTCTTCCGACCTCGTCGGCCTCCCAGCCGTCGATCTCGTAGCCGTTGGTGACGATGCGGGCGCCCGGGCGCAGGCCGAGGAATTTCTGCTTCAGCTTGCGCATGTTGTCCGGCAGCAGGAACAGCGCGAGCACCGTGGCGCGCGAGATATCCGCCTCGAACATGTCGCCGTGCACGAACTTCGCCCTGTCGGCCACGCCCTCTTTCGTCGCGATGCGCCGCGACAGCTCCACCATGTCGGCGTTGTATTCCACGCCGAGGGCCTGCGCGCCGCGCTTGGCGGCGCCGATGACGTTGCGTCCGTCGCCCGAGCCCAGGTCGATCACGTAGTCCTCGCGCGTGACGCGCGCCATGTCCAGCATCTTCTCCACCAGGACGTAAGGCGTCGGCACCCAGATCACGTCCTTGCCCGGCTGGCCGGAATAGGGTTCGAATTCAGCGGCAGGGGATGCAGCGGCGCACAGCAGCGCCCAGACCGCGATGATCCTTCTCATGTCAATCAATCCTCACGCCGGCGGTGCGGATGACCGAGGCCCAGCGCTCGGTCTCGCGTTTCATGTACTCGGCCGTCTGCGCCGGCGTAAGGCCCATGGGCTCGGCGGACAGCTCGCGCAGTCGTTTCAGCACATCCGGATGGCGCAAGGCCTCCGCCACGCCGGCAGAGACCTTCTGCGCGACCGCCGGCGGCGTGCCGGGCGGGCCGACGATGCCGAACCAGGCCACCGCCTCGAAGCCGGGCAGGTGCTCGGCGAGCGCCGGCACGTCGGGCAGGCCGGCGAAGCGCTTGCTGCTCGCCACCGCGAGCGCCTTCAGCTTGCCCGAGCGCACATGCGGCAGCGACACGCCAAGGTTGTCGCACATCATCTCGACCTGCCCGCCGAGGAGATCGGCAAGCGCCGGCGCGGTGCCCTTGTACGGCACGTGGGTTATCTGCAGCCCGCCGGCCATCGACTTGAAAAGCTCCGCCGTGAGGTGCGAGGTGGTGCCGTTGCCCTGCGAGGCGTAGTTGAGCTTGCCCGGATTCGATTTCGCGAGCGCGATGAGCTCCTGCACCGTGCCCACGTTGGTCTTGGGGTGCACCAGCAGCACGTTGGGGATCGCGCCGATCACCGATATCGGCACGAACTTCTCCGCGTCGTAGGTAAGATTCTTGTAGAGCAGCTTGTTGATCACCAGCGGCGGCGGCGGCGCCGAGAGCAGCGTGTAGCCGTCGGGCTCGGCGCGAAACACGAGATCCGCGCCGATGTTGCCGGCGGCGCCCGGCCGGTTCTCGACGATCACCGGCTGGCCCCACTTGTCGGAGAGCTTCTCCGCCACCACGCGCGGCATCAGGTCGGCGCTGCCGCCGGCCGGAAACGGCACGATGATGCGCACGGTTTTCGAGGGCCAGTCCTGCGCCTGGACGGCAAGGGCGCACAGCATCAAAACGAGACCCAATGCGTGTTTCATAGCTCTCCCGGTTTCACTCTGGCGGTAAAGGACCCTCACGCACTTATTATAATGACCCGATGCTGCAGAAAGCCTGGCCCGCCGAGGGCCTGACTCGCGTCCCCTACTGGGTCTACCAGGACGAGGAGCTCTACCGGCAGGAGCAGGACAGGATCTGGCGCGGCCCGGCCTGGAGCTACCTGTGCCTCGAGGCCGAGCTGCCGGAGCCGCAGAGCTTCCTCACCACCTTCGTCGGCGAGATGCCGGTGGTCGTCACCCGCGATTCGGCCGGCGCCCTGCACGCCTGGGAGAACCGCTGCGCGCACCGCGGCGCGCTCATCTGCATGCAGGCGCGCGGCAAGGCCGAGCGCTTCGTCTGCATCTATCACAACTGGACCTACGACCATGCCGGCAACCTCGCCAGCGTGGCGTTCCGCAAGGGCATCGCGGGCAAGGGCGGCATGCCGGCCGATGCGAAGCCCGAATCGCAGGCGCCGAGGAAGCTTCGCGTGGCCTCGATCAACGGTCTGGTCTTCGGTACGCTTTCCGAGGCCACCCCTTCCCTGGAAACGTACCTGGGCGAAGAAGTGCTCGCGCGCATGAAGCGCGTCATGAAGGGGCCGGTCAGGGTGCTGGGGACCTACACCCAGGTGCTGCCGAACAACTGGAAGCTGTACATGGACAACGTGAAGGACATGTACCACGCCAGCCTGCTGCATCTGTTCTTCACGCGCTTTCGCATCAACCGCCTGACGCAGAAAGGCGGCGTATTCGTCTCGCCCGACGGCGCGCACCACTGCACCTACACCGAGATCGTCGAGGACAAGGACGACGCCTACGAGAAGGACGGCATGCGCTCCGCGGGTTCTCAAAAGAACAGTTTCTCATTGGAAAACGAAGAAATTCTCCATCAGGTCGACGAGTTCGGCGACCGCGTCGCGATCCAGATCCTGTCGATGTTTCCCGGCTTCGTCCTGCACCAGATCCGCAACTCGCTCGCCGCGCGCCAGGTGCTGCCCAAGGGCGTCGATCGCACCGAGCTGCACTGGACGCTGTTCGGCTTTGCCGACGACGACGAGGCGATGACCCGGCGGCGCCTGCTGCAGGCCAACCTGGTCGGCCCCGCGGGCTACATCTCCATGGAGGACGGCGCGGCCACCGGCTTCGTGCAGCGCGGGGTCGCCGGCGCGGCCGAGCGCGCCTCGGTGATCGAGATGGGCGGCTCGGGCGTGTCCTCGGGCGACTCGCGCATCACCGAGACCGCGGTGCGCGGCCTGTGGCAGACCTGGCGCAGATACATGGGCCTCTAGTGGAGCTGCAGCTGCAGTGGGTGGTCGAGAACCTGCATGCCCGCTACGCCCATGCGCTGGACGCCGACCGGCTGGAGGATTGGCCGCAGCTGTTCACCGAGAACGGCACCTATCGCATCACCACCGCGGAGAACGAGGCGCGCGGCCTGCCGCTGCCGGTGCTCTATGCCGAAGGCCGCCCCATGCTGCGCGACCGCGTGGCGTCGCTGCGCCACGCGAACATCTCCGAGCCGCAGCGCTACCGGCACATGGTTTCGGCCGTGCTCGCCGAAAGGCTGAGCGACTCGGTGGCGAAATCCGTTTCGAACTTCATGGTGGTGCGGGTGATGGAAAACGGCGACACGCTGCTGTTCGCGACCGGCCGTTACCTCGACCGCATCGCGCTTGCGCCCGAGCCGCGCTACGAGGAGCGCGTGGTGATCTGCGACAGCCGGCGCTTCGACACGCTGCTCGCCATTCCGCTCTAGCTCCCTAGTCCCACACGCGGCGCAGCGTGAGCGAAGCCTCGGTGCGCTTGTAATCGTTGAGCTGGATGTTGGAACGGTTGCGGGTATGCGCGAGCTGCGGGCGCAGCGACCAGTGCCCGGTGAGCTGCCAGGCGAGGCCCAGCGCGAGATCGGCCTGCCGATCGCGCCGCTTCGCGGCGAAGTCCGCGTTCATGTCCTGGTAGTCGGAATAGAGCACCGAGGCCGAGGCATAGCCTTCCACGCGCCCCCCGAGCCGGCGCTGCAGCCCGAAACTCAGGCCGGCGAGCCGCCGGTCGCCGTCGCCGCGCCCGGAAATGGCGTTGTCGTGCCCGACATAGGCGCTCGCCACCACGAGCTTGCGGGACGCCTGGTCCACCAGCCAACCGCCGCTCGCCGCAAGGACGATGAGGTCCGAGCTGCTCGCCGCGGCATCGGGCTGGAGGTAGCGGATGCGCTGCCCCTGGGCGGCGATCGCAAAACGCGCGCGCTCGCCATGGCGCCGGGCCCATTCCACCGCCATGCCGCGCACGCGGCGGTAGCTCGCGTAGTCGAGCTCGTCGTCCTGCTGCCTGAGGGTAAAGCGCAGGTAGTCGTGCGCCTGGAGCCGGGATTGCAGACCCGCGCGCAAATCTATAGTGCTCGCATCCAGCGCGCCGACGTCGTCGTGCATGCGCTGCCTGAGATCGACCCCGCCGAAGAGCGCGTGGCGCTCGGTCAGCGTGCTGGCGAGCTCGATCCCGGCCGCCACTGCGCCGAAGCCGTCCGCCTGGCGAGCGAACCGCTCGTCAGGAATGAACTCCGCGCCCACGCCTGGCAGGAACACGCTCGCCTGCGCCATGGCGGCGCTGACATTGGTGTCGTGGCCCACGGTGAACTCGAGATAGCCGGTGAGCTCGACGCCTGCGGTCTCGGCCGGTGCCTCGGCGCCCGACAGCAAATCGAGCTCGCGCCGCGCCCGCTCGTAGTCCCGCAGCGCGAGGTAGCTGCGGGCAAGCTCCAGCCGGGCGGCGTAATGGCCCGGCTGAACCGACAGGATGCGTTCCAGAATGAAGGTGGCGCGGCTCGGGCGGCCCGAATTGAGCGCCGCGACTGCGAGCGGGTAGTCGAACTCGGGACGTCCGGCATGGCGCGCTTCGTGCGGAATGAGAAGCTGCCAGGCCTGCTCCGCTTTTCCGGCGCGCACCAGCGCTTCTGCCCGGGCGAGATCGGGCTGCGTGGCGGGCTGGGCGCAAGCCGTTCCGGCCGAGCCCAACAACGCCAAAACAAGCAGAACGACCGCCGTGCGGTTTATGGCTTGATTTTCTTGATTTTGCCGAATCGCTCCCAGCCCCTGAGCTTGATTTCGTTATCCCCGATCGGCCGCGATGGAAGCTGGGGCGAGACCACCCCGTTCGGCCGGCGGCCCGCGGCCTCGCGCAGCGCAGGCCCGACCGGCGGCCCCATGGAGGCGAGATGCATGAAGTCCGGTGTGCGATCCAGCCTCAACGGCGCGCCGTTCGTGTGCGAACCGGCAAAACCGGTTTCGCCCGGCCCGAGGTCGAGCCGGCCGTGCGCGCTCAGCAGATAAGTCCCTCCGACGCTCACACGGTTGTAGGTGCCCGCCCGGGCCACGAATGTCTCGTGGTCGGTGCCACGGATACCGATGGAGGCCGTAGGCGTCGACAGCCGGTACTGGGACTTGTCATCGCGACCGATGAGCCCGGTAATCGAGCGAAAGCCGCCCTTCATAAGCTCGAATACGGCCCGGCCGCCGCGCTGCGGCCCGGCGTAGCGGTAGTCGTCGATGCGCACGCTGGTGTTGGGCCGCAACGCGATCAGCGCCTCGTCCGCCATCACGAGCTGCGCATGCGAGTCGGCCGCGGTGCGCACGATGTCGTTCCGGCGCACCGCCTCGCCCCGCAAAAGCGGCCGCACCGCGCCATCGGGGGCAACGCGTTCCACCCTGCCGGTAACCCAGAGCGCCTTGCCCGCGACTTCCTGGGCAAGCGCGCCCGTGGAAACCATCACCGCCGCGAGGCATGACCCTGTCCAGAGCGTTGTTGCGCGCATGCTGTCCTCCCGTGACCCAAGGGGGTTATCCCATGGCGCCCGCGCCCGGGAGGCGGAATTTTTCCACGCCGCGCCCTAAAATCGCGCTGCAACAATGTAATTTTGTAATGGAATCGCTACATTACAATGGACTTCGATGGCGCCCTGGATCATTCCCGTCCTGAAGGCGGTCCTGCCCCACGTCAAGACGATCTACGACACGGCGGCGCCGGTGTTCACCAAGAAGCGCGGCGAAGCCGTGGCGGACCCGACGGTATTGCCGCAGCAGATCGCCGAGCTGCAGGCGGCAGCCGCCCAGAACGCCGCGCACGTGAAGGAGCTGGCGGCGCAGCTCCAGAGCACGGTCGCCGCCCTTGAGCAGGCCGCGGCGCTCGCCGAGCACCGGCTGCGCCGCGCTACCATCCTAGCGGCGGTCGCCGTGGCTTTCTCGGTCTCCGCGCTGTTTATCGCCCTGATCGCGGTGTTCCGCTAATTGGAATCCGATTTTCGATGAGCGCCCAAGCGCCCCGCGCCGCCGCCGGCAGCGCCGGGCTGGATGACATCCTCGGCGGCGGCTTCGTGCCGAACCGCCTGTATCTGATCGAAGGCATGCCGGGCTCGGGCAAGACCACCCTCGCCTTCCAGTTCCTCATGGAGGGCGCGCGCCGCGGCGAGCCGGTGCTGTATGTCACGCTGTC
>CAZJJC010000358.1:0-9454 GCA_964546195.1 uncultured Enterobacteriaceae bacterium | reverse complement strand
TTGCACTACTGCAACCCCGCTGTGCGAGATCTCATACGAATCGCCAGCCTCTAGCAAGACGTCGCCCGCGCCTCCCTGCTCAGTAACCCAAATCCGTCCGCGTATACAGTCGATTCTGGCACCCGCGGCGTCCTCAACCGGGATGATCCCCCGATAGTCCAACTTCAACACCACACGTTTCATGTCGAGTACCATGACTGCCCTCCTATAAGCAGTTTGGAAGCAGCTGCCGTTCGATCTGAGATGCAGAGATTGTGAACGGCGGCCGGGCAACCCTCAAACGACCTTTGGTCATCGCTCACATGACTCTGGGGAATGGATAGCAAACGCCGTCGCCCCCGTTTGTCGCTCGACTTGCTTACGGGCTTCGAGGCCGCAGCACGCCACTTGAGCTTCACGCGCGCCGCTCAAGAATTGTTCCTCACGCAATCGGCAATCAGTCGCGCGATCAAGAGGCTTGAAGAGCAGCTCGGACAGCCGTTGTTCAGCCGGGTCAATCGCGGACTGCGCCTAACCGAAACCGGACAGGCGCTCTATCGCGCAGTCGACGAGGCGCTCAAGCTGGTCTATGAGGTGACCGACCGTCTCGCCATGTCGAAAGGAGGAGAGACGCTCACGGTTACGACGAGCGCGCCGCTCGCCTCGATGTGGTTAGTGCCAAAACTTCCGGGGTTCATCCGTTTACATCCCGAGGTTGACGTGCGCAGCGTCGCTGCCGACCAAAGCCTTGATCTCCAACGCGAGCGGCTTGACCTAGCGATCCGCTGGGCACGTCCTGGGTCGAGCGTACCCGGCGGGCAGCGCCTATTCGACGTAGAGATGTTCCCAGTTTGCACGCCGGCGCTTGCGCGCGATCGCGCTCGGCCGCTCAGGAGTCCGGCAGATCTCGCGCACCATGTGCTGTTGGATCTGGAGACCGTCACGACGCGCGGACCGTGGTCCGACTGGGGACCGTGGCTCGAAGCGATGAAGCTCGGCAACCTGAAGCCGGCAGGTTCATTGCATTTCTCGCATTACGACCAAGTGACCCAGGCGGCGATTGACGGTAGCGGCGTGGCGATTGGACGCAACCCGCACAATGCTCGCCATCTCCGCGAAGGTCTTTTGGTCGCACCGTTAGGAGGCGGCGCCGTGATCCCCTGGGGAACATACTTCGTCCTCATCGCGCCGCGCTTCGCCGAACGCCGGGTAGTCAAGGCGTTCGTCGCCTGGCTGTATGACGAGGTCCGCCAAGACGCCGCAGCAAACGCCGAGCGCAAACGCCCGGGCTACCAACCCCGGAGGGGCCGTCGCGCTGGAACCCACAAGCGTCTGGCATGAAGAGAAATCGTCTTGTGAGTCGCGTGCACCAGCGAAGCCGTACGCTATCGATCTTGGATACAGTGCCCGGTGTAATTGGCGAAGGACCGCTGTTGGCCGAAAGCCGACTGTCTGGTTAATGGCCACCGCCATCGCCTCATCCCTACCTCCTAGCGGATGACATTCCCCATGCGGTGGCGAGTGGCGCGGGTTGTCAGTTCGGCGGTATATTGCTTGGGCTCCTGAGGGGGAGGCCATGGAACCCGCTCGCTGGCTCTTTACCAACGCTCGGATCTTTGACGGCTCCGGCCGACCGCCGTTTCACGGCGAAGTTTCCGTTGAGAAGAACCGCATCGAGGCGGTAGCAGATAGCGCGTCCCCGATAAGTAAACGGGAGGCCGAAGTAATCGATTGCGGCGGCCGAACCCTGATGCCAGGACTAATCGAGGCGCATGCGCATTTGTCCTGGCCGTCCTCCGTAGGCCGGATCATTAATAAGATGATGTTGCCGCCGGAGGAGCATTTGCTCGTCACCGCTCGTAACGCCAAGGTGACCCTCGATGCAGGTTTCACGAGCGCCTATTCGGCCGGCTCGCTCGGCCCGCGTTTTGAAATCGCGCTGCGAGACGAAATCAACGGCGGCTGGCTCCCTGGACCGAGGCTGCGCGCCTCTTCCCTGGAACGGTTACCCGACGGCGCGCTCGGGCAGAAAGCCGAAGAAGACAGCCATCATCGGCGTGGCCCGGAAGCAATACGCGCATATGTCCGTGACATGGCGAAGGCTGGCGTGGATTCGATTAAATTTCTCCTCTCCAGCGACGAAGCCTTTAAGCCGAACGGTTCCCAGACTCTGACCTATACGGAGGAAGAAGTCTCGGCCATAGGCGACGAGGCGCGCAAGTGCGGCGTCTGGCTCGCCTGCCATGCGCAAGCCGCCGATGCCGTAAAGCTGGCGGTAAAGCATGGCTTTCGCATCGTCTACCACTGCGCCTACGCAGATGAGGAAGCGCTGGACATGCTTGAGGCGAAGAAGGACGAAATCTTCGTCGCTCCGGCGATAGGGCTCATGTACACGCGCACATACGAAGCCGAATCCTTCGGCCTCACGCGCTCGGGACCCGGAAACCTCGGTGCTGCGGTCCACCTTGAACGCATGCAGGAGCTCTACCCAAAAATCCGAAAGCGCGGCATCCGCGTGCTACCCGGCGGGGACTACGGCTTCCCCTATAACCCAATCGGCACGAACGCACGCGATCTGGAATGGTTCGTTAAGCTCCTTGGCTACACGCCAACCGAAACCCTCGTGGCGGCGACCAAGCTTGGCGGCGAGCTCATGGGACGTGAGCCGCTGGGACAAGTCAAGTCCGGCTTTCTCGCGGATCTACTGCTGGTGGATGGCGACCCGACCGCCGATATTCGGCTGCTGCAGGACCCGCAAAAGCTGCTTATCGTGATGAAAGACGGCAAGCTTTATAAGCGGGCAAAACATACCAATTGAGCGACTGCTCATGGCCGATGGCGGACCTTGCCGTTGGTAAAGCGCCCTAGCGAACCCCCTGGCTGAACATCAGCGCGCTGCTCGAGGTGAGCTCGCTCATCGGCAACCTGCCCGGCCGCTCGAGGAGCCGCGCCGGGCAGTACATCAATCACGCCTACCTGGAGACGGCCGGAGAATAGGGCCCGCCTGGAGTGCGGCGATGATTTTCTCCAGCCGCGCTCGGGACAGGTCGTCGGGACGGGCCGTCGAGGCGGCTTCCAGGAGCCGGCGCTCGATATCGGCGGGCGAGGCGACGGCGGCGCGGCGCTCTTCCATGGCGGTCTTGAGCGCGAGGAGCTTCAGTTGGCGCCGCGCGGCGCTGAACTCGCTCGGGCTGTCGATGCCGCAGGCGACTTCGAGGTTGAGCAGCGTGTCGGGCAGCGGTTGAGGCTTGACGGCGGCGGTGCCGCGGAAGCGCGCCTCCATGGCGGCTTTCCAGGGAGCGGGGAGGCTCTCGAGGGCGCCCCAGCGGGCTTCGAGCTCGGGCGCGTCGGCGGCGGCTTCGCGCTCGTCGCATAGGCGCATCGCGGCGATGAGGCCGTCGAAGCGCGCTTGCGCGGCGTGCTCGGCGATGTCGCGCAGCCGCTTGCTCGCGGCATCGCGCACGGCGCGGTAACGGGCGTCCAGGGCGCCGGCCTGCGGCCCGCGGGTTTCGCGACAGGCGCGCCAGGCGGTCTCGGCGGTGGCGAGCGCGCGCTTGATCTCGGCCGCCGCGTCGCGGCTGGCATTCGCGGCCGGAAGCGCGAGCAGGCCCTCGATGATCGCTTCGCGCGCCCTGACGTGCTCGCCGGCCTGGTTTTCGCGGGCGGCGCGGGCGGCATCGCGCGCGCTGAATACGGCGTCCGTGGCCGCCTTGAAGGCGCTCCACAGCGCGTTCTCTTCGCGCCGCGGCAGCGGCAGGGCCTTGGCATGGGCTTGCCACTGCGCTTGCAGCGCGCGCACCTTGTCGATCGCATCGCGCGCGAGCGGCCTGGACTCGGCGAGGCCCTTCGCGGCGGCGATCAGCCGTTCGCGCTCCTCGCCGGCTTGGCGATAAGCCGCGCTGAGCGGCGCCTCCAGGGCCTGGAGCGCTGCCGCGTAACGCGCCGTCAGCGCCTTGTCGCCCTTTTGCGCCTCGCGCGGCACGGTGTGCTCCACCGGCCCGAGCTTGCGCCAGGCGATCCTCGCTTCGTCCAGGGTGCGGCCCAACGCGCGCCAGTCCGGCGCCGCGGGATTGAATTTCGCCTGCGCCTCGACCAGGCGCTCGATCAGGCGGTTGCGCACGGCGAGATTCTCCGTGCGCGCGGTCTTGAGCTTCTCGAGGTGCGCCGCCACGGGCGCGTAGGCGGCCTTCAGGGCTCCGTCGAAGGCGAGCCACAAGGCCTTGCTGGTCGCGCCGCCGAGCTGGTCCAGCTCCTTCCAGCGCTCGCGCAGCTTGTCGATGGCCTCGGCATGGGCCTTGAGCGCGACCTTTCCGCCGGCCGTCCCGGCGAGCGCCTGCGCCTCGGCCAGCAGCTCCTCGCGCCGCTGTCCGCCGCTCCAGCGCTGCCAGTCGCGCAGGCGTTGCACCTCGTGGCGCAGAAACTCGATGCGCCGGGCGAGCTCGGCGTTCACCGGGCCGGGCTTGAGCGCGTTATCGATCGCCGTCATCAGGCGGGTCAGCTCCTCGACCTGTCCCGCGGACTGCGCCGCTTCGGCCGACTCGACACGACGCTGCATCTCGGCGAGGCGCCGTTTCCTTTGCTGGGCGCTCAGCTCCCCTTGGTGCGTGCGGTGCGCCTCGCGCTCGCGCTGCCGTTCCTGGCTGTTGGCGTTGCGCCAATCGGAGAAGCGGCGCGCGAGCACGGCCTGCAGCTCGCCGTCCGCAACCTCGGGTAAAGCCCGCCATTGCTCGATCTGCGCCTTTTCCTGCGCCTCGTCCGCAAGGCCCGCAGCAGGCAGGGAGCGCAGGAATTCCGCGCGCTGCACGACGCTGGAGGCGAGCGCGAGCGCGCGATTGGCGGCATCGACTTTCTCGCTGCAGCGCGCGTCGCTGGCCGCGTCGCTCGCACCGGGAACCTGGTTCAGCAATTGCAACAGCGCTGCCGCCAGGTCTGCCGCCGTACCCGGGGCCGCCGGCGCTGCCGGGGCCGCGGCGCCGCTCGCCACCGCGGCGAGCCCGGCGGTCAGGGCCTGCATCGCGGCATCGGTGGCGGCCAGCCAGCGCGCCATCGCCTGCGCAGCCTCGCCGCGCTCGCGGACCGTGGCCCCCAGTTGCGCGCGCACGGTCTGGAATTCGGCGACTGGCGCGTCGTCGAGCGAGGCGCTGCTCAATGCCGCCCAGGCGCGATCGAGCTCCACCAGCCGATTGGCCGGAATCCTTTCCTGCTCGATCAGGCTGCGAGCGCCTGCGATGAGGACGCGGGCTTCGGCGTCGGCTTCCCGTTTCGCGACCGCGGCCTGCCAGCGCGATTTTGCGGCGCGATGCAGGCGCTTGTCCTGGTCGCGAAATGCGCGCATCGCCTGCCTGAGCGCCTCTTCCTGCCTCAGGGCCGCGAGCGCGGCGAGCTTCAGCTCGACGCCGGGCGCCTCCTGCGCCAGTTGCAGCAGCGCGCCGTCGTCGCCTTGCGCCGCAAGTATCTTTTCCCGCCAGGCCTGCAGTGCGGCGTCGGAAATCTCCGGCGGCGGCGCCGCTGCCGCAAGGGGCAACGCGGGTTTCTTTCGCAGGTGGTCGAACATGCCTCAAGCAGAGCTTACCTCATGGCCTTCCGATGACCTGACCATAGTCGTAAACTGATACTTGGTGATCTCCATCCGGAAACTCGGCAACCAGCTCGGCGCGGAAATCTCGGGCGTCGATCTGTCGCAGCCGCTGGACGAGGAGACGTTTGCCGCGATTTCGGACGGGCGCACGGTGCAGGAGCACTCGCCAAGCGAAGCGCAACTGAAAAGCGTGCCCGATGTCGAAGTGCCGATCGTGCGCACCCACCCGGTAACCGGACGCAAGGGCCTGTTCATTCAACGAAGCCCATACTTCGTGCGTCGTGGGCTTCCCGAGGAAGAGAGCAGCGCGCTCCTGGCGCAGCTCTACTCCCACATCGCACCGGACCACGGTGCGCGGCGCCGGCTCATGAGGGCCAATCGAGCTTCCGCGGCAGCCTTCGGACGAAGCCATCGAATGCCAGCGGCTCGAGCCATTCCCACACGCCCAGCCCGATGCCCGCGAGCCCGCCCGCGACCAGGATAAAGCCCAGCAGCGACCGTGGAACGCGCACCAGGAGCGTCCAGGCGAGGCCCATGCGCCCCTGCGGGTTGAGCATCATCAGCATGCCGACACCGCTAAGGAGTAGCCCCGCCGCGATCAGCACCGGTGCAGGGCGGCGCGTCAGGTGATGCACCGTCGCGTGCCATAGCCCCTCGGCGAGAAGGTGAGCCGTCGCGATGAGCCCCGTCCCGACGAGCAGTGCCATCACCCCGACGATCATCGCCGGCGCGCCCGCATAGGCCTCGTACGCATCCTCCGAAGGACGAAAACACATGCGGCGCGTCAGGACGGCCTCGAGCCCGCCGAGCGCGATGCCTGCACCGATCAGGAACACGCCCAGATGAAAGCCCTTGGGCAGGGCGAAGAGCTGACCGGCGATCATGGCGATGATGCCGATGATCACCGCGGCATATTCGATGAACGCGATTAACCGCACTTCGAAGACAGTTTAGTAGCATTGTCGCTGCGGGCGCTGTGGCGTACAGTCGCCGCATTGATTCAATGCGTTAGAAAGAATCCGGCATGAGCCAAGCGCTTCCCCTGGCCGGCCTGCGGGTCGTCGACCTGTCGCGCGCGCTCGCCGGGCCGTTCTGCGCCATGATCCTCGCCGACCTCGGGGCCGAGGTGGTGAAGATCGAGCCCACGCCCGAAGGGGAAATGGTGCGCAAATGGGGGCCGTTCAAGGACGGCATCAGCGTCTACTACCTGAGCATCCACCGCAACAAGCGCAGCCTCGCGGTGAACTTCCGCGATGCGCGTGGGCTCGATCTCATCCGCGAGCTGGCGGGCGCGGCCGACATCGTCGTCGAGAATTTCAAGCCCGGAGTGACGAAGGAAATGGGCCTGGACTATGCGACGCTGGCCGGGCGCAATCCGCGGCTGGTGTACGCGTCGATCACCGCGTTCGGCACCCGGGGCCCGTACGGCGAATGGCCCGGGGTCGACCAGATCGCGCAGGGCATGTCCGGGCTCATGAGCCTGACCGGCCAGAAGGAAACCGGCCCGACGCGCGTCGGGATTCCGATCGCCGACGTGGTCGCCGGCATGTGGGCGGCGCTCGGCTGCCAGGCGGCGATCATCCAGCGCCAGGCGAGCGGCAAGGGGCAGCTCGTCGAGACCTCGCTCCTCGCCGGCCTGATCGGTCTGCTCAACGTCCAGGGCCAGCGCCAGCTCACGCTCGCAGACACCCCGGGGGTGGCGGGCAACGACCATCCGGTCATCTGCCCCTACGGCCTGTTCGAAGCGAACGACGGCCCGTTCAACATGGCGGTCGCCACCGAGGACATGTGGGTGAAGCTCTGCACGCTGCTCGGCCTCGCCGAGCTCGTCGAGCACCCCGATTTCAAGGACAACAGCGCGCGGCTGCGCCACCGCGACGCGCTCAAGCGCATCCTGAACGCGAAGTTCGCCGCGCGCGGCAAGATGGCGTGGACGCTCGAGCTCGTGAAGCTCGGCCTGCCGGCGGGCCCGATCTTTACCCTCGACCAGGTGTTCGGCGACCCGCACGTGAACCAGACGGGGATCGTGGAGGAGGTCGAGCATCCGCGCCTGGGCAGGCTGCGCCTGATCGCCAATCCCATCCGCATGGGCGCGCTCGCCGGCCGCTCGGTGCGCACGCCGCCGCCGGCCCTGGGCGAGCACTCGCGCCAGGTGCTGCGCGACTTCGGCCTGGGCGAAGCGCGCATCGATGCGCTCCGATCCGCAAAGGTGATTGTCGATGCTCGCTGAACAGATCGCCTACGTCGCGCTCATCTCCAGCGATTGCGAAGCGGCGGCCGCGGTGTTCGAGCGCCAGTTCGGCCTCGAGCGCCGGGCGCTGCCGAGCGCGCAGGGCGCCGTCCCGGTCTTCGCGCTGGGGCGCAGCGCGCTCGCGCTTTTCCCGCCGGGCCATCCGGCGGTGGAAGGCGAGACCCGGCCCGGGGTGCATCACCTCGCGCTCGCCGTGGACCGGGTGGAGGCGTCTGAGCGGGGTCTCGCCGGCCGGCGCATCCAGCGGCTGGCGCGCGATTCGACCGCCGGCGTGCGCCTGGTGCTCACCGAGAAGCTGCAGCTCGACGCGCCGGCTGCAGGGCGGCTGGAGCGCATCGATCACATCGGCGTCGCGAGCACCGATGTCCTCGAAGACGAGGCGGTGTTCTGCGGCAAGCTTGGCTTCCAGGTGGAAAGCCGCCAGACCGACATGGAGGTGTCGCTGGCGGTGGAAAGCTTCACCTCCGACAAGTACGGGGTCGTCTACCACACCCGGCCGCCCGAGCCCGTCGGCGGCCTGCGCGTCACGTTCATCACGGTGGGGGACTGCGAGCTCGAGTTCCTTGCCAACTTCGATCCGCGGCAGGGCGGCGAGGTGCAGCGCGGCCGGCCGGGCACGACCCGCCAGGACCAGGGCGCGATCGCCCGTTTCATCGCCTCGCGCGGGCGCGGCCTGCACCATGTGGCGGTCAAGGCACACGACATCGACGGCGTGCTTCGGTCGATGGCCCAGGCCGGCCTGCCGATGATCGATACGCAAGGCCGCCCGGGCTCGCGTCGCGCGCTCATCGGCTTTCCGCATCCCAGGGCGCTCGGGGGAGTGCTGCTGCACCTCGTGCAGCGGGCCTGACTAGTGCCGCGGGCCTTTGCGGCCGCTTTCGTTGGAGTCGGGCGTGGAGCGTTTCGGGGCGCGCTTGGCGGTGGCGTCGAGCAGGAGCCCCACGGTTTGCGTGAACACGGCGAGGGGCACTTCTTCCTCGCCGGAGATCATGCGCTTCAGGTGCTCGGTGGAGACGTTGAGGGCGTCGCCGAGGGCGTCCAGGCCCTCGCACAGCTGCACCGCGCGGCGCAGGGCCATCATCGGCACTTCGGAGTTTTTCACGGCTTCGTTTGCGGTTGTGGCCCGCTCGGCTCGAGCGGCTCCTGCGCCCGGCAGGGCCCCAGCACCATCATGAGGGCGACTGCGCGCCGCAGGCCGCGCCTGTCGTTCAGAAGCGCGCGCACGGGATGCAGGCGCCGCGGTGGCGGTGCCGGCGGCGCGGCGCGGACCGGCGGGGGAACGGCTGCCGGCGCGCGGGCCGGCGCGGGCGCGGCGGCGCGCCCCCAGTAGTCCTCGAACGGCTCCTCTTCGGCGGGCGGCGGCGCGGGCTGCGCGGCGGCCTGGGCCTGCTCTTCCTGCTGGCGGCGGCGCGCCGCGCGGCTCACGAGGTAGTTGAAGAGGATGAAGCCGGCGAAGGCGAGGACGTAGAGCAGCTCGACGGGAAAGCCTTCCATGGCGTTACGGCCTGCGCGGCGAGGGCTCCTCGCCGCTCGCGATGGCGCCGCGCATGTCGGTGTCGGCCTGCACGTTCTTCATGCGGTAGTAGTCCATGATTCCCATGTTGCCGCTGCGGAAGGCTTCCGCCATGGCGCGCGGCACCTCGGCC
>CAZJJC010000357.1:0-2152 GCA_964546195.1 uncultured Enterobacteriaceae bacterium | reverse complement strand
GCGATCTCGAGCATGCGCTGCTGCCCGTAGGCGAGCGCGCCCGCGCGCTCGCCCGCGCGGGCGCCCAGGCCGACGAACGCCAGCAGCTCCTGCGCTTCGTCGCGAAAGCGCTGCGTGCCGCCGTAAAGAACGTATTTCCAGACCGGCGTATCGTGGTGGATGTGGAATCCCGCGAGCACGTTCTCCAGGACCGTGAGCTGCTTGAACAGGCGGATCTTCTGGAAGGTGCGCGCAATGCCGAGCCGGGCGCGCCGGTGCGCGCGCAGCCCGATGAGGTCCTGCTCATCGAAGAACAGGGCGCCGGCGTCGGGCTGGTAGATGCCGGAGAGCAGATTGAGGAGCGTGGACTTGCCGGCGCCGTTGGGTCCGATCAGGGCGAAGATGGAATTGCCCGGCACGGCGATGGATACGTCCTGCACCGCGCGCACGCCGCCGAAGCTCTTGTGCAGGCCCTGCGCGCGCAGCAAGGCGTTCATGAAAGCCTCGCTTTCAGGGAAGTCCATGCCTGCACGATGCCCCCCGGCATGAAGATCACCACCAGCATGAGCGCGAGGCCGTAGATCATGAGCCGCAGCTCGCCGAAGCCGCGCAGCAACTCCGGCAGGAAGGTGAGCACCACGGCGCCGATTACCGGACCGATCATGGTGCCCATGCCGCCGACGATCACCATGGCCATCATGCTGAAGGACTCGATGATGCCGAAGGCGTCGGGCACCAGCGTGCCGACGAACCCGGGATAGAAGCAGCCGGCGAGCCCGGCAATGGCCGCGCCCAGGCCGAAGGCGAACGCCTTCCATAGCGGAGCATTCACGCCCAGGGAGGCGGCGGAGACCTCGTCCTCGCGGATCGCGCGCAGGGTGTCGCCGATCGGCGAGCGCACCAGGTTGTCGAGCAGCACGTAGACCGCCGCGGCGATGCCGGCGACGAGGTAGAACAGCGCGACCGTGTTCGGCACCGGTGGCACGATGCCGTAAATGCCGCGCACGCCTTCGGTGACGCCCTCCCAGTTGAGCAGCACCTGATAGGTGATGACCGCGAAGCCGAGCGAGGCGATGGCGAGGTAGTGTCCGCGCAGCCGCGCGGCGAACGCCGCCAGCGCGAGACCCACCAGGCCGGCGGCCATCACCGCCACGAGCGCCGCCAGCCAGAAGTTCCAGCCGTAGGTCTTGATGAGGATGGTGGAGACGTAGGCGCCGATGCCGTAGAAGGCCGCCTGGCCGAGGTTGAGCTGCCCGGTGTAGCCGAGCACCAGGTTGAGCGAAAGCGCGAGCAGCACGTTCATCGCGCACAGCACCAGGATGCCGCGCCAGTACGGCGAGCCGAGCACCCAGGGCGCCGCGGCGACGATGAGCAGCGCGGCAAGCAGCCAGAAAAGCCGCGAGCTCAAACGTTCTCCTCTTTGCGCTCCGCGATGAGGCCGGTGGGTCGGATCACGAGCATGGTGAGCAGCATCGCAAACACCACGAGGTCGATGATGCCCGAGCCGAGGTATTGCACGGTGAAGGCCTCGACGATGCCGACCGCCAGCCCGGCGATGATGGTGCCGTCCATGTTGCCGAAGCCGCCGATGATCACGATGGCGAAGGCCTTGACGATGAGCGAGGCCCCGGTGAAGGGGGTGAGCACCACCACCGGGCCGAGCAGCGCGCCGCTCACGCCGGCGAGCGCCGAGGCGATGACGATGGTGAGCAGGATCACCAGGTTCTGATTGATGCCCATCAGGCCGGCGGTCTCGCTGTCCTGCGCCACGGCACGCAGCGCCTTGCCGGTGAAGGTGAAGCGCAAGAAGCCGTAGAGCGCGGCGATGGCCGCCGCGGACACCGCCACCACCAGCGCGCTTTGCGCGCTGAAGAAGATGCGTCCGACGCGGATAGTCTCGCGCGCGAGCGGCGAGTCGAACTGGTAGGGGATCGGGCCGAAGAGCCAGAGCTGGCCGTTCTCCAGCAGCACCGAGACGCCGATGGTGGCGATGAGCGGGCGCAGCACGTCGGCATCGCGCCGGCGCAAGGGGGCGAACACCGCCGCGCTTACCAGGACACCGAGCAGCGCTCCGGCGCCCAGCGCGGCCACCAGCGACAGCAGGTAGGCGGCCGTGTCGGGCATGCCCAGCACCCGGGTGGCGAAGCGCGTCGCCGTAAAGAAGGCGGCGAAA
>CAZJJC010000356.1:0-2381 GCA_964546195.1 uncultured Enterobacteriaceae bacterium | reverse complement strand
ACGGGCTGGAAGCCTTCACCCGGCACGAGACCGTGAACGCGCTGCAGCCGCTGCCGCCAGGGCCGTTTAAGCCGCTGCTCGAGGCCTTGCATCGATTGCAGTCCGAAAAGCACCTGGCCATGAAAGTAAGAACGGCGCTCGTCACGGCGCGCAGCGCGCCGGCGCACGAGCGCGCGGTCAGGACTCTCATGGAATGGAACATCGCAGTGGACGAGGCGATGTTCCTCGGCGGCCTGGACAAGGGCACCTTCCTGAAGGCCTTCGAGCCGGATTTCTACTTCGACGACCAGCGCGGCCACATCGATTCGGCGCGCCTGCACGTCGCTGCAGGGCACGTGCCCTTTGGCGTGGCCAACCTGCGCTAGAACAAAAAGGGGTCAGAGCAATTTTCCATCTTATCGCCGTCACCGGCGGGAAATTGCTCTGACCCCTTTTTGTCTCAGATGAACAGCTCTTTTTCCGGAAAACTCATCGCCTGGCAGCGCCGGCACGGGCGTCGCAACCTGCCGTGGCAGGGCACACGTGACCCCTACCGCATCTGGCTGTCGGAAGTGATGCTGCAGCAGACGCAGGTGTCGACCGTGATTCCCTATTACGGGCGGTTCTTGCGCCGCTTTCCAGCTGTAGAGGCGCTCGCCGCGGCGGCCGAAGAGGAGGTGCTGCAGGTATGGAGCGGCCTGGGCTACTACGCGCGCGGCCGCAACCTTCATGCGGCCGCTCAAGCGATCGCGAAAGGCGGCTTCCCGCGCACGGCGGAGAAGATTGCGCAACTGCCCGGCGTCGGCCGCTCGACGGCGGCGGCGATAGCGGCGTTCGCCTTCGGCGAGCGTGCCGCCGTCCTCGACGGCAACGTCAAGAGGGTGCTCGCGCGCTGCTTTGCCGTTGAAAAAATGAATGACCTGTGGGCGCTTGCGGAGCGGCTCGTGCCGCGCAAGGGCATCGAGGCGTACACGCAAGCGCTGATGGATCTCGGCGCCACCGTCTGTGTGCGGAGCAACCCGCGCTGCGAGGCGTGTCCGGTAGCCGGCGAATGCATCGCCCGGAAGAAGAATCTCGTAGAGGCGTTTCCTGCGCCGCGGCCCCGAAAGACGCTGCCGCAGAAGGAAGTCACGTGGCTGGTGCTGCGCCACGGGCATGAGGTATTGCTGGAAAAGCGTCCCGGATCCGGCATCTGGGGCGGGCTGTGGTGCTTTCCGGAAGCCGGAAAGCAGGCGGGCGGAACGCGGCTCGCGCCCCTCGAGCACGGGTTCACGCATTTTCGCTTGCGCATCCACCCGCTGCTGTGCGAAGTGCCCGAGAAGCCGCCGCAAGCAGAGAGCCCGGGCAGGCTGTGGATCGAGCTGTCGGACGCCGCGCAGGCGGCCGTCCCGGCGCCGGTGAGGAAGCTGCTGGCCCGGTTAGTGGGCTAGCAGGGCATTCAGCCGCTCGAGGCGCTCGCGCGCGTCGGTAAGCTCGAGCAGCTCCTGCTTGGCGGCAAGCGGCAGCGGCAGGATCTCGGCGAGGCGCGCGCCCACCCAGGAGGCCGAATCGAGGCGGTGCGGCGGCTCGAACAGCGCGGCTTGCTGCTCTATGACGCGCTCGAGCAGCCGCACGCAGCCGGCGCAGCTCGCGGGAATTTCAGAATCGATATCTTCCTGAAAGAGCTCGATCGATGCGCGCGCAAGCCCGCTTGGCTCGACGCGGCGTTCGAGGATGCGGAAACGGCGCTCGCCGAGCGCGGTGACCTGCAGCAGGCCGAGCTGGGGCATGTCCCAGTTGCCGATGCGCGCCAGGCAGCCGACCTCGACCGGCGTCGCCGGGACGCCCACTTCGCTTCCCTCGCGGATCAGGCAGACGCCGAAGGGCGCGCGCTCGCGCAGGCAGGCCTTCGCCATTTCCATGTAGCGCTGCTCGAAGATGCGCAGCGCCAGGCGCCCGCCCGGGAAGAGCACCGTGTTGAGCGGGAAAAGCGGCAGCTCGTTCAATCTTCGTCGAGCGAGGCGAGGCCGCGGTGGCGCACGAGCACGCTCCAGTCCTTGCGGAAGGCCTCGGCCAGCCGCTCGACGAGGTAGACCGAGCGGTGCTTCCCGCCGGTGCAGCCGATCGCTACGGTGACCGAGCTGCGGTTCTCCCGCACGATTTCCGGCAGCCAGCGCGCGAGCAGCGAGCGCACGTCCTCGAGCCAGCGTGCGACCGCGGCGTCGCGCGCGAGGTAATCGATCACCGGCCGGTCGCGGCCGGTGAACGGACGCAGCTGCGGATCGTAATGCGGGTTGGGCAGCATGCGCGCGTCGAGCACCCAGTCGGCGTCGAGCGGGATGCCGTCGCGGTAGGCGAAGGACTCGAACAGCAGCGCGAGCACGCCTGGCCCGATGCCGAGGAGATCGCGGATCCAGTTTTGC
>CAZJJC010000355.1:0-3605 GCA_964546195.1 uncultured Enterobacteriaceae bacterium | reverse complement strand
CACAGCTACTATAATGCCGAGCGCATCCTCGTCGACGACGAGGCGCTGCGCGCGGCGCGACTGGCGCTGTGCGCGGCGGTGCGCCAAACGCTCGCCAACGGCCTGTCGCTGCTCGGCGTCAGTGCCCCGGAGAAGATGTAGGAAACGAAATGCGCAGCCGACCGAGGAACCTCCCCGCCACCCGCAAGCGCTCCTCCGGTGGCTTCCTGCTCGGCATGTTCGTGGGGCTGTTCATCGGCCTCACCGTCTCCCTGATGGTGGCGTTCTACCTGAACAAGTCGACGATTCCCTTCCTCACCGCCAAGAAGCCCGCGGACCGGGAAGCCGTCGCCGCCAAGCCGCCGGCCATGGCCGGCCTGCCCGGGGGCCAGGCCCCCGCGGTCAGCGCCGAGAAGCCGAAGTTCGACTTCTACAAGATCCTGCCCGGCCAGGAGGAGCCCGTGTCCGAGAAGGAGCTGCGGGAACGCATGCGCTCGGCGCGCAGTCAACAGGAATTCCCCAAGGACGTTTATTTCATACAGGCGGGCTCGTTCCAGAACCCCGCGGACGCCGACAACCAGAAGGCCCGGCTCGCGATCCTGGGATTCGAGTCCAGCGTCGAGCCGGCGAACCTTCCCGACAAGGGAACCTGGTACCGCGTGAGGCTGGGGCCGTACAACAAGCTCGACGAGATCAACCGCATCCGCCAGGCGCTGGCGCAGAACAACATCGACGCCAGCCTGGTCAAGATCAAGGAGCCGCAAGCTCGATGAAGACCCTGGTTTCCCGGCTTTTCCCGCTTTTCGCAGCGGTGCTTCTCGCCCTGCCGCTCGCGGCGCGGGCGGACGTGAACGAGCTCAAGCCGCCGGTGCCGGTGGAAAACGGCGGCAAGATCGAGGTGATCGAGTTCTTCTGGTACGGCTGCATCCATTGCTACAACCTGGAGCCGCAGATCGAGGCCTGGCTGAAGACGCTGCCCAAGGACGTCGAGTTCCGCCGCGTGCCTACGGTATTCAACGAGCGCTGGGCGCTGGACGCCTCGATCTTCTACGCCCTGGAGGCCATGGGCCTGCTCGACAAGCTCCACCGGCCGCTGTTCGACGCCATCCACAAGGAGCGCCTGCGCACCGACAACGAGCAGGCCCTGGGCGAATGGCTGACCAAGCACGGCGTCGACGCCAAGAAGTTCATGGACACGTTGCAGTCCTTCGGCGTGCGCAGCAAGACGCGCCGCGCCGTGCAGCTCACGCTCGCCTACAAGATCGACGGCACGCCCGCGATGGCGGTGCATGGCCGCTACACCGTTTCCGCGCAGGCGAAGATGATGCAGGTGGTCGACAGCCTGGTCGAGCGCGTCCGCCAGGAAAAATAAAAGGGGTCAGACCCCTTTTCCCCATGAGGGTCGTCATCACCGGTGCATCGTCGGGCATCGGTGAAGCGCTGGCCCGGCACTACGCCGCCCCCGATACGGTGCTGGGCCTCATCTCCCGGCGGGCCTCACCCGGCGGCCTGCAGGGAACCGTGGTTTCCTATTCCGTGGACGTCACGCAGGTCGCGCCCCTCAGGGAAGCGGCGCAGGACTTCGTCGGGCGCTTCGGCGCGCCCGGGCTGGTCATCGCCAATGCCGGCGTCGGCGTGGGCACGCGCGGCGAGGAGCTCGCCGACATCGACAAGCTGCGCCGTGTCCTCGAGGTGAACGTCGCCGGCCTGGCCGCCACGCTCGCCGCCTTCGCGCCGGCCATGCGCCAGGCCGGACGCGGCACGCTCGCCGGCATCGCCAGCGTGGCGGGGTTTCGCGGGCTGGCGGGCAACGGTGCCTACTGTGCTTCCAAGGCGGCAGCCATCACCTGGATGGAAAGCCTGCGCACCGAGCTCCATGGCAGCGGCGTCTCGGTAGTGTGCGTCTGCCCCGGCTACATCGACACCCCGATGACCCGCGTGAACCGCTATCGCATGCCGTTCCTGCTGCCCGCGGACGAGGCGGCGCGCCGCATCGCCCGCGCCATCGCCGCGAAGCGCAGGCTGGCGGTGATTCCCTGGCAGATGGCTGCGGTCTCGGTGCTCCTGCGCACGATGCCGGGCTGGCTCTACGACCGGCTTGCGGCGCGGGCCCCGCGCAAGCCGAGGGAAGTCAAGATCTAAGGCGGAGCATCGCGTAGCTGCCCGGAGCGTCCTCGAGCGCATTCTTGGGCTGCCGCGCCGGCACCTTGGGCGCGTCCGCGTTCTGCTTGTCGACCCAGGCCTGCCAGTCTTCCCACCAGGAGCCGGGTACCTGCTTGGCGCCGGCGAGCCACTCGTCCGCGCTCGGCGGCAAGGCATCGTTGGTCCAGTAGTGGTACTTCTTCGCCGCCGGCGGGTTGACGATGCCGGCGATGTGGCCCGAGCCGCCCAGCACGAACCGCACCGGTCCGCCGAGGTAGCGCGCGCCCTGGTAGGTGCCCTGCCAGGGCGCGATATGGTCCTCGACGGTGGAGACGAAGTACGACGGCATCTTGACCTGCGACAGGTCGATCGGCACTCCGGCGAGCGTCATGCCGCCCGGCACGCCCATCAGGTTCTTGAGGTACATGTTGCGCAGGTAGAAGCTGTGCATGCGCGCCGGCATGCGCGTGGAATCGGCGTTCCAGTAGAGCAGATCGAAGGGAAAGGGCGCCTTGCCCAAAAGGTAGTTGTTCACCACGAACGACCACACGAGGTCGTTGGCGCGCAGCAGGTTGAAAGTGCCCGCCATCTCCGAGCCTTCGAGGTAGCCGCGTTGGTTCATCTTTTTCTCGAGATTGGCGACCTGCGCCTCGTCGATGAACACGCCCAGCTCGCCGGGCTGCGAGAAGTCGAGCAGGCTCACGAAGAAGGTCGCGCTCTTCACCCGATCGTCCTTTTCGTGGGCGAGGTAGGCGAGGCTCGCGCCGAGCAGCGTTCCCCCCAGGCAATAGCCGATGACGTTCACGTCCGGCTCGCCGGTCGCCTCCTCCACCGCGTGCAGCGCGGCGATGGCGCCCTCCAGCATGTAGTCGTCGAAGCCCTTTTGCGCGAGGCGCGCATCCGGGTTGACCCAGGAAACCACGAACACCGTGTGGCCCTGCTGCGCCGCCCAGCGGATGAAGGAATTCTTCTCGCGCAGGTCGAGGATGTAGTACTTGTTGATCCACGGCGGAATGATCATCAGCGGCCGCCTGTAGACCTGCGCGGTCGTGGGCTGGTACTGGATGAGCTGCATCAGGTCGTTCTGGAACACGACCTTGCCGGGCGTGGTGGCGACGTTCCTGCCCAGCTTGAACGCGGTCTCGTCGGTCATCGAGATGCGCAGCTCGCCGCCGCCCTTCTCGAGATCGTCGAGAAGGTTGTTCAGCCCGCGCACCAGGTTCTGGCCGCCGGTCTGCAGCGTCTCGCGCAGCACCTGCGGGTTGGTGAGCAGGAAGTTCGACGGCGCGAGCGCATCCAGGTACTGCCGCGTGAAGAAGGCGACCTTCTTTTCCGATTCGGGCGGCAGGCCGTGCACCTGCGCCACCGCGTTCTGGATGTGGCGCGCGGCGATGAGGTAGGACTGCTTGATGTAGTCGAAGACGAAGTGGGTAGACCAGTCGTCGTCCTTGAAGCGCGCGTCGCCCGTGGCGGGCTCGGCCACC
>CAZJJC010000354.1:0-8727 GCA_964546195.1 uncultured Enterobacteriaceae bacterium | reverse complement strand
GCGGCCGCCGGGCGCGCTCGCCGGTCCGGCGCCCAGCCCCGCCTGCTCGGTGACCGGCCGGTCGGTGCCCGGGATCGAGGCGCCGGTCACCAGGATCGGCCGCGGCGGCCAGCCCTGGTTGTCGACCTTGCTCACCCAGTCGAGGAACTGGATGAGGTCGGCGATCTCGGCGTCGCTCAGGTTCTGCCGGGGCATCAGGCGCCGGTGCTTCCTCTCGTCGTAGAACTGCGAGGGGTCCTTCATGTACGCCGTGAGGTAGGGCGCGCCGCGGTGCTGCGTGATCTTGGTGAGGTCCGGGGCGTAGTAGGCGCCTTCGCCGAACAGGGTGTGGCAGTTGATGCAGTTGTACTTGTGCCAGACGTCCTTGCCGCGGATCACCTCGGGGGTGAGGTTCTGCGCGTTGGTGAGGCGGCCGAACTGCTGGTGGCTGTCGACGGTGAGGGCGAGGAACGCGACGGTGGCGAGGCCGGTGCACCAGAGCGCGAAGACCCGGCCGCCCTTGCGCGTCATGTCCCTAGACCGCGATCCCGGACCAGTTGGCCAGGGAGATATAGCCGGCGTAGATAAGCGCGGCCGCCATGGCGGCGATTACCACGTAGCTCAGGAAGCGCAGCGGGGTTATGAACGCCTTACCATCCATGCGGATGCCAATGTAGTGCGGTATTTGACCGCGATCAACCCTGCCGCCGTCTTTCCGGCCAGGATTCGTACATGCGGAATAATGCGCCGGTGCAGTCCCTGGTGATCCCGGCGCTCGCCGCCCACGCGCCCTTCGACGAGATGGAGCCCGAGGCGCCGGTTCGCCCGAGACCGGCACCGCCGCGCGCCTGCGCGGCGTGGCCGAGCCCACCGCGGTGGACGCCTTTCACTACATCCAGGGCCTGCGCCTGCGGCGCCAGGGCAACCGCATCCGGGTGGGCGATCTCAACGACATCGAGCGGCGCGTGCTGAAAGGCGCTTTCCGCCAAGCCGCGCTGCTGCAGGAGCGGCTGCGGCTGGACTACGGCCTATGAAATGGTTCCAGCGCACTTCGATCAGGACCGCCCGCTGGGTGGTGCTCGATTGCGAAACCAGCGGCCTCGACATCGCGCGCGACCGGCTGCTGTCGGTCGGCGCGGTGGCAGTGAGAAGCGGCCGGGTGGAGCTGGCCGATTGTTTCGACGCGCGGTAAGGCAGGCGGCGCCGAGCGCGGCCGAGAACATCATGATCCATGGCATTGGCGGCGATGCCCAGCTCCAGGGTAGGGGTTTGGAAGACGTCATGAATGAGCTGGGAAACTTCATGCGCGACGGCGTCCCGGTCGCCTTCCATGCCCCGTTCGACGCCGGCATCCTGCGCCGGCACGGCCTTGCGCTACGGGCGCGGTGGCTCGACCTCGCGGCGCTCGCCCCGGGGCGCGGCCGGAAGGACAGTACCCTCGACCACACGGCGCAGCTTTTGCTCATCATATTGAACGAGGCGCAACGCCAGCGCCTGGAGACTGTCGAAGCCTTGTTGAAAACAGAACGCGCCGGCCGCTGGCTGGCGCACCATTGACTGCTGCCATGCTCAAGAAACCCGGACCCTCCTTCGACGAGCCGCTCGAGATGCTCGCCGCCTGCCACGAGCGCATCGAGGCGCAGCTCGGCACGCTGGAGCGCCTCGGGCCGCACCTGGAAAAGAAAGGCTGCGACGCCGAGGCGCAGGCCGCGGCCCAGGCGGTGCTGCGCTACTTCGATACCTCGGGCAAGTTCCATCACGAGGACGAGGACCATGACCTCTTCCCGATGCTCCGCGCGCGCGCGGCGCTGGCGGGCCGTCCCGAAATCGCGGCGGCCATCGACGAGCTCGAGCGCGAGCACGAGACGATGGACGCGCAGTGGACGCGGCTGCGTGCGCGCCTGGTCGCGATCGCCGCCGGCGAGGCGCGGCTGGATGCGGAGGACGTAGCGCGCTTCGCCTGGCTGTATCGCCGCCACATGGACCGCGAGGCGACCGCGGTGCTGCCCTTCGCCCGCGAAACCCTGGACCAGGCGCAGCGCGCCTTGCTCGGCGAGCGCATGGCCGCGCGGCGCAAGACCGCGCCCGGATGAACGTCGTCGAGCTCGATGTCGAGGGCATGACCTGCGCCGCCTGCGCGGCGCGCATCGAGAAGAACCTGAACAAGCTCGACGGCGTCGAGGCGAGCGTCAACCTCGCCACCGAGAAGGCCACGGTGCGCTTCGAGCCCGCTGCCATGGCGGTGGAAGGGGTCATCCAGCGCGTGCGCGACAGCGGCTACGACGCGCATGTGGCCCGCGAAGGGGAGATCCGCGACCACTCCGCCGAGCACCGCAGGGCGCGCAACGATTTCCTCATCGCCGCGACCTTGAGCGCGCCGTTCCTCGTCGAAATGGGCGTGATGTTCTCCGGCGGGCACGGCTGGCTGCCCGGATGGCTGCAGTTCGCCTTGGCAACCCCGGTGCAGTTCTGGAGCGGCGCGCGCTTCTACCGCGGCGCATGGAAGGCGCTGCGCGGCGGCACCGCGAACATGGACGTGCTGGTCGCGCTCGGGACCAGCGTGGCCTACGCGTTTTCCGCGGCGGTGCTGCTTTTCAACATCGACCAGCACCTGTATTTCGAGGCGGCCGCGATCGTCATTACCCTGGTGCTGCTCGGCAAGTACCTCGAAGCGCACGCCAAGGCGAGGGCGGCGCAGTCGCTCGAGTCGCTCATACGCCTGCAGCCAAAAACGGCTTATGTTGAAAAGCAAGGCAAGCTGGTCGCGGTAGATGCAGCGACGCTGCAGCCGGGGGACGAGTTCGTGGTGCGGCCGGGGGATGCGATCGCGGTCGACGGCCGCGTCGTGGAAGGCGATTCGGCGGTGAACGAGTCGATGCTCACTGGCGAGAGCCTTCCGGTGGAGAAGCACGCCGGTGCGACCGTGTTCGCGGGCACGGTGAACGGCGAGGGCGCCCTGAAGTGCGCCGCCACCGGCACCGGCAAAGGCACCGTGCTCGCCGGCATCATCCGCCTGGTCGCCGCGGCGCAGGGCTCCAAGCCGCCGGTGCAGCGCCTGGTGGACAAGGTGTCGGGCGTCTTCGTCCCGGTGGTTCTGGGCATTGCGCTTTTCACCTTTCTTCTCTGGGGCTTCCTTGCCGCGTGGGACGCGGCATTCATCCCGGCCGTCTCGGTGCTGGTCATCGCCTGCCCTTGCGCCCTCGGCCTGGCGACGCCCACCGCGCTGATGGTCGGCGTGGGGCGCGCCGCGCGCGCAGGCATTCTGATCAAGAACGCCGAGGCACTCGAAGGCGCCGAGAAGCTCGATACCCTGGTGCTCGACAAGACCGGCACGCTGACGCGCGGGGAGCCGGTGGTTTCAGAAATCCTTCCCGAACATGGAGTCGATGCGGACAAGCTGCTTTCCATTGCCGCCGCCCTGGAAGCGAAATCCGAGCATCCGCTCGCCCGCGCGATCGTAAGGAAGGCGGCCGGGCCTGTGCTTCCCGCCAGCAGTTTCCAGTCGCACGGCGGTCGCGGCGTTTCAGGCGTGGTCGAAGGCGTAGCGGCGCGGCTGGGGTCCCCGGCGTTCCTGGATCAGAAGAAGTCGATTCCCGGGAAGACCGTCGTGGGCGTGAAGTACGGCGGGCGGCTGCTCGGCTGGATCGCGCTCGCCGACGAGCTGCGGCCGACCTCGGCGGCCGCAGTGGCGCGCCTGGAGCGCATGGGCATCGAACCCATCATCCTTTCAGGAGATGCACCGGCCGCGGTGGAGCAGGTCGCAGCGCAGCTCGGCATCCGGCGCTGGAAAGCCGGGGTTTCTCCCGAAGAGAAAGCCTTGGAGATCGAGGCTTTGAGGGAGGAAGGGCGCTATGTCGGCATGGCGGGCGACGGGGTGAACGACGCCCCGGCGCTGGCAGCGGCCGACGTCAGCTTCGCGCTCGCCTCGGGCAGCGGCGCTTCGCTGGACGTCGCCGATGTCACGCTGATGAAGAACGACCTCGCCGGCATCGCCGACGCCATCGCGCTGTCGCGCGCCACGCTCGCCAAGATCAGGCAGAATCTGTTCTTCGCATTCGTCTACAACGTGCTCGGCATACCGCTCGCCGCGGCGGGCATGCTGAACCCGGTGATCGCCGGAGCGGCGATGGCGCTTAGCTCCGTGTCGGTCGTGTCCAACTCACTCCTGCTGAACCGATGGAAACCGTCGAGCTGAAGGTCGAAGGAATGGACTGCGAGGGCTGCGTGAAGAGCGTGACCCGCATGCTCTCGGGCGTGCCCGGCGTGGAGCAGGTCGACGTGTCGCTCGCGCAGGGCAGCGCCCGGGTGACCTACGACCCCGCCAAGTCGGGCCTCGCCCAGCTCAAGCGCGCGGTGGAGCGCGCCGGCTACAAGGCGCCATGAAAAGCTCCTTGAAGAAGGGCCTTTCCTTCTCGAAAAGCGTCGTCGTGGACGAGTCGCGCGTCATCGCCTTCATGGGCAGGGAAGCCGCGGTCTACGCCACGCCGCGCATGGTGAGCGATGTCGAGTACACCTGCCGCGACCTGCTGCTCGAGCACCTCGACGCGGGCGAGGACTCGGTGGGCGCGCACGTCTCCATCGACCACCTCGCGCCCACGCCGATGGGCCTGCAGGTTTCCATCGAAGTCCGCATTGCCGACATCGACCGGCGCAAGGTCGCCTTCGAGTTCTCGGTCAAAGACCCGGTCGAGGAAGTCGGGCGCGGCAAGCACGTGCGCTTCGTCGTGGAGACGGCCAAGACGCGCGAGCGGCTCGCCGCCAAGCGGGCCAAAGCAGGCCTTTAGAAAAATGGTGACAGTCACCATTTTTCCTACGCGCTGCGCGAAGCAACGGAAAATGGTGACTGTCACCATTTTTCCCAGCCGCCGCCCAACGCCTTCATCAGATCGACGCTGAAGGCGAGGCGCGCCTGGCGGTTGCGCACGAAGGCGAGCTCGGCGTCGTTGGCGGTGCGCTGGGCGTCCAGCACCTCGAGGTAGGGCGAGTAGCCGGACTCGTAGCGGATGGTGGAGAGCTCGAGCGCGTTGCGCGCCGCCTGCAGCCTCGCCTGGAGCTCCGCCTCGGTGCCCGCGCTCTGCTCGACGTTGACGAGCGCGTCGGACACCTCGCGGAACGCGGTCTCGACCGATCGCTGGTAGTTGGCGAGCGCCTGCTCGCGCCGCGCCTGCGCCTGCTCGACGCGCGCCTCGCGCCGGCCGGCGTCGAAGATGGGCAGCGCCAGGCCGAAGCCGAGCGTCCAGATGCCGGCGCCGCTGGCAAGCAGGTGGGAAAGCTCGGCGCTTTGCGCGCCGAGCGCGCCGGTCAGCGAGACCGTGGGAAAGAGCGCCGCGCGCGCCACGCCGATCTGCGCGTTGGCCGCGACCAGCGTCTCCTCCGCCGAGCGGATGTCGGGGCGCCGGTCGAGCAGCGCCGAGGGCAGGCCGAAAGGCGGGGTCGGCGGCAGCGGCAGGGCGAACAGCTCGCCCGCCGCCAGCTTGACGTCCAGACGCCCGGCGAGCTGGCCGAGCTGGCGCTCGAGCAGCGCGCGCTGGCGCACCGCCTCGCGCCGCTGCACCAGCGCGTCGGACAGCGCGCCCTGCGCCTGGTGGACGTCGAGCTCCGAGGCGAGGCCCGCTTCGGCTCTTGCCCGGGCGATGGCGAGCGAATCCTGCCTCAGCTTCAAAGTGTTCCCGAGCACCGCGAGCTGGGCGTCGAGCGAGCGCAGCGCGAAGTAGGCCTGCGCGACCGTCCCCGAAAGCGTGAGCTCGACGACGTCGTACGAGAACCTGGAGCCGAGCAGCGCGGCCCGCGCGGCCTCGTTGGCGCGCGCGAAGCGCCCCCAGAAGTCGAGCTCGAAGCTGGTCGAAGCCGTGAGCGAGTGCTGCGAGCGCTCGAGCGGGGCGCTCGCCAGCGGCGGCGGCGTGGTGCGCGTGCTGACGCGGCTGCGCGTGGCCGAGTAGCCGCCCGAGACTTCCGGCAGGAAGGCGGCGCCGGTTTCGCTCAGCACCGCCTCGGCCTCGCGCACGCGCGCCGCGGCAAGACGCAGGTCGGCGTTGCTCTTGCGCGTCGCCGCGACCAGCTCTTCCAGCGTCGGGTCGCGGTAGAGCGTCCACCACGCGGTCAGCGAAACTTCGCTGACCGCGGCAGGAGCCGGGTATTCCTTGGGCAACTCGACCTGCGGGCGCACGTAGTCCGGCCCCACCGTGGTGCAGCCGGCCAGAACGCACAGCAGCGCGAGACGTTTCATTCGCGCTTTCTGCCCTGCCGCGCGACGAGAACGAACAGCAGCGGGATGAAGATCGTGGCGATGAAGGTGGCGGCGAGCATGCCGCCGACCACTCCGGTGCCCATCGAGCGCCGCGCCCCGGCGCCGGCGCCGCTCGAGATCATCAGCGGCAGCACGCCGAGCACGAAGGCGAGCGAGGTCATCACGATGGGGCGAAAGCGCAGGCGCGCGGCGTTGACCGCGGCTTCCACCGGGCTCTTGCCCTGGAGGAAGCCCTGCTGCGCGAACTCCACGATCAGGATGGCGTTCTTCGCCGCCAGGCCGATCAGCACCACCAGGCCGATCTGAAAGTAAATGTCGTTCTCGAGGCCCCTTAGCGAGACAAAGCCGAGCGCGCCGAGGACCGCGAAAGGCACCGCGAGCACTACCGCGAAAGGCAGCAGCCAGCGCTCGTAAAGTGCGGCGAGGATCAGGAACACCATGACGATGGCGAGGCCGAAGGCGATCGCCGACTGGCGGCCGGTGCGCTTTTCCTGGAACGCCTGTCCCGACCAGGCGATCTCGTAGCCCTCGGGCAGCGCCGCCGCCGCCACCTCTTCTACCGCGCCGATCGCCTCGCCCGAGGACACGCCCGGACGGCCGTTGCCCAGCACGCGCGCGGCGACGAAGCCGTTGAAGCGCTCGAGCTGCTCGGGGCCCACCACGTTGGACGTGGTGATGAGCGACTTCAGCGGAATCATGTCGCGCGAGGCGGTGGAGCGCACGAACACCGCGCCCAGGTCTTCGGGCTGCGAGCGGAAAGGCGCGTCGGCCTGCATCTGCACGCGGTAGGTGCGACCGAACTTGTTGAAGTCGTTAACGTACAGCGCCGCCATGGTGCTCTGCAGGGTGTCGAACACGTCCTGCACCGGCACGCCGAGCGACAGCGCCTTCTCGCGGTCGACCTCCACGCGCAGTTGCGGCACCGTCGGCCGGAAGAACGAGTTGATGCCGGTGAGCTGGGGGTGCTTGCGCAGCGCCTCGAGAAAGCCTTGCGTCACCTTGGAGAGCCGCTGCGGGTCGGCATCGCCGCGTGCCTGCAGGTACAGCTCGAAGCCGCCGGAGGTGCCCAGGCCGCGAATCGCCGCCGGGTTGAACGCGAGCACCAGCCCTTCGCGCAGCGCCGCGCCCTGCGCCACGATGTCGCGCGCCACCGCGGCGGCGCTTGCCTGCGGGCGCAGGTCCCAGTCCTTGAGCGGGATGAACAGCGTCGAGGCGTTGGTCTTGTTGCCGCCTCCCAGCAGGTCGAAGCCGTTGATGGCGATGACGTTGCGCACGCCGGGGTGCTGCTGCGCGATGTCGCTGACCTTGGCGGTCATGTTGCGCGTGCGCTCGAGCGTCGCGCCGTCGGGCAGCTGCACGTTGCCGAAGACGTAGCCCTGGTCCTCGGCGGGCACGAAGCTCGACGGCACCTTGAGGAAAAGAAAGACGCAAAGACCCAGCACGGCCACGAAGCTCAAGAGCGAAATCACCCGGTGCTCGAGCAGGAACTCCACGCCGCCGAGGAAGCGCCGCGTCACCCAGGCGAAGCCGACGTTGAACGGGTGGAAGATGCGCGACTCGTGCATGCCCGGCTTCATGAGCAGCGCGCACAGCGCCGGAGTGAGCGTCAGGGCCATGAAGCCCGAGATCACCACCGCGAAGGTCAGCGTGACCGCGAACTGGCGGTAGAGCGCGCCGGCGATGCCGCCGAGGAAAGCCACCGGAATGAACACCGCGCACAGCACCAGGACGATCGCGACCACGGCGCCCGACACCTCGCGCATTGCCTCCAGCGCCGCCTCGAACGGCTGCATGTTGTCCTCGCGGATCAGGCGCTCGACGTTCTCCAGCACCACGATCGCGTCGTCCACCACGATGCCGATCGCGAGCACCAGCGCGAAGAGGGTCAGCGTGTTGATCGAGAAGCCGGCGAGCCACAGGCCGGCGAAGGCGCCGATCAGCGACACCGGCACCGCGATCATGGGGATGAGCGTCGCACGCCAGCTCTGCAGGAAAAGAAACACCACCGCGAGCACCAGCAGCGCGGCCTCGAACATCGTTTTATTCACCTCCTTTATCGAGGCGTCGACGAAGCGCGTGGTGTCGAACGGGATGGCGTAGTCCACGCCCTGCGGGAAGGCGGGCTTGAGCTCCTCCATGCGCGCGCGCACGCTGCGCGCGACCTCGAGCGCGTTGGCGCCCGGCTGCAGGTAGGTGGCCATGCCGATGGTGGGCCGGCCGTCGAGGGTGTTGCTGGTGTCGTAGTTGAGCGCGCCGAGCTCGATGCGCGCGATGTCCTTCAGCCGCAGGATGCCGACGGGCCCCCCCGACGGCCCGGCCGTCGGTCCTGATGCCCTGACGATGATCTCGCCGAACTGCTCGGGCTCCACCAGGCGTCCCTCGGCCGTCACCGTGTAGACGATCTTCTGCCCGGGCGGCGCCGGCTCGGTGCCGATGCGCCCTGCGGCGTACTGCGCGTTCTGCGCGCGCAGGGCCCCAGCCACTTCGGTGGTGGTGATGCC
>CAZJJC010000353.1:0-11696 GCA_964546195.1 uncultured Enterobacteriaceae bacterium | reverse complement strand
GAAATGCTGATGGTGTGGTTCGGCACCGTAGTGGCGGTCACTTTGCAGACCGCCTACCTTTCGCCGCCGGTGGCGATGTCGGCCTACTACCTCAGGCAGGTGGTGAGGGAATGGTCGCTGCTCACCATCTACAAGGGGATGTTCGAGTTCATGGGGCTGCAGGTCATCGCCATCGCGCTGGTGGTGATCTTCCCGGCGATCGCGACCTGGTTGCCGGAGGTGCTGCAGGCCCAGGCGCGCTCGGTGATCACCGAGGAAGTCGAGGAGGGCGTGTCGCTCGAGGACTACCAGCAGCCGGGCGGCTACGGCGAAGCGCTGCGCGAGGCGCTGGAAGAGGAGCGCGAAGAAGATCAGCAGGAGGAGGAGGGCGCGGGAGACAGCCTGGAAAAAGACGAGCTGTCGAACACCAAGAAATAGCTGTACGCGCATCGCTAGCAGCCGGGCCGCCGGATGAAAATCGGCCCGGCGTTTTTTTTGCTATAACTTCCGTGTGGATTTCGACTTCGATGCGCCCGTCGAGCGCAGCGGGACGTGGAGTACGCGCTGGGACCGCTACGCCGGGCGCGACGTCGTCCCTCTGTGGGTGGCCGACAGCGATTTTCGCGCGCCTCCCGCGGTGCTCGAGGCGCTGGCTTCGCGCGTGCAGCACGGCGTCTTCGGCTACACCACGCCGCCCGAGGCCCTGCGCCGGGCGATCGTCGAGCGCATGCAGCGGCGCTATGGCTGGCGCGTGGAGCCCTCATGGCTGGTGTTCCTGCCAGGGGTGGTGCCCGGGCTGCACCTTGCGGCGCGCAAGCTGGTAGCGCCCGACGGGCATGTCCTGGTGCCCACGCCGGTCTACCAGCATCTGAAGCGCGCGGCCCAGCTCGCGCCGCGGGCGCATACCGATATCCCGCTCGTGCTGCAGGACGGGCGCTGGGTCATCGATCTTGATTTCCTCAAGAGCAGCCTGCGGAAGGAAACCAAGCTCCTTTTCCTGTGCAACCCGCAAAATCCCGGCGGCACGGTGTTCCGCCGCGACGAGCTGGAGCGCCTGGCCGGCTTGACGGGCGACCGGGTCATCGTGTCCGACGAGATTCACTGCGACCTGGTGCTCGATGCCGGCAGGCGGCACGTGCCGATCGCCAGCCTCGCGCCCGAGGTCTCGCGGCGCACCGTCACGCTCATGTCGGCGAGCAAGACCTTCAATTTCCCCTCGGCAGGCTGCGCCTGGGCCATCATCGAGGACGAGGCGTTGCGCGCCGCGTTCGCCGCTGACGTGAACGCGCACGTGCTGCCCTCGCCGTCGGTGTTCGGCTTCGAGGCGACACTCGCCGCATTCCGGCACGGCGAAGCGTGGCTGGAGGCGCAGCTCGAATACCTGCGCGGCAACCGCGACCGGGTCGAGCGCAGCCTCGGCCTGCCGGTGGCGCACGTCGAAGCCACTTACCTCGCCTGGATCGATTGCTCCGCCCTGGAACTGAAAGACCCCTGCCAGCATTTTTTGGACCACGGTGTGGCGCTGTCCCCGGGCGCGCAGTTCGGCGCTCCGCAGTTCGTCAGGCTCAACTTCGCGACGCAACGCGCGCGGCTCGACGAGGCGCTGCGCCGGATGCGCGCCGCGGCAGCACGTCGCGTGCAGCCGTAGCTTCGGGCTGGCGCTCGGCCGTCGGAACCTCCGCCCGCGCGGCCTCGCCCGAGCCGTTGGTTCTCAATGCCAGCGCGGCGTGCAAAATGCGCTCCAGGTGCGGATCGCGCACGCCGACCTCGTGCATGTGCTCGATGGTGTTGCGGATATAGTCCACGCAAAGCCCGCGCTGGCCTATGCCCTGCGCTACGAGCCGCGCGCGCCCTTGCAGATCGAGCTCGCGCACGTACGCCGGGTGCGTGGGATCGGCGAGAAAGGCGAGCGCGCTGACTTGGCGGCCGGAGCGCAGCTTCACCTTGAGCAGCCGGGGCGCGTACACGCGCCTCGGCATCTCGCGCTGCCAGAGCCGGGACAGCGCGTTTCGCACGCGCCGGGCGTCCACGCGAAACGCCATGCCCCAGCAGGAGCCGCCGCGGCACAGCCCCATCACCAGGCCGGGCCTGCGCCGGGTGCCGCGGTAGCGGGTGGAGAGGATGCACAGCGCGCGGTGATAGCCGTGCAGCCGGCCGGGCGCCTTCTGTTTAAAGGAGAAACCGGGCGACCACATAAGCGAGCCGTAGCCGAATATCCACAGGTCGCCTTTGGGCAGCTGCGCCAGGAAGCGCTCGAGTTCCATGGTCCCGTTCAACGCAGCTGACCCCTGTGCGGCTGACGCGAATCCAGCATAATAAACTGCCGTAAAGTCACCTCAGGAGCACATCCATGGATCGCAGAGCGTTTTTGAAGAGCTCCATTGCCGCCTCTGCGGCAGCCTCGCTGCCGTGGCGTACCGGCCTGGCGAGCAGCGGTTGGCGAAGCTTCGAAGTCGTCACGCGGGTCGAGTTGCAGCTGCCCGAGGGCGTGTCGCGCGTATGGCTGCCGCTGCCGCTTTCCCTCGACACCGAGTGGCATCGCAGTCTGGGCAACGGCTGGTCGGGAAACGCCGGCCGCACCGATGTGCTAAGCGACGGCAAGTACGGCGCTTCCATGCTCTATGCGGAGTGGCCGGCGAATGTCGCCACGCCGCACCTCGAGCTCGCCAGCCGCTTCTCCACCCGCGACCGCAGCGTCGATCCGGGCAAGCCGAAACCCGATGCCGGGCGGCTGAGCCCCGCCGAGCACGCGTTCTTTACCGCGCCTACCGAATACATACCCACCGACGGCATCGTGAGGAAAACGGCGCAGGGTATCGTCAAAGGCGCGCGCAACGATGTGGACAAGGCGCGCGCGATCTACGAGTGGGTGGTGGAAAATACCTTCCGCGACCCGAAGGTGCGCGGCTGCGGCTGGGGCGACATCCGGGCGATGCTCGAGACCGGCAACCTGGGCGGCAAGTGCGGCGACCTGAACGCGCTGTTCGTGGGGTTGGCGCGCGCGGTCGGCGTTGCGGCGCGCGATGTCTACGGGCTGCGCGTCGCCGCGTCGGAGCATGGCTATCGCAGCCTCGGGGTCGGCACGCCTTCGGTCACGCGCGCCCAGCATTGCCGGGCTGAATTCTTTGCCGGGGGCCGCGGCTGGGTGCCGGTCGATCCGGCCGACGTGCGCAAGGTTGCGCTCGAGGAGCCGCCCGGCAAGCTCGCGCTAAACGATCCGAAGGTCGCGGCTGCGCGCAAGCGCCTGTTCGGCAGCTGGGAAATGAACTGGCTGGCCTACAACATGGGCCACGACATCGCGCTGCCCAACTCCAAGGGACCGAAGCTGCCCTACCTCATGTACCCGAACGGCGAGAGCGGTGATGAGCGGCTCGACCAGCTGGACCCCGACGCCTTCAGGTACACGATGACAGCGCGAGAGCTGAAGGCTTGAGGCTGGCGCTGCTGCTGCTGGCGCTGGCGCTGCCGGCGTCGGCGCAGCCGCTCAAGCCCTGGGCGGGCGGCGCCACGCCCGCCCTCGAGCTGACCGATGCCGAGGGCAAGCTGCACCGGCTCGCCGACTACCGCGGACGCGCCGTGCTGGTGAACTTCTGGGCCACCTGGTGCGTGCCCTGCCGGGAAGAGATGCCCAGCATGGAAAGGCTGCGCGGCGCGCTGCAGGGCAAGCCTTTCGTCGTGCTGGCGGTCAACGTGGGCGAGGGCGCCCGCGCGGCGCGCGCCTTCGGCGAGAAGACGGGGCTCGGCTTTCCTCTGCTGCTCGACCCTGATACGAAAACCACCCGCGCCTGGAACGCGCGCGTGCTGCCCGCGAGCTTCGTGGTCGGGCCGGACGGCCGCATCCGCTACAGCTACTTCGGGGCGATCGATTGGGCGCGCGACGACGTGCGGGTCGCTATCGAGAATCTGCTGCGGTGAGGTGGCCGGCTTTCGTCGCGGCCTTGCTTTTTTCGATCGCGGCACCTGCGCAAGAGGCACTCTCGCCGGTGCCGTTCATCACCACCCCCGACGAGGTCGTCCAGCGCATGCTCGAGCTGGCCGGCACGCGCGCCGCGGACCTGGTGGTGGACCTGGGCTCCGGCGACGGCAGAATCGTCATCGCCGCGGCCCGAAACTTCGGCGCGCGCGGGCTGGGGATCGAGCTCGACCGCGCCTTGGTGGAGAAATCGCGCGAGTCTGCCCGCCAGGCGGGGGTTGCCGACCGCGTCAGCTTCTTGCAGGGCGATGTGCTCGCCGCGGATCTTTCGCAGGCCACCGTGGTGACCGTCTACCTGCTGCCGGGGCTCATCAACCGGCTGCAGCCGCGTTTCCTCGATCAGCTGCGGCCGGGAACGCGCATTGTGTCGCATGCCTTCCGCATGACCAGCTGGGTGCCGGACCGCGCCGAGACGGTGCGCATCTCCAGACCGCACCCCGGACAGGGCGAGGAAAGCGCGCTCTATTTATGGGTGGTGCCGGCGGAAGTGCGCGGCCGCTGGCAAGGCAGCGGCAGCGAGCTCACCATCCACCAGAACTTCCAGCACATCGAGGTCGAAGGACGGCTGGGCGGCAGGACGTTGCAAACGCCGCGCGCCGCGCTGCGCGGCCGCGAGATCGTCCTCGAAGACGGCGCCGCGCGGTTTAGCGGCCGCATGCAGGGCGATCAGATCGCCGGCGAGCTCATAGTGGCCGACCGGCGCATGCCGCTGCTGCTCACGCGCTCGCGCTAGAGCAGCTTGCCGGGGTTCATCAGGCCCTTGGGGTCGAGCGTGCGCTTGAGCGCCCGCATCAGCTCCAGCTCGAGCGGGCCCTTGTGGCGCAGGATCTCTTCGCGCTTGAGCTGGCCGAGCCCGTGCTCCGCGGAGATCGACCCACCGAGCGCCGCGACCGTGTCGTAGACGATGCGGCTGACTTCGGCGCGCCGCGGCATCAGGGTCTCCGGGCCGACGTTGTAATGCAGGTTGCCGTCGCCGACGTGGCCGAAGCAGAAGATTTGCGCCTCCGGGAAGGCCCGCTCCAAGGCCTGGTCGGCGAGCTCGACGAAATCGGGAATCCGCGAGACTGGAACGGAGATGTCGTGCTTGACGTTGGTGAACTGGGCCTCTGGAATCCGCTCTCGGATGCGCCACAGCGCGCGCGACTGTTCACCGCTTTGCGCAAGCGCGGCATCACGCAGCGTCCCCCGCTCGGCGCAATCGGCAAGCGCAGCTTCGGTCCGCTCGCGCAGAAGCCGCGGCTCGCCGCTGTCGGCCAGCTCGGCCAGCACGTACCACGGATGGAGTGCCCCAAGCGGGTCCTGCGTGCCGGGCGCATGCGCCCTCACGGCGTCCAGGCAGGCGCGCGACATGAGCTCGAAGGCCGAAACGCGATCGCCAAGGGGCTCGCGCAGCAGGCCCAGCAGCTCGACCGCAGCCTTCGGGCTGTCGAGCGCGATCCACGCGCTGGCCGTGGCGCTGGGCCGCGGAAACAGGCGCAGCACCGCGGCGGTAATGATGCCCAGGGTGCCTTCGGCGCCGAGGAAAAGCTGCTTCAGATCGTAGCCGGTATTGTCCTTGCGCAAGCCGCGCAGGCCGTCCCAGATGCGCCCGTCGGGAAGCACGACCTCGAGGCCGAGCACCTGCTCGCGCGCCGTGCCATAGCGCAGCACGTTCACACCGCCGGCATTGGTAGAGAGGTTGCCGCCGATCTGGCAGCTGCCCTCGGCGGCGAGCGAGAGAGGGAACAGGCGCCCGGCGTCCGCCGCGGCCTGCTGGACCGCCGCGAGCACGCAGCCCGCCTCCACTGTTGCGGTGTCGTTCAACGGGTCGAGAGCGCGGATGCGGTTCAAGCGCGAGAGCGACAGCACCACCTCGCGCCTTGCGCCGCCAGGCACCGAGCCGCCGACCAGGCCGGTATTGCCGCCTTGGGGAACAACGGCAACCTCTTCGCGCGCACACAGCGCCACCACGGCGGCGACCTCGGCCGTGCTCGCCGGCCGCACGACGCATTCGGCGGCGGCGCAATACTGCCTGCGCCAGTCGGTGAAATACGGTTTCGTGTCTTCGGGAGCGGTAAGGACGTTGCCAGCGCCTACAATCTCGCCGAGGAGATCTTGCAGTGTCATTCCTGATCCGGATTCTACTTCTGCTCTGCGCAACCGGAGCTCTGGCGCAGGAGCCGCCGATGGTGATCGGCGCCGTAGTCTCGCAGACCGGTGCCCTGGCCTCGCTCGCCGCCGAGTATCACAAGGGCCTGGTGCTCTGGCACGAGGAGCTCAATAAGGCGGGCGGGCTGCTTGGACGGACGGTCGAGCTGCGCCTGCGCGACGACGGCTCGGACGCAGTGCGCGCCGGCCAGTTGTACGGCGAGCTTATCCGCGACGACAAGGCGGATCTCCTCATCGGCCCGTTCGGTTCGGCCGCGACCCTGATGGCCGGCGCCGAGGCCGAGCGCGCGCGCCGCGTGCTGATCAACGGCGCCGGCGCCTCGCAGACGGTGCACCGGCGCGGCACGCGCTACATGTTCCAGACGGCGGTTCCGAATGCCGCCTACGGCGACGGCGTGATCGAGCTTGCGCGCTCCGCCGGCCTGCGCAAGGTGCTCATCCTCGCGCGCGACGATCTCGCTTCCCGCGAGATGGCGCAGGCGGCGCGCGAGATGGCATTGCAGCAGGGGCTCCAGCCTGCCCAGCTCCTGCTCTACAGCCCGGCCGCGGCGGACTTCTCGGCGCACATCGAGAAGGCCCGCGCTGCCGGCGCCGAGGCCTGGATCGCATTCGGCGGGCTGCGCGACACGGCGGACATGGTGCGCGGGCTGAAGAGGCTCGAGTATGCGCCGCTCATGTTCTTCGCGCGCAGCGCGGCCGACCCGAAGCTGATCCTCCTGATCGGCCAGGACGCGGAGTTCAGCCTCGGCGCGAGCGAGTACGACCCGCGCTTCGCCACCTCGGGGAACGACGGGTTCGTCCGGGCGTTCCAAGCCAGATGGTCGGCGCCGCCCGGAGCGAGCGCCGCGCACGCCTATGCCGCCGGCACGGTGCTCGCCGAGGCGCTGCGCCGCGCCGGGTCGCTCGACCAGGAAAAGCTGCGCGCCACGCTGGCGCAGCTCGAGACCGACACCGTGCTGGGCGGCTACAAGGTCGATCCGGAGAGCGGCGCGCAGCTGGCGGCGAAGCCGGCGGTCGTGCAGATTCTGAGGGGCAGGCCCGAGGTCGTGTGGCCCGAATGGCTGCAGACGGCGACGCGCAAGCCCTATCCGCCGTGGAGCGAGCGGCGCTTGCTCGAATAACAGGAGGCCCCATGCCGATGTCCGGAGACGAGTATCGCGAATCGCTGAGGCGCTACCGGCCGAAGGTTTTCCTGGACGGCAGCCCGATCGGCTCGGTGGCCGACGAGCCGCGGCTCGCACCCGGCGTGAACGCGATCGCGCTCACCTACGACTATGCGCTGCGCGAGGAGCTCGCGCCGCTCATGCGCGCCGGGCACGTGAACCGCATGCTCGCGGTGCCGCGGTCCACCGACGATCTGCTCAACAAGCTCGAGGCGGTGCGCCTGGTCTGCCAGCAGACCGGCTGCGCGCAGCGCTACCTGGTCGGGGATGCCTTTGCCGCGATCGCTTCCGCGACGCACGACATGGGGGGCGATTACCACGGGAGATTCCAAAGCTATCTGGGCGAGGTGCATGCAGAGGACCTCGCCGTCGGCATCGCGATGACCGACGGCAAGGGCGACCGCAGCCGGCGGCCGCATGCCCCGCCCAACCGCGACGCGTACCAGCGCATCTCGGAGCGGCGCAAGGACGGCATCGTGTTGCGCGGCGCGAAAGCCATCATTACCGGCGCGCCCTACATGCCTCACCTGCGCGTCATGCCCTGCCGCAACATGACCGAGCAGGACCGCGACTACGCGGTGTGCTGCGCCGTGCCGATCGACGCCGCAGGCTTGACGCTCGTCGCGCGGGCCGCCGGCCGTCCGGGCGAAGCGGCGGCCAGGTTCAGCGGCCGCTACGGCCAGTCGACCGGCGTTGCCATCTTCGACGATGTCTTCGTGCCGTGGGAGCGCGTGTTCCTCGCCGGCGAGTGGCAGCACTCGGCCGCCTTCACCTACACCTACGCCACGCACCATCGCCACACGTGCATCGCGGCGCGCGCAGGGTTCGGCGATCTGCTCATCGGCGCAGGCGCGCTCATGACCGAGGCGAACGGCATCGAGCTCGACGCCGCGCCCAACCTGCGCGAGGCGATGATCGACTTGATCAAGATCGTCGAGGGCTTCTACGCCTGCGGCGTGGCCGCCTCGGTCTACGGCAGCCGTGACGCCGCCGGCGTAGCCGTCCCGGATGCGGTGTTCGCGAACATCGGCAAGTTGCTGCTCGCCACGCAGATCTACGACATGCACCGCCTCGCGCACCATGTCTCCGGCGGGCTGGTGGTGGCGCTTCCCGGTCCCGCCGAGGACCATAACCCGGCGACCGCGGGGCGGCTTTCGGAGCTGCTCGGTGGCCGCTCGGACATTCCCTACGCCAGGCGCATGGAAGTGGCGCGCCTGGTGGAGGACCTCACCGCCTCGAGCCAGGGCGGCTGGTACTCGGTGATCTCGCTGCACGGCGGCGGCTCGCCGGAGGCCATGAAGATGGAAATCTGGCGGAACTACCCGGTGGGGAACAAGGTCGATCTGGTGGAGCGCCTCCTGGATCGCGGCGTCCTGGGCGATCAAGCAAGGCAAATCACGGCCAACCGCCAGCCCGGGCGCTGCTGCGTACAGGGCTGCATGGTGCCGCTCCCCAACTCGAAAGTCGTTTCGTTGCAGAAGAAGCAAGCCTGAGATGCCGCTGAACCGCTCGTTCCTGTTCGCGCCCGGCAACGTGGCGCGGCGCGTGGAGAAGGCGCTCACCATGGACGCCGACGTGGTCATCGTCGATCTCGAAGACTCCGTGGCAGTGCATGAGAAAGAGCCAACCAGGACTTCGGTCGCCGAAGCATTGGCGCGGCCGCGCAAGGGACGCGGCTATGTCCGCGTCAACGCCCCGTCGACGCCGTTCTGCTACGGCGACCTGGTCGCGACGATCCACAAGGGCCTCGACGGTGTGGTGCTGCCGAAAGTGGAGAGCGCCGCCGACCTGCACGCCATCGACTGGCTGATCGCGGCGCTCGAGCGCGAGCGTGGCGTTGCGGAAGGCTCGATCGACCTGATGCCCCAGGTCGAGACGGCGGCAGGCGTGCAGCGCATCGACCGCATTCTCCAGGCGCGCAACCTGCGGCCGTACCGGAGCCCCTGGCGCGTAAGGCGGGTGGCTTTCGGTGCGGCCGACTACGGGCACGAGCTCGGCCTCGCGCCGACGCTGGATGAGCCCGAGCTCGCCGACGCGCGCGCGCGCGTGGTGCTTGCCTCGCGCGCAGCCGGCATGGAGAACCCGATCGACAGCCCCTGGTTTCACTTCAAGGAGGCCGAGGCCTTCCAGCGCGCACTGGAGCGCAGCCGGCGCGGCGGCTTCCAGGGACGCCTGTGCGTGCACCCGGATCAGCTCGGCCCGGTGAACCGTGCCTACCTGCCCAGCGACGAAGAGCTGGCGCGCGCCGAGCGCATCGTCGCTGCGTTCCGCGAGGCCGAGGCGCGCGGCGCCGCGGCCATCCAGGTGGATGGGCAGATGGTCGACTACCCGGTAGTGCACCGCGCGCAAGCCGTAATCGAGGCGATGCGCGAAGCGCGGCAAGGAAAGCCGGAGTGACGCGGGAGGTAGTGCTGGCGCCCGGGCTATGGATGCCGGCTTCCGCCATGGCGCTGCTTGCGGCGCGCCTCGGCCGCGCCGGCTATACCGTGCACGTCTTTGCGTACCGGGGACGCAGCCCTTTCGACGCCAACGTCTCGCGCTTCGCGCGCTACGCTCGCGAGGCGCTTGGCGGACGGCCGGCGCATTTCATCGGCCACAGCCTGGGCGGAATCCTGGTGCTCGACATGCTCAACGCCAATCCGGAGCTCGCCGCCGCGTCGGTGGTGCTCCTCGGCGCCCCGGTGCGCGGCTGCCTCGCCGGCCGCCGCCTGGCGACCGGGCGCGTGGGCCGCTGGATGCTGGGCGCCTGCGGCGCGCTGTGGGGCGAGCGCGAGGCGCGCTGGCAGCGCAATGCGCCGCTCGGCGTGGTCGCCGGGACCCTGCCGCTCGGCCTGGGCAGGGTCCTTGGCCGGCTTCCGGATGTGAACGACGGCGTGGTGCGGGTCACGGAGACCGCGGTTGCCGGCATGACCGCGCGCGAGCTGGTGCCCTACGGTCACAGCATGCTGATCATGTCGGGCGCGGTCGGCGGCCTCATCGAGCGGTTTCTCGCATCGGGGCGTTTCGCATGAGGCTCGCGCTCGTCCTGGCGGTGGCGGCTTTGCTCTCGGGCTGCGAGTCGGTCGCGTTCTATGCCCAGGCGATCGGCGGCCAGCTCGGCGTCATGCGCTCCGCGCGGCCGCTAGAGAGCTGGCTGGCCGATCCGCAGACCACGCCGCAGCTGCGGGCGCGGCTGGAAACGGCGCGCCGCATCCGCGAGTTCGCCTCGCGCGAACTGGCGCTGCCGGAAAACGGCAGCTATGCGTCGTATGCCGATCTGCGCCGCCCCTATGTGGTGTGGAACGTATTTGCGGCACCGCGCTTCTCCGTCGAGGCCAAGCGCGAGTGCTTCCCCTTCACCGGCTGCGTGAGCTACCGCGGCTTCTTCTCCGAGAACCTGGCGCGCCGCCACGCGGAGCGGCTGCAACGCGACGGCTACGACGTGCACATCGCGGGCGTGCCGGCCTATTCGACGCTCGGCTGGTTCGACGATCCGCTGCTGTCCACCTTCATCCTCTACCCCGACACGCAGCTCGCGCGGCTGCTGTTCCACGAGCTGGCCCACCAGGTGGCCTATGCGCGCGACGACACCGCCTTCAACGAATCCTTCGCGGTCGCCGTGGAGGAGGTGGGCGTGCGGCGCTGGCTGCGGGCCGAGGGCCGCACCGGCGAGCTGGCCGCCTTCCGCGCCGCGCAGGCGCGCAAGCGGGAGTTCGCCGCCAGCGTCGCGGCGACGCGCGCTCGCCTGGCGCAGATTTACGAATCAGATTCCTCGGACAAGCTCAACCAGAAAACAGCCGAATTCGCGCGGCTGCGCGCCGAGTACGGCAACGTCGTGCCTATGGAGCCGAACAACGCCTTCCTGGTGTCGGTTTCGCTGTACACGCAGATGGTGCCGGCCTTCGAGCGGCTGCTCGCCGACTCCGGCGGCAACCTGCCGGCGTTCTACGCCAGAGTGCGCGAGCTTGCGGCAGTCAAGACAGCGGCAGATCGACGATCTTTTTGAACGCCGGGCGCGTGCACAAGCGGCCGAACCAGGTCTCCACCGCAGGGTAGGGCGGGCGCTCGATCGGAACGCGCATCCAGCGCTGCACCTCGCAGCCGAGCGGGATGTCGGCCATCGTGAAGCCGGCGCCGCCGAGATACGGCCTTTGCGACAGCGTCCTCTCAGGCACCGCGAGCAGCTGGGCGCTCTTCTTGCGCCCCTCCTCGATCGCCATTGCGTCGCGCTTCTCGGGCGGCGTGCGGATGAGGCCCCAGAACACGTTGCGCATCGCGCTCTGGAAGCTGAAGGCCCAGTCCATCCAGCGCTCCGCGTCGGCGCGCGCCTGGAGGTCGGCCGGCCACAGCGTGCCGGCGCCGTGCTTCGCGCAGAGATAGCGCACGATGCTGTGCGACTCCCACAGGACGAAGCCGTCGTCGTCGATCGTCGGCACGAGCGAGTTGGGATTCAT